>CAYLSK010000150.1:363-6789 GCA_964385975.1 uncultured Anaerolineaceae bacterium | reverse complement strand
GCCGACTTTGCGCGACGGCGCCGCGCTCGGCACACTCAGCGCGATGCCACTCGACGAATACCGCCGCAAACGCGACTTCGCCAAGACGCCCGAACCAGCGCCGGCGAGCGGGACCGCGCCGGCGAGCGGGACCGCGCCGGCCGGCCCCGGCGCCCAAGCGAGCAGCGGGCGCTATGTCGTCCAGCGCCACCGTGCGACCCGCCTCCACTACGACCTCCGGCTCGAGGTGGCCGGCGTCCTCGTCTCCTGGGCGGTTCCGCGCGGGCCGACACTGGATCCGGGCCAGCGGCGGATGGCCATCCATGTCGAAGATCACCCGATCGAGTACTTCGATTTCGAGGGCGTGATCCCGGCCAGGCAGTACGGCGCCGGTGATGTCATCGTCTGGGACTGGGGGACCTGGGAATCCGAGACGCCCACGCTCGATGCCGCGACCGCGATCGCAGCCGGTGAGCTGAAGTTCCGCCTTCAGGGCGAGAAGCTGAAGGGCCGCTTCACGATCGTTCGGACGAGCGGTCGGAAGCGCAAGGGAGACGACCCCGCCGCACGCGCGTTCGAAGACGATGCCGGCGAGCAGTGGTTGCTGATCCACAAGCGAGACGAGGCTGCCCAAGCCGGCTGGGATGGCGAGGGCTACCCTCAGAGCGTCAAGACTGGACGAACCAACGACGATGTCAAGGCTGCGCGCGACGCTCTCTGGATCGGGCAGGCGCCGGCAGCGAACGCCGAGATCGACCTGGCCGGAGCGGTGGAGGCCCCGCTGCCCGCGCGGATCGAGCCGATGCTGGCGACCCTCGCCTCGAAGCCATTCAGCGACCCGGATTGGCTCTACGAGATCAAGTGGGACGGTTATCGAGTCCAGGCGGTCGTGACCGACCGCAAGGTACGCATCTGGACGCGCAACCTGAACGACGCCGAGTCCTATTTTCCGCGGCTGCTCAGCCCGCCCACCTGGATCGAGGCTGGCCAGGCGATCGTCGATGGCGAGGTGGTCGCGCTCGACCACGCCGGACGCCCGGACTTCGGCCTCCTCCAGGAGCGACTCGGCGACGCGACGGCGCAGGGGCTGGTCTACCAGGCGTTCGATCTGCTCTATCTCGACGGCCGATCGCTGCTGAACGTCCCGCTGGAGCACCGTAAGCGGTTGCTCCAGAGCGTGCTCCGGCCGCACCCGCGCGTCCGCTTCGCGGCCCACGTCAGCGGGGAGGGGCTGGCTTTCTATGACGCGGCGCGTGCGCAAGGGCTCGAAGGCGTCATCGCCAAGCTTCGACGCTCGCGCTACGAGCCGGGACGCCGTTCGGCGGCCTGGTTGAAGCTCAAGATCCGCCCCGAACAGGAGCTCGTGGTGGGAGGCTGGACCCCAGGCACGGGCAATGCCAAGGATCTCGGTGCGGTCGCGGTCGGCGTCTACGAAGGCGGGCGGCTCCGCTTCAGCGGCAAGGTCGGCTCTGGGTTCGACGGGCGGACACGGCGGCTAGTACGGGAGCGTCTAGCAGCGATGGAAACCGACGAGCCGGCATTCGACCCGCCCCCGCCACGCGACTACCGCGGCCGTTGGGGCGGCGACCTTCGCGATATCCGCTGGGTCCGGCCCGAGCTCGTCATCCGCGCCGAGCTGGGCGGCTGGTCGCGCGACGGGATGGTCCGTCAGGCCGCATTCAAGGGGATCGAGGAGGGACGTGATCCGTCGACCGTCACCCGCGAGCGACCTCTGGCGACGGCCGAGGCGGTTCGCACCGCTGAGGCGATGCTTGGCGAGGCGGGCGGCGGGGACGACCCCTCCGGGGGAGACGACCCCTCCGGGGGAGACGACCCCTCCGGGGGAGACGACCCCTCCGACTATCGCCCTTGGGAGATACCCACAGGGTCGGAACGACCGCGCCATCACCCAAGGGAGATTGACGGCGGAGGGACACCCTCCGGCATGACCGCGGACGAGCTCGAGGCGCTCGAGCGCCTTGGCAAGGAGGGCGCCTGGCGGATCGGCGGTCACGACCTGAAGCTGACCAACCTGGACAAGGTCCTGTTCGCAGGCGAGCCGCCGATCACCAAGCGCGAGCTGATCCGCTACTTCGCCCGGATCGCGCCAACGATGCTGCCGCACCTCGCCAACCGGCCGCTCAACCTGCAGCGATTTCCGAACGGGGCCGGCGCCCCGGGCTTCTGGCAGAAGGACATCCCGGACACGGCCCCGGCCTGGCTGACCCGCTGGCGCGAGGTGGGGCTCGACGGCCGAACCGATCGCGCCGCCAACGACCACCTGATCGCGGACCGCGCCGCCACGCTCGCGTGGCTCGGAAACCAGGCGAGCTTCGAGATTCACGCGTGGACCGGCAAGCTGCCTGAACCGTGGCAGCCGACGTTCGCGCTCATCGACATCGACCCGGGCGATCGGACGACCTGGGAGGAGACGCTGACCCTCGCCCGGCTCTACCGAACGGCGCTCGGACATCTCGGTGTTCGGGGTTACCCGAAGACCACCGGCAAGCGCGGCGTCCAGATCTGGATCCCGATCGTGCCGCGCTACCGATTCGACGAGACAAGTGCCTGGGTCGAACGCGTCTCGCGAGCCGTGGGTGCCGCCGTCCCCGAGCTCGTGTCGTGGGAATGGGCGAAGGAGGCGCGCAGAGGCCGCGCGCGCCTCGACTACACCCAGAACGCGTCGATCAAGACGCTTGTCGCGCCGTACTCCGTTCGGCCGGCGGCGGGCGGTCCGGTCTCCGCCCCGATCGCCTGGGAGGAGCTCGACGACCCGGAGCTGCGCCCGGACCGCTGGACGATCCGGACTATCGTCGAGCGCGTGGCCGAACGCGGCGATCTCTTCGCAGCCGCTCAGACAGATGCCCAGGAGCTGCCCAACGTCTGACCCCCGGTGGCACCATGGGCATGTCGAACGAGATCACCCCTGCGAAACCCGGGGGCCGACGAGTTCCCTTGCTTCATCGCGCCGTTGGCGATCGCCTTCAGCGAGGAGATCAGCGGCGCGGCAGTCGAGAACGATCGTGACAGGGGCCACAGTTAGCCGCCGTCTCGGCGCTAGGCGAGCGCGAGGATGCCGAAGAGAGCCTCGCCGGTCGATTGTCGCAGGCCTTGCGGGTCGACGACCACCACGACGTCGTCGCGATCGGGCCAGTTCGGGTCGCAGATCCGGAGCGTTACGGTTCCACCTTCGACCTCGTACCCGTAGCCCAGGACCTGGTGACTCTTGGTCAGGTTGATTGGATTGAGCCCCTGCTGGCGGACCAGCCCGACCATCGCGAGGCGACCTCGGTCGATCGTCGCGCGAATGCGTGGCCACTCGGTCTCGCGAGCGCGGCGCGCCGTCCGATCCGGGCCGAAGGCGCCGATCCACCAGAAGCCGAGCGGGGTCCGCAGCAAGTCGAGCGACTGCACCTGGCGCCGGACGAGTGCCTGGAAAAGCGGCGAGCCGTTGGCCGGCGGGTCCTTGTCCGGCGGGATCGGCAACCCGGCCTCGAAGCGCTCGCGGACATACCAGGCCATTCCGCCGCACAACCCGGCGGAGGCGTCGCCGATGCCGATCCGGCGTGGGTCGAGCGGCCCGAACCGAACCGTTGGACCAGGCGGAAACCGGTTGGCGAAGTGGAGGCCGTTGGTGCTCGGCAGGAAGCCCGGGACTGCGTTCACCCGACCATCGTCCCACGCCGGGGCCGATGCGTCGAGGCTACGCGACGAGCGGTTTGACCTCGGCCACGAAGCGCTCCACGGTTTCGTCATCGAACGGTGGCGCCAGATCGTAAATGACACGGGGATGAGCAAAATGTAGAGCCGCCAACCCGCGCGTACCATCCGGGCATGGCCAACCGGCTCGCGGGCGAGACCAGCCCGTACCTCCTCCAGCACGCCAACAACCCGGTCGACTGGTCCCCGTGGGGGCCCGACGCGCTCGCCCGGGCGAAGCTCCTCGATCGCCCGATCTTCCTGAGCATCGGCTACGCAGCGTGCCATTGGTGCCACGTCATGGAGCGCGAGTCGTTCGAGGACGAGGTGACTGCGCGCTACCTCAACGACCACTTCATCTCGATCAAGGTCGATCGCGAAGAGCGGCCCGACCTGGACCAGATCTATATGGCGGCTGTCCAGGCGATGACTGGTGGCGGCGGCTGGCCGATGTCCGTCTTCCTCACCCCAGACGGTCGACCGTTCTACGGCGGGACCTACTTTCCGGACGAGCCGCGGCACGGGATGCCGTCGTTCCGCCAGGTCCTCGAGGGCGTGGATCACGCCTGGCGAGAGCAGCGCGCCGAGGTGGAGGCGGCAGGTGGGCGACTCGTCCAGGGGCTCGTGGAACAGGCGCGCCTGGATGCCGGCAGCGCTGATCCCACGTCGAGCCTGCTCGAGGTCTCGACGGCCGCGATCGAGGCGTCGTTCGATGCTACCAATGGCGGCTGGGGCCGCGCCCCCAAGTTCCCGCAGCCGATGACCATCGAGTACCTGCTTCGCCGGAATCTCCAGACCGGCGACGCTCGTCCGCTGGCGATCGCCCGCCGATCACTTGACTTTATGGCCGACGGAGGTCTCCACGACCAGCTGGGTGGCGGGTTCCATCGCTATTCGACCGATGCGCACTGGTTGGTCCCGCACTTCGAGCAGATGCTCTACGACAACGCCCAGCTCGCCCGTGTCTACCTGCACGCGTACGGCCTCACGGGAGACGGGCACTACCTCGACGTCGCGCGCGGCACGCTCGACTACGTGGAGCGCGAGCTGGCGACCCGCGACGGGGCCTGGGCGGCGAGCCAGGACGCCGACACCGAGGGCGTCGAGGGGGCGACGTTCGTCTGGACGCCCGAGGAGATCCGCGACGCGCTCGGCGAAGACGACGCCAGGCTGGTCGCGGCGGCGTACGGCGTCCAGGCCTCTGGCAACTGGGAGGGCCGGACGATCCTGTCGCGCGTGCGCTCGGACGGCGAGGTCGCCGAGATGGAGGGCCGTCCGACGAGCGAGGTGACCCGTCGGCTGGCAGCCGCGCGGGAGGTCCTCCTGGCGCGACGGATGGCGCGACCCCAGCCGACGCGCGACGACAAGGTCCTCGCCGCCTGGAACGGGCTGATGCTCGGGGCGCTCGCGGACGCCATCGTCGTGCTCGCGCGATCGTCGGATCCCGATCTCGCCGCGTCTGGACGCGTCTACCGGGCGGTCGCGACTCGTGCTGCCGACGCGCTCCTGACCCGGTTGCGGCGCCCCGACGGGCGGCTCGGGCGATCCTGGAAGGACGGTCGGCTGACCGGCCAGGGCGTCCTCGAGGACTACGCCGACCTTGCCGACGGGCTGCTGGCACTCTACGGCGCGACGCACGATGAGCGATGGTTCGTCGCGGCTCGCGAGCTTGCGGAGGTCATCCTCGAGCGGTTCGTCGACGCGGCAGGAGGGTTCTTCGATACGGCCGACGACCACGAGGCGCTGATCGCGCGCCCGAAGGATCTCCAGGACAACGCGCTCCCGTCGGGCAACGCCATGGCGACGACGACGCTCCTGACACTCGCGGCGCTCACCGGGGAGACTCGCTACCGGGAAGCCGCGGAAGGGGCGATCTCGTTCGTCGGCACGTACGCCGGCCGCCATCCGACGGCCTTCGGCCACTGGCTCCAGGCGATCGACTTCGCGCTCGCGCCCGTCGTCGAGATCGCCGTCATCGGGGATCCGGATGCGCCGGAGACGCGGCGCCTGCTCGCCCCGGCGTTGACCGGGTTCCGGCCCCACCAGGTGATCGCCGTAGGCCCCGATTCGGCGGGAAGCGTCGTCCCGCTCCTCCAGGGACGGTTCGCCCTCGGGGGCCGTCCGACGGCCTTCGTCTGCCGCCACTTCGCCTGCCGCCAGCCGGTCAACGAGCCCGAAGCGCTGCGCGCCGTGCTCCTCGCCACGTGACCGCGGCACCCGCCGGCCCGTCGGGCCGGCTCTCGCGATGCCTTCAACCGGGCAGGGCCGCCGCGAGGTTGCGCAGCAAGTTGAGCCCAGCGTCCACCTCGTCGCGCGGCGCATACGGCCCGGGCATGAGGAAGCAGGGCCGGCCGGCGAGCGCGACCCCCTGGAGCTGGCCCCACGGCTCGGTCAGGGGTCGACCGGCCGCGATCTCGGCGGCCCGCTTGTAGACGAACACGACCGCCGCGGGCCGCCAGATCGACACCTTCTGCCAGAGCGGACCGACTCCCGCGGTCAGCGCGGCATCGGATGCGACGTCGCGCTCCGTCACGTCCTTGATGAGATCGGTGATTCCGTGTCCGGCCGCCACGAGTGCATCGTCGGCGCTCTCGATGATCGTGTCCGAGAGGAGAATCCGGGCGGCGACGAGGCGGCGCCAGAACCTCTGCCCGAGCGGCCCCTGGTGGTAATGCCCGGCCGCCACGCTCACCGGCGATGGGTTGCCGGCGATGGCACGAAGCCCTTCCACGACCCGATCCGGATTCC
>CAYLSK010000150.1:0-353 GCA_964385975.1 uncultured Anaerolineaceae bacterium | reverse complement strand
GAAGAGGAGGCGCCCGCGGACGGGCGGCAGGTCGGCGAGCGTCTCGACCGGGCGACCGTCGACGACGAGCGTCGTCCGATGGGGTCCGGGCAGTGGCCGCTCGGGCGGCTCGATCAGCATGAATCCGGAGTCAGCGCGTCGGTCGCGGTCAGGCCGTCGGCGGCGCGTCGTCCGGCGGCTCGATCGTCTGCGGCTCGATCGTCTTCGCCTCGTCCCGCGCGGCCTTCACGCCGCGCCCGAGCGCCTCGCCGAGCTTCGGGAGCGTCTTCGGTCCGCGCCACACGAGGACGACAATGAGTCCGACGACGAGGAGGACGATCAGGTCCGGCATGTCGAGATGGTACTGCGCCCGT
>CAYLSK010000149.1:0-6820 GCA_964385975.1 uncultured Anaerolineaceae bacterium | reverse complement strand
CACCTGGCCGATCGCCTCGGCCGGGTCGTGTGCGGCGGACATGCGACGCCTCCGTTCGGTTCCACCGTACACCGATCTACGTCATTCGAGCAGCCGCTCGGCGCCGAGCTCGACGGGACGTTCGGTCCATTCGCGGAGCTCGTCCGGCGCGCCCGGAACGGGCTCGCTCCACGGGTCCATGCGGGCGTCGACGTAGAAGTTCACCTGTAGCACCGGGTCGAGATCGGGAAAGTCGGTGCGGTTGTGCGCGCCGCGCGTCTCGCGCCGCTCGATGGCGCCGCGCAGGGTGGCCTCAGCGACTGCGAGTCCCGCGCGCAGGTCAAGCGCGTGCGCGAGGTCCGTCCACCCTTCGGCGCCCGGCCGAACGTCGACGTCCGCTGCGGTCTGGCGCAGCGCCTCGATCTCCCTCAGGCCCTCACGCAGGCCGTTCTCATCGCGGACGACCCCGCACCTCTCCCACATCACGTCGCGCAGGCGGCGCTGGAGCGGACGGGCAAGCTCGGCGCCGGGTTGAGTCAACGCGTCCAGCTCGTCGAGCCCCTCGTTGATGGCGTGCCGCGATCGTATGAAGACCTCGGCTTCGCGCGCGAAGGCCGCCGCCGCCTCGCCGGAGCGCCGTCCGGAGATCAGCGCCTCGCCGAGTGAGTTCCCGCCGAGCCGGTTCGCGCCATGCAGTCCGCCGACGCACTCGCCGGCGGCGTAGAGGCCCGGCACGTTTGTGGCGTGCGTCTCGGGATCGACGACGATCCCGCCCATCGTGTAGTGCGCGGTCGGCGCGACCTCCATCGGCTCACGTGAGATGTCGAGCATCTGCCACTCGACGAACTGACGGTACATGCGCGGCAGCTTCTCGCAGATGTAGTCCTTGCCGCGGTGGGTGATGTCGAGGAACACGCCGCCGTGCGGGCCGCCTCGCCCCTGGACGATCTCGGTGTAGTTCGCCAGCGCCACGCGGTCACGCGCGCTGAGCTCGAGCCGGACAGGGTCGTAACGCTCCATGTACCGCTCGCCGACCGCGTTGTACAGGCGCCCGCCCTCGCCGCGCACCGCTTCCGTGACAAGCGTCCCCGCCGCCTCCTCAGGGAACACCATCCCAGTCGGGTGGAACTGGACGAGCTCCATGTCCATAAGGCGGCAGCCCGCGTCGAGCGCCATGCGCATGCCGTCGCCGTAGTTCTCGTCGCGACGCGAAGAGCTCCGTCGCCAGATGCGCGTGTGACCGCCCGTTGCGAGGATGACCGCGTCGGCGAGGTGAACGGTCCGTTCGCCAGTGTGCAGGTCGAAGGCGAGCGCGCCAAAGCACGTTCCGTCTGCCACGAGCAGCCGAGAGACGTATTGGTCCTCCTCGACGCGGATGCCGAGCTCGGCGGCCTTCGCAGCAACGGTGCGCAGGATCGCGCGTCCGGTGAAGTCGCCGGCGTAGCAAGTTCGCCGCCAGCGGTGGGCGCCGAAGAAGCGCTGGTCCAGTTCGCCGTCCTCTGTGCGCGCGAACTCGCACCCCCAGGCGGCGAGCTCGAGCACGGCGTCCGGCGACTCACGCGCCATGATCTCGACCAGCCGAGGATGTCCGAGGAAGTAGCCTTCGCGCACGGTGTCGGCGAAGTGCTGCTCCCAGGAGTCCTCCGGGTCGCGCGTCCCGAGCGCCGCGTTGATGCCGCCAGAGGCGAGCACGGTGTGTGCGTCCAACCGCGCGCGCTTCCCGAGCATGAGCACCTGGACGCCCGCCTGTGTGGCAGCGATGGCGGCGCGGCAGCCGGCCGCGCCGGTACCGATGACGAGGACGTTGGACGTCTCGGTTCGATGCACGGACTCATGGTGCACCCAACGGCGTCCGGAAACGATCACGGCGCGCTGATGACGAGGTCGCCTCCTGCACCCACGCTGCCAAGTGCACGCCCGGCGGGTCCCGATCGCGACATCATGCGGCTGGGCAATATCACCCAAGGGCGATCATCAACGAGGGCCGTTCCCGGACTGGCAGCGCCGATGTCGACGTCATCGTCGCCCTGATCGAAGGAATGCGGCTGACCTCAGGACGCCCTTCGGCCCTTCAAAATCGGGCCGAATGTCACCTACTGACACACACCTTCAACCGCCACCATCGGGGCATGGACACCTTGCCGCAGGTTCACCTGCCACCCACCGACATCGACGAATCAGCCCTCTCTCGCCGCAGGTTTCTGCGCAACGCCGCGCTGACTGGCGGCGGACTCGTCGCGGCTGCCGGCCTGGCAGCCTGCGCACCGACCAGCACCCCGGGCTGGACCTTCGGACCGGTCCTCGCGGCGGGAGCCGCCGCACCGAGTGCGGCGGCCAGTGCGACCGCGAGCGCCGCAGCCAGCGCCGAGGCCGGCCACTCCATGTCTCCCACCCCGGCGCCGTCCGCGTCGACAGCGCCGACGGGACCACTGCCGACCGGCTGGACCGCGCATGACCTCGCGGCACGTGACGTCGTGCGACGCTACATCGGGAACCTCGCTCCAGCCTTGAAGGGCATCTACGGCGACGCAGCGTTCGCCAAGTTGGCGACCATCCTCGGCGCGGGGGACGGCTACCCGCAGCTCTCGCAGAAGCCCTCCTTCGTCCAGGTCCCGCAGCTCTTCCTCAGCGACGCGCTCAAGCCGCTGACGCCGGAGCTGGATGGCGACGTCAAGGTCTTCCGGCTCACGATCGATGAGATCGAGCAGCACATCGACGAGCTGATGCCGCCCGTCGCTGCCCTGGGCTACAACGGCCAGTGGCCTGGGCCCACGATCCATGTCAACCAGGGCGACAAGGTCCGGGCGATCTTCACCAACAACCTCAAGGAGACGACCGGGGTCCACTTCCATGGCGTCGAGTTCGCCGACTTCTTCCAGGATGGCGTCCCGTTCGTCACCCAGCTGCCGATCGTCCCCGGCGACTCGTACACGTACGAGTTCACGGCAACGAACGCGGGCTCGTTGATGTACCACTCGCATCACAACGCGACGGATCAGGTTGGGCGCGGCCTGCTGGGCGCCTTCATCGTCGCGCCCAAGACCGAGCCGACGAATGTTGATCGCGAGTACATCTGGATCTCGAATGACCAACTCGGTGGGTTCACGATCAACGGGCACGGTTTCCCGGCCACGGTGCCGGTCCTTGCGGCCCTCGGCGAGACTGTGCGAATCCGTTTCATGAACGAGGGGATCATGATGCATCCGTGGCATCTCCACGGGATGCCGATGCGCGTCGTCGCCCGCGACGGCTGGCCTCTCGGCGGTGCAGCGTTCACCTGCGACACGCTCGGGGTCAACCCGGGTGAGCGCTACGACGTCCTGGTGGAGGCGAAGACCGCCGGCGTCTGGGCGTTCCATTGCCACATCCTGCCGCACGCCGAAGCCGTCCACGGGATGTTCGGGATGGTCAACACCCTGATCGTGGTGCCAGAGAAGGCCCACGTCGACGCGATCGTTGCGGCCCTGCTCGCCTAGCCGTTGACCTCCGAGTCAATTCGGGCGCTGCTCGGTCGCTCGGCCGGACGTCACCTCCGCCAACCGCCGCTGCAGGTACGTCTGCTCTGCGCCATTGGTGGTGAGATCCAGGGCTCGCCGGTAGGCCGTCGCGGCCTCCGTCCGCCGGTCCAGGCGCCGGAGCAAATCCGCGCGCGCCGCGTGCAGGTATGGGTAGCGTTCCAGCTCCCCGGAGGCGGCGATGCCGTCCATCATCGCGAGACCAACGGCCGGCCCGTCGGCCATGGCGACGGCGACCGCCAGGTTCAACTCGACGACGGGTGAGGGGGCCATGGCGCCGAGCGCCCGGTAGAGCGAGGCGATCTGGGTCCAGTCCGTGGCAGCCGGGATGACGGCCTCATCGTGGAGGGCGGCGATGGCCGCCTGGACCTGGTAGGGACCCGGCTGGCCCATTCGCAGCGCACGCTCCACAAGCGCCTGGCCCTCCGCGATCCAGTCGCGATCCCAGCGCGACCGGTCCTGGTTGTCGAGCAGGATCAGTTCCCCGCCGGCACCCACGCGCGCCTCACGCCGCGCGTCGTGCAGGAGCATCAGCGCCAGCAGACCGAGCACCTCGGGTTCGTCGGGCAGAAGCAGGTCGACGAGACGTGTCAAGCGGATCGCCTCCGTGCTCAGCTCGCGCCGGATGAGCGAATCGCCCGACGTGGCCGAATAGCCCTCGTTGAACACGAGGTAAAGGACGTGCAGGACCCCGGTCAGTCGTTCCGTGAGCAGCTCGGGTGGCGGCACGCGATAGGGAATGCCGGCCGCCCGGATCTTGCGTTTTGCCCGGACGAGGCGTTGGGCGAGGGTTGGCTCGGGGAGCACGAAGGCGCGAGCGATCTCCGGCGTGGTCAGCCCTCCCAGCACGCGCAGCGTGAGCGCGACGCGCGCATCCATCGCGAGCGCGGGATGACAGCACGTGAAGATGAGTCGCAATCGATCGTCCGCGATGTGCATGGCATCCTCTGCCGGTTCCGGATCGATGGCCCGCAGTTCAGATTCGGTGGTCGCTTCCCGAGCGAGCGTCTCGACCTTGTCACTCAGTCGCTTACGCCGGCGCAGCCGGTCGATCGCCCGGTTGCGCGCCGTCGTGGTGATCCAGGCTCCCGGGTTGTCCGGCACGCCCCGTGCCGGCCAGGTCTCGAGTGCGGAAATGAAGGCATCCTGGACGGCCTCTTCGGCCAGATCGAAGTCGCCGAGGACGCGGATCAGCGTCGCGATCGCCCGGCCCTGTTCGTCGCGGAACAGGCGGTCGACGAGCTGATGGGCGGCCTCGGTGTGTTCCTGGCTCGGCAACGGCGCTCGACTGGGAGCGGGCGCGGCCGCTCAGTTCCCCGACGCGCTGGCATCGCTCGAGGCGTATGGAACGTCGAAGACCGGGCGGATCTCGATCGAGCCGTGGGTTGCCCCCGGGATCATCGCGGCATACCCGATGGCCTCGTCGAGATCGGCCGCCTCCACCAGGTAGAAGCCACCCAGCGTCTCCTTCGTCTCGGCGAATGGACCGTCCGTGGTCAGCGTCTTGCCGTCGACGACGCGAACCGTGGTGGCCGTGGCGACCGGCTGGAGGGCCTCCCCGCCGTTCATCGCACCGCGCTCACGAATGTATCTGGTGAACGTGTCATACGCACTGAACTCGGCGGCCATGAGATCCTCGGGCACCTCCTCGGTACGTTCCTGGCCGTAGATCAAGAGCGCGTATTGCATCATCTGTCTCCTTTATGGATCGGACCGGAGGTCAACGGTCCGTTGCCATCACGACGAACGGACACCCATCGGTTCGACAGGTGCGTCGAGGACGGCCGCCCGAATCCATGGGGTCCACGAGGATGAGCATCCGAGCCATCATCCGCTGACCTCGAAGGGCTGTCGAGCGGTATCGTGTCATCCATGGCTACGGAGAAGGAGGTCCTCCGGATCGACGGTCGAGAGGTGACCATCACCAACCCGGCCAAGGTCTACTTCCCCAGGACCGGCCACACCAAGCTGGACCTGGTGCGCTATTACCTCGCGATCGCCGATGGCGCCCTGCGCGGCGCGGGTGGCCGGCCGATGGCCCTCAAGCGATTCGTCGATGGCGCCGCCGGGCAGCCGTTCTTCCAGAAACGCGCCCCGGACAACCGGCCGCCGTGGCTCCGGACGGCAACCCTGACCTTCCCCTCCGGCCGCACCGCAGACGAGATCGTCGTCGATGACGCGGCCGGGCTCGCCTGGGTCGTCAACCTCGGCTGCATCGACCTCAACCCGCATCCTGTCCGAGCCGAAGACCTCGATCACCCTGACGAGCTGCGGGTCGACCTCGATCCGGTCCCGGGCATTCCATGGTCGGACATTCGGGAGGTGGCGCTGGCGACCAGGGAGGCGCTCAAGGCCGTCGGGCTGGTTGGCTGGCCCAAGACGTCCGGCTCACGCGGGATCCACATCAATGTCCGGATCGAGCCGCGCTGGACCTTCCCGGAGGTCCGCCGCGCCGCCCTGGCGCTGGCCCGCGACGTGGAGTCGAGAGTTCCGCAGCTGGCCACCTCCAAGTGGTGGAAGGAGGAGCGCCACGGCGTCTTCCTCGACTACAACCAGAACGCCAAGGACCGGACGGTCGCCTCGGCCTACTCCATTCGACCGCTGCCGGACGCCAGGGTCTCCACGCCGCTCGCCTGGGACGAGGTCCCAACGGTCGAAGCGGAGGCCTTCACGATCGATACGGTGCCGCCACGCTATGCCGCGATCGGCGACCCAGGGGCCGGGATCGACGATGCGGTCGGATCGCTCGAGGCACTCCTGGAGCTGAGTCGCCGGCATGAGACGGAAGGCCTGGGTGATGCTCCTTGGCCGCCAAACTACGCCAAGCAGGCCGGCGAACCGCCACGGGTCCAGCCGTCACGGCAGCGGCGGGCCGCCAGCGACTACGAGGCAGGACGCGGCGAGGCGGGTGGGCCGCCACCGGAGGTCGCGCGGACACGGCGAGCGGCCGTGGAACAAGGCGATCCGAACGCTGGGCTTCCAACCGAATGGACCGGCTCCCGACCGACCCCAACGGGCCGGCGCAGGACGACGATCCCGGTCGTGGAGATCGCCCGGGCCGAGCACAAGGGCGACGCCCTGGCCGGCCTCGAGCACTGGAAGGCACGCCATCCGGCCGCGGCGAAGGCGCTGGAGCCGGCGGACGTGCTGGTGGATTCGATGCGCGGTCGATCCACGACCTGGACTCGCATCCGGGTCAATCTCATCCACGTGCCGGAGGCCGATCGGCCGAGCCAGGAACCGCTCGAAGTCGATTACGACCCGTGGGCCGGTTACGAGTGGCCGGACCGCTCCGGCACCCTCGATCGTGCTGGGCGCAAACCAAG
>CAYLSK010000148.1:0-6894 GCA_964385975.1 uncultured Anaerolineaceae bacterium | reverse complement strand
TCCTGGTCGACCGCGAGGTCCGGCTCCGCCGCCGAGGCCGCCGGGCGGGCGCGGTCGACGGTCGTCGTTCGAGCGCGGCCGGTCAGCCACGGCTCACCTCCGCGATTCGCCTCCAGCGCTGGCCGTCGCGGGTGTCTTCGACGCTGATTCCACGAGCGGCCAGCTCGTCGCGGAATCGGTCGGAGGCGGACCAGTCGCGGGCCGTCCGGGCCGCCGCGCGGGCCGCGAGGAGCGCCTCCGTAGCCGGGTCGAGCAATGTCTCGCGCTCGGGGAGGACCGCGAGCACCTGGTCGAGGTCACGCAGAAGTTCGAGCGCGCGAGCAGCATCCGCACTCGACAGCGCGCGGCGCTCGATTCGTCGATTCAGCTCGCGGACGAGGTCGAAGACCGCCCCGAGGGCCGCCGACGCGTTCAGGTCGTCGTCGAGCGCTGCACCGAAGGCCTCGCGGCCCGCGGCGAGGGTTTCCGTCAGGGTCGGATCATCGGCCTGCTCTTCCCGATAGGTGGAGAGGGCGGCGACGAGCGAATCCAGGCGTTCCAGCGCCGCCGCGGCGGCAGCCAGCGATTCATCAGAGTGGCTAAGGCTGGCCCTGTAGTGGACCGAGATGAGCGCCAGGCGCAGCGCTCGCGGCGAGATGCCGGCATCGAGGAGCTCGCCGACCCGGGCGATGTTCCCGGTCGATTTGGCCATCTTGGCCCCGCCCATCCTGAGATGGGCGCAGTGCAGCCACGTCCCGACGAACGGCCGCCCGGTCGCCGCCTCGCTCTGGGCGATCTCGTCCTCGTGGTGCGGGAAGATCAGGTCCACGCCCCCGGTGTGGATGTCGAAGGTCGGGCCGAGATGGGCCATGCTCATCGCCGAGCATTCGACATGCCAGCCGGGTCGCCCGGGACCGATCGCCGTCTGCCACGACGGCTCGCCCTGCTTGGGCCCCTTCCACAGCGCGAAGTCACGGACATCGTCCTTGCCGTACTCGTCGGCCTCGACTCGCTCCCCCACCCTGAGCCCTCCTGGGTCGAGGCGGGCCAGTCGACCATACGCCGGCCACGAGGCGATCCGGAAGAAGATTGAACCATCGTCCGTTCGATAGGCGTGACCTCGCTCGAGCAGTGTGGCGATCAGCTCGGCCATCTTGTCGATGTGCTCCGTGGCGCGCGGCAAGACGTCCGGAACGGTCATCCGGAGGGCGGTCGCATCAGCCAGGAAGCGCTCGAGGTAGCGGCCGGCCAGGACGTCGATCGCTTCTCCGGCGGCCGCCGCGCCCCGGATGATCTTGTCGTCGACATCCGTGATGTTGAGAACCCAGGTGACCGCGAGGCCGCGCCATCGGAGGTGGCGGACCAGCAGATCGACGAAGAGGAACGACCGAAAGTTGCCGATGTGGACTGGCGCATAGACCGTGGGGCCGCATGAATAGATGCCCACCTGCCCGTCGCGCAATGGGACCAGGGTCCGGGTCAGGCCGGTCAGCGTGTCGTGCAGCTGGATCGTCATCGCGCGGAGTCGACGGTGGCGATCGCCAGGGCGCTGATGGACCGACCGGCGCCCTCCGGTCCATCGAGATTGCCACTCGATGCCTTGACGTTCACGGCGGCACGGTCCAGCTCGAGCAGCGCAGCGATCGCCGAACGCATCGACTCAAGATGGCTGCCGAGCAGCGGCCGGGCGGCGATGATCGTCAGGTCGACTGACTGCACCTGCCAGCCGTCGCTCGCGACCCGGCGGACGACGTCACGCAGCAGGGAGCCGCTGCCAACGCCGGCTGGCGTCCGAGCATCGGGCGGGAAGAGGCGTCCAAGGTCGCCGAGGCCGGCGGCGCCGAGCAACGCATCGGCCACCGCGTGGAGGGCCACGTCGCCATCTGAATGCCCGTGAAGCCGCGGTGCACCCGCGATCTCGACGCCGCCGAGGAGGAGCGGCACGCCTGGCCCGAACGGGTGGCTGTCGTGCCCGATCCCGGTCCGGATCGCACGCGTCCCGACCAGCACGGCGGCGGCCCGACGAAGGTCTCCGGGGAGCGTCACCTTGAGGTTGTCGGGATCGCCCGGCACGACGTGCACCGGCATCCCGCATGCTTCGAGGAGGGCGGCTTCGTCCGTCCAGGTTTCGGGCGCATCCGGGGGAAAGCGGCGGTATGCGTCGCGAAGCAGATCGCGACGGATCCCTTGTGGCGTCTGCGCGGCCCCCAGCCCGGCCCGATCGAAGGTGCCGCTGACCAGGTCTCCATCGATCCGCTTGAGGGTCTCGGCGACCGGAACGACTGGAATGGCGGCGCCGTGACGCGCAGTTGCGACGGCAACGGCGCTGACGAGCTCGGCCCGGACCAGCGGCCGAGCCCCGTCGTGGACGAGCACTGCACCCGTTTCCTCCGCGCCGAGACGATCGAAGGCGAGGAACCCCGCGAGCACAGACTCCTGCCGCCGGGCACCGCCGACGACGACGTCGACAACTCGATCCGGGAGCCACGACGCGCCGGTGACCTCGGCCCGCCGCTCCTCCGACGTCACCACAACCACCCGCCCGATCTCCGGGGCTGCGGCAAAGGCGGCCAGGGTCCAGGCCAGCAGCGGGCGCCCGCCCAGCTCCGCGGCGAGCTTGTCGGCGCCGTCCATCCGGCTCGAGCGACCGGCCGCAACCACGATTCCGTCGGCATGCACCGCGACCCCGTCAGCGGCGGTGCCTGTCGCGCCGGCCGGCGAACGTCCGCTCAATCGACCCGCGGCTGGGCGAAGATCATTCGACCGGCCACCGTCTGGAGCACCCGGGTCACGGCCACGTCCACGTCGTGATCGATGTGCCGCGCTCCGCCTTCGACAACGATCATGGTGCCGTCGTCGAGGAAGCCGACACCCTGGCCTGCCTCCTTGCCTTCCTGGATGACCCGGACCCGGAGCTCCTCCCCGGGCAGGACGGCCGGTTTGACGGCGTTGGCCAGTGAATTGATGTTCATGACCCGGACCCCCTGCAATTCGGCGACCCGATTGAGGTTGAAGTCGTTGGTCAGGATCACCCGACTGCGAGAGCGAGCCAGGGCGACGAGCTTGGCGTCCACTTCGGTCACCTCTGGAACGTCGTCCTCGACGATCTCGACGGGAGTGCCCGGCTCCTTCTGCATCCGATTGAGAATCTCGAGGCCCCGCCGGCCGCGGTTGCGGCGCAACGCGTCGGAGCTGTCGGCGATGTGCTGAAGCTCGTCCAGCACGAAGCGCGGGATCACCAACGTCCCGTAGATGAACCCGGACTCGACGATCTCGGCGATACGGCCGTCGATGATCGCGCTCGTGTCGACGACGATCCGTGGGTCGCCGTGCGCCGGACCGTGCCCACCGTCAGCCGACGGGCGGCGGATCAGGCCGACCGCCTCGGCGGCAACGAGCAGGTCGCGTCGCTTGGCGACGGTCAGGCCAACCATGCCGAGACCCAGGAAGACAGAGACCCCGAGTGGCAGCCAGGTGCCGAACGGCGGGGCCAGGCCTGACAGCGGGAAGCCCAGCAGGAGCCCCATCAACAGGCCCAGGAGGAGACCGACGACCGCGGTCACGAACTCGGCGGTGGAGAGTTCCTCAACCCGCTTGATCAGCCAGGTTGTGGGCACGACCGTCAGGTACGGCAGGATGGCAAACCCAACGACGATCCAGGCCACGACCCAGGCGGCGAGCAGGGCGCCCGCATAGTCGCTTCCCCGAAAGAGGCCTTCGCCGGATGCGGCGATCGCGAGGCCGATGACGCTGCCGGTCGCGGCCCCAAGGAGACGGATGTAACGGATCAAGATGTCCTCGGCGAATCAACCGGCTCAGCCGGCGTGCCCGGGTCGCGAGCGACCTGCCGGTTGGTCAGCCTAGCATCGCCGGGACCGCCTCGCCATGAGCCGCCGCCGCCCGGTCGGCGAGTGCGACCTTGATCGCGTCCGCCAGGGTTTCCACTGTCACGACCTCCAGCCCATCGATCCTGGCCAGCGTCATGCCGGCCGGCGGCCTCGGCACGAGGGCGCGGGCGAACCCGAGCCGGGCGGTCTCACGCAGGCGACGTTCCAGTCCCACGACCGCACGCAGCTCGCCGAGCAGGCCGACCTCGCCGATCGCAACCGTGCCGCGAGCGATCTGCCGGTCACGGAACGACGACGCGATGGCGAGTGCGAGAGGCAGATCGAGGCCGGGTTCCATCACCGCGAGGCCGCCGGCCAGGTTGGCGTACACGTCGTGACTCCCCAAGCCGAGGCCCGCTCGCCGGCCGAGCACCGCGATGAGCAGGCTCAGCCGGTTCGGATCCAGGCCGCTCGCCTTGCGGGCCGGCGTCCCGTAGCTGGTCTGGCTGGTCAGTGCCTGAACCTCGACAAGGATCGGGCGGCTCCCCTCGAGGGTCGGGGCGACGATGCTTCCGGGCGCCGACCCCGGATGCCCGGCCAGGAAGGCACGGGCTGGATCGGCGACCTCCATGAGTCCACGGTCGTCCATCTCGAAGACGCCGATCTCATCGGTCGAACCGAACCGATTCTTCGTGGCCCGCAACAGGCGGAGGGCGGCGAAGCGCTCGCCCTCGAGGCTGACCACCGCGTCGACCAGGTGCTCGAGGGTCTTGGGACCGGCAATCGAGCCGTCCTTGGTCACGTGTCCGACGAGGACGACCGCAATCCCATCGCCCTTGGCGAGCTCCATCAGGCGCAGCGCCGATTCGCGGACCTGTCCGACGCTGCCGGCCGCGCCATCGAGCTCGTCGACCGTGGCGGTCTGGATCGAGTCGACGACGACCAGGGCCGGCCGCTCCGCTCGGGCGACCTCGACGATGCGACCGACCTCATGCTCGGCCAGGACCCTGACTCGCTCGCCCGACGCACCGGTCAGCAGGCCGAGTCGTGCGGCCCGCAGACGGACCTGCCCGGGCGATTCCTCCCCCGTGGCGTAGAGGACGCGATTCGCGCCGTGCTCGCCCCTGCTCAGGCCCGCAGCCGCCTGGAGCAGGAGCGTCGATTTCCCGATCCCGGGCTCGCCGCCGACCAGCACGAGCGAACCGGGCACCAGCCCGCCGCCCAGAACGCGGTCCAGCTCGGCGATGCCAAGACTCAGGCGGGGCAGGTCGGCGTCCGCGATCTCCGCCAGCCCGGCCGGCTGCTGGTTCGACTCAGCGAGACCGGACCCGGTCGCCCGAGCCGATCGCGATGGCTCCCGGACGATGGTCTCGACCAGGCTGTTCCACTCACCGCAGTTCCGGCACTGGCCCTCCCAGCGCAGGAAGGACTCGGCGCAGCGCTGGCAGATGAAGCGGCTCTGCGGCCGCGCCATGCCTAGACCGCCGGGTGGGCGGTGCGCCTCACCGAGCTTCGACCGGTGTGCGTGGCTGTTCGGCGAGATGGATGTCCAGGCCCGCCTCGGGATCCTTGTCGACGACGATGGTCGCGCCGGACTCGTACGTGCCAAGCAGGAGCTGCTCGGCGAGGACATCCTCGATCATGTTCTGGATCACCCGGCGAAGCGGTCGTGCACCGTAGGCGACGTCGTAGCCGAGCTTGATGATGTGCTCCTTGGCGGCCTGGGTGACCTCCAGCTGCATCGACTGGGCACGGAGCTGATCGCGCACCCGAGCGAGCATGAGATCCACGATCTGGGCGATCTCCTCGACCGTCAGCGAGCGGAAGACGACCGTCGCATCGATCCGGTTGAGGAACTCCGGGCGGAAGTTCTGCTTCAGCTCGGCGGCGACCTTCTCTTTCATCAGATCGTGCGAGCTCTCGGCGCGCGCCGCGTCCGAGTCGCCGATCTTGCGGAAGCCCAGGCTCGAGTTCGTCTGGAGCTGCTTCGCGCCGAGATTGGAGGTCATGATGATGATGCAGTTGCGGAAGTCGACCCGCCGACCCTTGGCATCCGAAAGATGGCCGTCCTCCAGGATCTGGAGGAGGATGTTGAAGACCTCCGGATGGGCCTTCTCGACCTCGTCGAGCAGGACGACCGCGTAGCTCTTGCGTCGAACGGCTTCGGTCAGCTGGCCGCCTTCGTCGAACCCGACATATCCGGGAGGCGCGCCGACCAGCCGGCTCACGTTGTGCCGTTCCATGAACTCGCTCATGTCGATCTTGATCAGCGCGTCCTCGCTGCCGAACATGAACTCGGCGAGCGCCTTGGCCAGCTCCGTCTTGCCGACGCCGGTGGGTCCGAGGAAGATGAACGAGCCAATGGGGCGCTTCGGATCCTTGAGCCCTGCCCGCGCCCGCCGAACGGCCTTCGAGACGATCCCGATCGCCTCTTCCTGGCCGATGACCCGACTGTGGAGCGCTTCCTCCCTGTGCAGGAGCCGCTGGGACTCCTCCTGGGCAATGCGGGTGACCGGGATCCCGGTCCACATCGCCACGATCTGGGCGATCTCTTCCTCGTCGACCGTAGGCTGATCGCCGGAGATCTGGGCCTGCCATTCGGCCCGAAGCGCGTCGGCCGACTCGCGCGCCGTCGCCTCCGCCTCGCGGAGGGTCGCCGCCTCCTCGTATTCCTGATTGTTGATCGCGGCGTCCTTCTCCTTGGAGATCCGCTCGAGGTCCTTCTGGGCCTCGCGCAACGCCGGGGGCGCCGACGAGTGGCGCAGGCGGACGCGCGAGGCCGCCTCGTCAATCAGGTCGATCGCCTTGTCGGGCAGGTGTCGGTCCGTGATGTAGCGGGTGGACAGCTCCGCGGCCGCCTTCACCGCTTCGTCGGTGATCGTGACCTTGTGGTGCTGCTCGTAGCGTTCGCGGATCCCGAGCAGGATCTCGATCGTCTGCTCGACCGTCGGCTCCTCGACCATGACCGGCTGGAAGCGGCGCTCGAGCGCTGCGTCGCGCTCGATGTACTTGCGGTACTCGTCGAGGGTCGTCGCGCCGATGCACTGCAGCTCGCCGCGCGCCAGTGGCGGCTTGAGGATGTTGGCCG
>CAYLSK010000147.1:0-6897 GCA_964385975.1 uncultured Anaerolineaceae bacterium | reverse complement strand
GAGCCGCGCGTCCTGCGCGAGCCCGACGGCACCTTCCGCCTCGAGCGGACCGGTGAGCGCCCCACCTCGATCGGGCGGTTGCGCAGCTATGCCGGCAACACTGGCGTGCTGGTCCGCGCCTACGCCTACATCCGGGCTCACGGCGCGTCCGGTTTGCGCGAGGTCAGCGACGACGCCGTCCTCGCCGCCAACTACCTCAAGTCGCGCCTTGCCGGGACCTACGACATCCCGCACGATCGCGCCTGCAAGCACGAGTTCGTGGCCTCGGCGACGACGATCAAGAAACGGACGGGCGTTCGAACCCTGGACATCGCCAAACGCCTGATCGACTACGGCTATCACCCACCAACCATCTACTTCCCCTTGATCGTCGACGAGGGGATGCTGATCGAGCCGACCGAAACCGAATCGGTCGAGACGCTGGACGCGTTCGCCGATGCCCTGATCGCCATCGCCGCCGAGGCCGAAGCGACCCCAGACCTGGTGACTGGAGCCCCGCATACCGCCCCGGTCAGGCGCCTCGACGAGGCCAGCGCCGCGCGTCATCCGAACCTGCGCTGGCGGCCGTTGCGCGGGACGGAAACCCCGTGTCCTGACTGAATCCTGAGCGCGCGGTGCCGTACGAACGCTTGTTAGGAAGGAAGTTGACAGTGGGTGGGGCGCTGTGGATAGTACCCGCAGCGCACCGACTCGAACCGTGCTGCCGCTGTTGCTTGCCCCACGACCGCACCGAGTGGGAGGCTCGGTCCGGAAGCTGAGCGAATCGTCGCGGCGATTACGAGGCGCGGTCCAAGCCGCGGTAGCGGGAGATACCGGGTTCACACCCATTCGGAGGACAGTTCATGCAGAAACGTCTCTTTGGCATCCTGGCCAGTGTCGCCATCATCGTGGCGGCCTGCGGCGGTGCCACAGCCACATCGGCTCCACCGGCGTCGACAGAGCCGGGAGCCTCGGCGGCGGCGCCCGAGACTGCCGCCCCGAGCGAGTCCAATCTCGCCGCGGATCAGATCCTCCACATGAGCGGCCTCGACGAGCCCCCGACCCTCGACCCGAGCAGGGCACAGGACTCGGATTCGATCGACGTCCTCCGTGGCCTGGCCCGCGGGCTGGTCTACCTGGACAAGGACCTCAAGGTCGTCGACGCGCTCGCCGCGTCGCACGAGGTTTCGGCCGACGCCAAGACGATCACGTTCCACCTCCGTGATGCCAAGTACAGCAACGGCGACCCGATCGTCGCCGGCGACCTGGTCTACAGCTGGAAGCGGCTGGTCGACCCGCGCATCGCGGCTCCGTATTCGTACGTCACGACGGAGATTGAGGGCGCCCCCGACCTGCTCGCGATGGCCGGTGCCGATCCAGCTCCGAGCGATGCCACGATCGACGCGGCGCTCGACAAGCTCGGCGTCTCGGCCCCGGACGACAAGACGTTCATCGTCAAGCTCAATACACCGGCGACCTATTTCCTGGCGGCCGCCACCCTATGGGTGTTCGCCCCAATCCAGGAGAAGTGGATCAACAGCCCGAACGCGACCGAAGCGGGCAATTACGTCAGCTCGGGTCCGTTCATCCTCGACACCTGGAATCACAACAGCGAGCTCGTGCTCAAGCCGAACCCCAACTGGTACGGCGACGTCAAGCCGACGCTAACCGAGATCCACTTCAGCTTCCGGAACGACCCGGCCGCGGACCAGGCCGCCTATGAGGCCGGCGAGCTCGACATGGTCCAGACGCCGAGCCCTGACATCCAGCGCGTGAAGGCCGATGCGGTGCTTGGCCCTCAGGTCCTGGAAGTCCCGACGCTGTCCACCACGTACTACAACTACAACAACTTTGGGGACCCGAAGCTGGATTCGTACAAGACGCCCGGCCCGACGGCCAACAAGGACTTCCGGATCGCCCTCACCCAGGCGATCGACAAGCAGGCGTTCCTCGATGCCACGTACGCGGGCGTCGGCCAGATCGCCAACAGCTTCGTCATGCCGGGGCTCCCGGGCTACCAGCCCGACCTGAACCCGTATCCGTTCGACCTCGACTCGGCCAAGGCCCATATGGCGACGGCCCTGGCGGCCCTCGGCAAGTCCAGCGCCGCCGATCTCGGCAAGCTGAAGTTCGGCTTCAACAGCGGTGCCGGCCACGAGCCTCGGGTCGCCTTCCTGGCCGAAGCCTGGCGACAGGCGTTCGGTCTGGAGACCGAGCAGATCGGCAGTGACTTCAGCGTCTTCCTGACCCAGAGGACCGCAGGTCTCTACGATATCTCCAGGGACCGCTGGGGTGCCGACTACCCGCACGCCAACAACCAGCTCAACGGCCTGTTCACCTGCCACGGCGGCAACAGCGACGGCCAGTACTGCAACAAGGACTTCGATGCCTTGATCGCGCAGGCGGCTGCCGAGCCCGACCAGGACAAGCAGGTCGCGCTCTACAATCAGGCACAGACGATCATGATCAACGACGCGGCGATCCTTCCCCTGGTCTTCGTCACGATTACCTATGAGGTGCAGCCGTACGTGTCCGGCCTGTTCCCGACCGGCACTGACTCGGTGGCGCCCGGGGACCTGTTCTACGAGACCATCCAGATCCTGAAGCACTAGTCGCCCACGGCGATCCGTGCTGGTGGGGCCGGCCGAACGGCCGGCCCCACCGCAATCCTCAACGTCGTCTTCTGTAGCCGAGAAGCACCGTGATCACCTATCTCGTCCGGCGCATCCTCTGGATCATCCCGGTGCTGTTCACGGTCTCGATCATCACGTTCCTGCTCATGCACTCGGTGCCTGGTGGGCCGTGGGACCGCGAAAAGCGGCTCCCGCAGGCGACCGAGGATCGGCTCAACGCCAAGTACGGGCTGGATCAGCCGATCTACGTCCAGTACATCACCTGGGCCGGCAAGTTCATCCAGGGTGACCTGGGGCCGTCGTATCGGTTTGCCGATCGAACGGTCAATGACATCGTTGGCGACGGGATTGGGACGACCGCCCAGCTCGGCGTTATGGCCTTCGTACTTGCGGTCCTGGTGGGGATTCCGCTCGGGATCTTCGCGGCCCTGGGCCATAACCGAGGACCGGATTACCTCTCCACGAGCATCTCCATCGTGGGCATCGCCACGCCCACGTTCGTGCTCGGCCTGCTGCTGATCGTCCTGTTCAGCGTGGAGCTCGGGTGGTTCCCCACGGGTGGCTGGAAGGGACCTCAATACTGGGTCCTGCCGACGATCGCGCTGGCCGGTTTCCCGATTGCCCAGATTGCCCGCTACACGCGAGCCTCCATGCTGGAGGTGACCCGCAAGGACTATGTCCGAACGGCCCACAGCAAGGGCCTGCGCGACCGTGCCGTTGTCGTTCGTCATATGGTCCGGAACGCGCTCATCCCGGTCGTGACCATCCTCGGTCCGATCCTCGCCTTCCTGGTCACCGGCTCGTTCATCATCGAGACGATCTTCGGCATCCCCGGCGTGGGCCGCTTCTACGTCACCGCCATCGGGACGCGCGACTACGGCCTGCTGATGGCGATGACCATGCTGTACGCCTTTGCCGTCGCCTTCCTGAATGTCATCGTCGACGTGCTCTACGCGTACATCGACCCCCGGATCCGGTACAGCTAGGAGTCCGCGCCTGATGGCCACGAACACGACGGTCCTCGAGGGGCGACTGGCTCAACCGAGGAAGAGCGCCGGGCTGTGGAGCGACGCGTTCGGTCGGTTGCGCAAGAACCGGCTGGCGATCGTCGGGCTGATCCTGGTCATCCTGCTGTTGAGCGCCGGGCTGTTCGGGCCGATCGTTGCCCCCTGGCCGTACCAGGTCCAGGACCTTAAGGCGGTCTTCGCTCATGGCGGACGACCGCTCGGTCCGCTGTCGCCCGGACACTTCCTCGGGACGGACAACCTGGGGCGCGATCTACTGAGTCGGCTCCTCGATGGCGCGCGGATCAGCGTGACCGTCGCGTTCGTCGTCCAGATCGTCATCCTGACGATTGGCGTGCCGATCGGCGCCCTCGCCGGCTGGTTCGGAGGGCGCCTGGACAACGCGCTGATGCGCTTCACCGACGTCATCTATGCCTTCCCCGACCTGCTGTTCATCATCCTGCTCTCGGTGGCCTTCCGGGAGACCGCCTTCGGACAGGCGCTCGACGGCCTCTTCCTGGTCTTCGTGGCGATCGGCCTGACTTCGTGGGTGACGGTCGCCCGACTGGTCCGCGGCCAGCTGCTGGCGTTGAAGGAGACCGAATTCGTCGAGGCCGCCCGAGCCATCGGTGTCTCGGACAGAAGGATCGTCACCCGTCACCTGCTGCCCAACGGAATGGGCCCGGTCATCGTGGCCGTCACCCTGGGTATCCCGAGCGCGATCCTGGCCGAGGCGACCCTCGCCTACATCGGAGTCGGCGTCCAGCCGCCGCGCGCGTCGTGGGGCAGCCTCATCGCCGAAGGCCAGAAGTCGCTCCGCGGCGATCCGCATCTCGTCGTCTTCCCGGCCCTCGCGATCGCCCTGGCCCTGATCGGCTTCACGTTCCTGGGCGACGGGCTCCGTGACGCCCTGGATCCCAAGCTCAAGGGGAAGCAGTAGGTGGAACGACCCGATGGGGATGTCTCCGCCGCCGACCTGCCATCGATCATCGAGTTGTCACCGGACGAGGTCCGGCGCGCACGCTCCGACGCCCTGAACAGCGCGGGCGTCGTGCGCAAGGCCGACAAGCTGCTCGACGTCCGTGGCTTGAAGACCCAGTTCTTCACCGCCGATGGGATCATCCAGGCGGTCGACGACGTCAGTTTCGACGTTGGCTACGGGGAGACCCTCGGCCTGGTCGGTGAGTCCGGCTGCGGCAAGAGCGTCTCGGCCCTCTCGATCGCGCGGCTGGTGCCGGACCCACCGGGCAAGATCGTGGCCGGCCAGATCCTGTTCGATGGGATCGACGTCCTGTCGCTCAGCCATGAGGCCATGCGCAAGCTGCGGGGCAAGGAGATCGGGTTCATCTTCCAGGATCCACTGACCAGCCTCAATCCAACGCTGACCATCGGCTACCAGATAGGCGAGGCGATCCGCGAGCACATGGGCCTGTCGCAGAAGGCCGCGCGCGACCGGGTCGTGGAGCTGCTCTCCAAGGTCGGCATCCCGCGCCCCCACGACCGACTCAAGGACTACCCTCACCAGTTCTCGGGCGGGATGCGCCAGCGGGTCATGATCGCGATCGCCCTGTCGTGCGACCCCAAGTTGATCCTGGCGGACGAGCCGACGACCGCGCTCGACGTGACCATCCAGGCCCAGATCCTCGAGCTGATCCAGAAGCTGTCGGACGAGTTCGGGACCGCCGTCCTGCTGATCACCCACGACCTCGGGATCGCGGCCGGGATGTGCGATCGGGTCAACGTGATGTACGCCGGCCGGATCGTCGAGACCGGCAGCGTGGACGTCATGTTCGAAGACCCGCGCATGCCGTACGCCTGGGGCCTGCTCGACTCGCTGCCGCGGATCGATGACATCCGGGGGGCAAAGTTGCGCACGATCGAGGGAATGCCGCCGTTGCTCATCTCACCACCCGATGCGTGTCGCTTCGGCCCGCGCTGCCGGTATGCGCGAGACGTCTGCCGCGAGGACGAGCCGGAGTTGACGGTTCGACCCGGTGAAGGGCACTACGCCCGCTGCTGGGCGACCGAGCCGGGCGGGTGGATCAGTTGAGCGCCGCGACGGGCCCCGCTCCCAAGATCCGGACGCATGACACGAAGAACATCGTCGAAGTCGACGATCTGAAGGTCTACTTTCCCATCCGGGCCGGCATCTTCAAGACGATCAAGGGGACGGTCAAGGCCGTCGACGACGTGACCTTCGAGGTTCGCCGCGGGGAGACCCTCGGTCTGGTCGGCGAGTCCGGCTGCGGCAAGAGCACGATCGGCCGGGCGATGATCCGGCTGCGCGAACCCACCGGCGGGACGGTCCGCTTCGACGGCGTCGATCTGGCGACCCTCAAGTCCGGTTCGCTGCGCAAGATGCGCCGCCGGATGCAGATCATCTTCCAGGATCCGTACGGCTCACTGGATCCGCGAATGACCGTCGGCTCGATCATCAGCGAGCCGATCGAGACCCACCGCCTGGCCGAGGGCGATGCCAAGAAGGAGCGCGTCGCCGAACTGCTCAAGCTTGTCGGGCTCGATCCGAATTACGTCAAGCGCTATCCGCATGAGTTCTCCGGCGGCCAGCGCCAGCGCATCGGCGTCGCCCGGGCGCTCGCGGTCGAGCCGGAGTTCATCGTCTGTGACGAGCCCATCTCGGCCCTCGACGTCTCGATCCAGGCGCAGGTCCTGAACCTGCTGACCGACCTGCGCGACCGGCTCGGGTTGACCTACCTGTTCGTCGCCCACGACCTCTCGGTCGTGAAGCACATCAGCGATCGGGTGGCGGTCATGTACCTGGGCAAGATCGTCGAGGTCGGGCCACCCGATCTGGTCTACTCGGTTCCGGGCCATCCGTACACCCGGGCGCTGCTGTCCGCGGTACCGGTCCCGGACCCGATCGCCGAGCGCAAGCGCCGGCGGGTGATCCTCCAGGGCGACGTCCCGAGCCCGGTGAACCCGCCGCCGGGCTGCCGTTTTCACACCCGCTGCTGGCTCTACGAACGGCTGGGCAAGCCGGAGAATTGCCGCACGATCGAGCCGCCACTCAAGGCCATGTCCAGCGATCATCGCGCGGCCTGCCATTGGGCCGACGAGGCGCGCAAGACCGACGTCGGGATCGCCCACATCGATGTGAACCAGGTCCGCCGTGGGACGCCCGCGTCCGCGCTCGATCTCCTCAAGACCGGGGCGGCCGCGGCCGTCACCGAGGCGGAGGTGGCCGCCGAAGCCCCGGCCGCGGGAATGAGCCAGGTCTAGCCGTAATTCACGAGGACGTCGTTGACGCCCCCTACAAAGGT
>CAYLSK010000146.1:0-6962 GCA_964385975.1 uncultured Anaerolineaceae bacterium | reverse complement strand
GAAGTACGTCTTGGGCGGCACGATGACCCCGCCCGCGCCCATCACCGGCTCGGCGTTCGAGGTGGCGGTGACGCTTGCCGGCGTACGACCCAGGCGCCTCATTGCCGAGGAGGGTTACGGAGTCGTACGAGCTCGTAGCGGTCGAGCGCGGTGTACAAGACGTTGCGGACCTTCGCTTTCTCGAGAACGGCCTTGACCCGCTCGGTGACGATGACCCACCCCCCGCGCCCTTCGGGCATGAAAACGTCGGACCCATCCCAGCTCGCAGGCTCGAAGTACAACCCTATCCAGGCGGGGAAGACACCGCCGGGGAATATTTTGTCGATCTTCATGCTTTTTCCCTCGTCGATGGCTCCGCAACGACCATGAACCTGGAGGAAGCCGTAGGGCCACGATTCGCCCTTCTTCCCTCGCAAGTCGCACGGAATCACATCCCATCCCGTGACGTCCTCCTTGCGCAGAAGATCGATAACTCGCTGACTGAGCAGTACCGGCACGGCATATGTCGTCCACACGACGTCCGACGGCTTCGCGCCGCCCATCGCCCAGCGACCCTCTATCGGAGCGAGGCAACGCATCTCGCCACGCAACAAGGCGAATACGTCGGTTCGCCCGGGCACATCAATGTCCGCTCTAAACGCGCGATTAGAGACGGGGTCGCTCAGCTTGTACAGGCGATCGAAGCCTGGAAAGACGCTAGTAGTAGTGGATCTAGAGTCCATATTCGCTTGCCAGCTCGAGACCGAAGTTCATGATCTCCGCCGCGCTCGGGTGACCCGCTAAGAACTCGCCCCACCTTTTGTTGTAGGCCGCCGCATTCCGTAGGTGGGGAATAGCCTCCCACCATGCACCTAAACCCGGATCGTTAGGATTGATGCCCTTTGCAGCAAACTCCTTGGCGAATTCCAGCGGGAACAGGTGATGCGCGTGCGCACCAGAGGGATTGTAACCCGTGAATCGGGACAAGTTCTCCCTAAAGTTCCTGGCATTATACTCCAGGTAATATGGTTGCTGGTCGAGACGCAGCAGTTCTCCCACTCCTTCCACTATGATCCACCAGGGTAAACGCGGTGGCTCGCCAGCCGCGAGAATGATCCCGGCACCCCCTTGAGAAGGGCAACCGAACACCGTCTGCTTCACGCCCCCTTCCCACTTGTACCTCAAGCACGTCAACTTCACCTTCCCGGTCGGGTCGACCGAGTTCACCGGATTGCCGCCGACATAGGCGTAGGTGTTGAGCCCGCCCGCCAGCCCGATCGGGTCGGATTGCAGGTAGCGCCCGAGGCTCGCGTCGTAGTCGCGCAGCAGGTTGTAGCGATACCCGGTCTCGGCATCCAGGTACTGCCCGGGGAAGCGCAGGTTGAGCGCGAGCGTGCCGGTCACGGCCTCGAGCTCGCCGAACGGGCCGGAGGTCTTATCCCACACCAGCGCGAGCGCGCCGTCGGTCGCCTTCTGGGGCGCGCCCAGATGGTCGGTGTGGACGTAGCGGATCGCCTCCGGCTGCGCCACCGAGTCCTCGAACAGCGCGATCGGGCTGTCGTAGAACCAGATGTACTCCTTGTGCACCGTTACGGTCCCCGCCCCGGGGTAGGTCGACTCGCCCAGGAGCCGCCCGGCCAGGTCGTAGTGATAGCGCGCCTCGTCGTCCGATACCGCGAGGTCCGGGTTCTTCAGCACCCGCTCGCCCAGCGCGTTCAGCAGGTACGAGCTCGTCACCGCCCCCACCGTCGCGCCCGATAGCCGGTTCGCGCTGTTGTACGCCAGGTCGTGGGTCGGCGAGCCGCCGCCCGGCGCGTCCTGGATCGCGTTGCCCGCCGCGTCGTAAGCGAAGCTCCGCGTCGCGCCCGGCCGGCTGTCGCTCACGAGCCGGTTGCTGGTCGCGGCGTAGGCGTAGTCGTGCACCACGGCGCCCCCGCTCGTCACCGTCCGCTGCGTCCGGTTGCCCACCGCGTCGTAGGCATAGTCGATCGTGCCATAGACCCCGGTCCCCTGCGTCAGCCTGGCGAGCTCGTCGTACTGGAACGTCTGGTTGCGCGAAGGCGTCAGGAGGTCGTTGATCGCGCCCACCAGGTCGCGGCTGTTGTAGCTCAAGTCCAGGTTCTGGATCGCGGCCGGCCCGGCCGTGTCGATATCCGTCAGGCGATAGTCCAGGTCGTAATTCAGCGTGGTCGTCAGCCCGTTGCCAAGCGGCAGCGACTGCATCGGGCCCAGCGCCGTGTACCCGATCGCCGAGGCGACCGTGAGCTCCGGCGCGCCGGCGCTGGCCTTGGTCCTGACCGTGCTGATCTTCCCCGTGTCGTGGCGGGTGTAGGTCACGATCCGCCCCGAGGGGTAGACCATCTCCCGCACCTCGTCCGCCAGCGTGTACTTGTACACGGTCGTGTACGCCCGCCCCGCGATCGTCCGCGCCTCGCTCAGCACGTTGCCGCGCACGTCGTAGACGAAGTAGGTCGACCCGGACTCGTCGGTGACGAAGGTCAGCCGGCCGATCCCCTTGTTGCCGCCGGTCGTGTCGTCGTAGCTGTAGGTCACGTTCTCCGCCGGCGCCGCCGGGTACGTCCGGCTGAGCACGCGGCCGAGCCCGTCGTAGGTCATGTTCGTCACCACCCCGCGCGCATCCACCGTCTGGGTCACGTTGCCCGCGTCGTCGTAGTAAAAGACGGTAGTGCCCGTGTCCGGGCTGGTCGCCTGGATCGGGTTGTCCAGCCCGTCGTAGACGTAGGACGTCACCAGGTTCCGCTGGTCCACGACGCTCGTGACGTTGTCGCGGGCGTCGGAGGTCAACGACGAGATGCCGCCCTTGGCGTCGGTCACCTGCCGCAGCCGATCGAGCGCGTCGAACACCTGGGCCGTGGCGTTGCCGACCGGAAGAACCGGGTCCGTGATCGCGGTCACGTTGCCGTTCTTGTCGTAGCCGTAGGTCCAGGTCTGGCCCACCGCGCCGATGTCGCGCAACAGCCGGCCGAGCTCGTCGAACTGCCGGGTGTGCGAGAACGCCGTGCCACCGCCCGAGTTCTTGCGCACGATCGCGGTCTTGCCGCCCATGGCGTCGAGTGTGTACTCGAGCCGGGCTCCCCATTCGTCCTGGATGCTGGTCAGCCGGTGCGCGGTGTCGTAGCCGATCGCGAGCGTCACCCCCGAGGGGTCGGTCAGGCTGGTCAGCAGCCCCGCCAGGTCGTACCCGAGCGTCGTCACCGCATTGCCGCCGACCGCATCCACCACCGTAACCTTGGTCACCCGGTCGCGGTCGTCGTACTCCAGGTTCGTCACCACCCCATTGGCGTCGGTGACCGACAGCGGATAGCCGCGCGGGTTGAACGAGGTAACCGTGGTCACGTGTCCGAGGCCGTTGGTCACGGTCGCGACCATCCCATTGAGGTACGTGAACGTGGTCTTGTCGCCGATGCCGGGCAGCGGACCGTCGATCGTGTTGATCAGCCCGGTGGCGTTGTAGGTGTAGGTCCAGGTCCGCGTCCGCCCATTGGTCGGGTAGGGCACGGTCTGGGTCGTGGTGTCGGTCTCGGTCCGGGTCAGCATCCGGCCCTGGGCGTCGTAGGTGAACGTCGTCGTCCGACCGGGGACCACGATCTGGGTCGGCACCCGAAGCGTGGCGTGCAAGGTGATCGTCGTCTGCCGCTGAACGTTGGGATTGCTGCCGACAGCCTCGGTGATCTGGGTGGGGTCGCCGTCCGAGTCGTTGACGATCGACGTCACGTTGCCGTTCCAGTCGGTCTGGCTGTTGACGAAGCCGTTGCCGTCGTAGGCCATGGTCGAGGACGACGCCGGGGAGTTCGGCGATGCCTGCCTGTTGATGGACGTGAGCTTCGGTACCCCGGTGATCGTCGCGAAGTTGTAGACTTCGACCTTGCCGAGCGGACTGGTGACCGTCGCGCTGCTGGCCCCGTAGACCACCGTGTTGCGATCGGCGCCGCCGGCGTGCTCGCTCAGCGTCACCCTGAGCGCCGAGTCGTACCCGATCGTCGTGTAACGATTGGCGTTCTCGTCGTTGATCCCCGTCACGGCGAACGGGAAGTTCGTATCCTCGTAGAGGTACTGGATCGACGTCGTGCCGGCTCCGTTCGGGTGCTTGACCTCGATCAGCCGGGAAAAGCCTGCGTAGGTCTCGTTCGGGTCGACGATGCCATCGCCATCGTTGTCATACCAGCCACTGTAGGGAGAGTCGTAAGTATACGTGATCGTCTTGGTCGCCGGCACCCCGGTCGAACCGGCAGGCACCGTGATGGATGAAAGGTTGTCCTCGGCGCCGTACGCGAAGGTGATCTGCCGGCCGTAGGAGTCGGTCACGGTGGCCAGACGTGCCAAGCCGTCGTAGGCCATGGTCAGCACATACCCGCTGCGCCGCACGATCGACGTGAGCTGGCCTTCCTGAGTCAATGTAATCTTGGTGTCTTCTGGATCCGTGTAGACCCACTGCGACGGCGGGTGGGTCAGCGCTCCCCTGATATCGGAATCGGCGCGCACGTACGTAGTACTGCCCGTGCCACCGACCCGATTGAATCTCAACCGCTTGCCGTCTGGCAGCTCGATGTAGACGTACGCCGGATTGGCGATGAGGCCGGAGCGAAACACCCCGATCTCGTAGCCGTGGCGCCAGCCGCCACCGAGCGGGCCGCTTATTTTCGGTATTTGGCCATTATGATAGCGGATGAACCGCAGCGGGTTCTGACCCGGCGTGGTGAAATCGACAACGCCGGCGAAGATGTTTCCCGTCGTGGGATTCACGAAACTTCCCACGCCCGTGGACGGTTCCGCATTCTGCTGGTAGAAAACGCCCGCAAGCTTGTCGTGGGGCAACTCTAGCACGCATCCCGACGGCACGAACGGATGCCCGACTTGTCCCGCCGGGCAAGTGGGATTGGCTGGGTCGGTGTAGGGGATGAGGCCTTTCTTCGACTTGCAAACGCCGCGTGCGATGGGATTGAGCCCGGGCGTCGCCGACCAATAGGGCCTCACTGCGACGATCGCACCGGGATTGCGAAAGTCGAAGATCTCCGCGCACGCCTCCGCCAATGTCGGAGCCGTGCAGGGGAAGTTGGGATTCGTCGTACACGTCCAGTCCGCCTCGACGCGGTCCGGCGCGACGATCCCGATGACACCGAACAGGATGGGAAGCAGAACTGCGACGATACCCTGGATACGCATGAGCCCTCCGCGCGCCGTCCGTTGAAATCGGACCGTGTTCATGTTATGTTCTCACACATTGGACTGTCAACCGAGATTTTCCACACGCTCCCTCGACGATCGCGATATCGCCCAGGCCGCCCACGCCGCCACGCTTTCCCAACTGATCCCGGCCGAGTAAGCGGTTCGATCCGCGTTCGGCCGGAAACGAAAGGGGCGGGATTGACCCGCCCCTTTGAATAGCGACGGCGCGAAGAACTCAGGCCGGCACCCTTAGCTTCTCCTTCTCGACCCAGGCCTGCGTGTCGTCGAGCGCGCGGGTCACCGCGTCGAAGATCGCGTCGACCTCCGCCTCCTTGACGATGAGCGGCGGGCAGAACGCCAGGCTGTCGTTGGTCAGCGGCCGGATCAGCAGCCCGTACTCCGCGCAGCGCTCGTTGGCGTAGGCGCCGACCTTCTTGGCCGCGTCGAAGTTGCGTTTCGTCTTCTTGTCCGCCACCAGCTCGAGCGCGCCGATCAGCCCGACGCCGCGCGCCTCGCCGACCAGCGGATGATCCGCCAGCCCCCTGAGCCGGGCCTGGAAGCGCTTGGCCACCTTCTGAACGTGCCCGACGATGTCGCGCTCCTGGTAGATCTTCAGCGTCTCGAGCGCGACGGCGGCGCACACCGGATGGCCCTGGTAGGTGTAGCCGGTGCCGAAGATGCCGAGCTCGCCCGACAGCTTCTTGACCTGCTGGTAGACCTTGTCGTTGATCGTCACCGCCGAGATCGGCAGGTACGACGACGAAAGCTGCTTGGCGAAGGTCATGATGTCCGGCGTCAGGTCGTAGGTCTGGGTGCCGAACATGTTGCCGGTGCGGCCGAAGCCGCAGATCACCTCGTCGGCGATGAACAGCACGTCGTGGCGGCGCAGCACCGCCTGGATCTTCTCGAAGTACGTCTTGGGCGGCACGATGACCCCGCCCGCGCCCATCACCGGCTCGGCGATGAAGGCGGCGACGGTCTCGGGCCCTTCGCGCTGGATCAGCGCCTCAAGGTTGTCGGCCATGCGGGTGGCGAAGGCTTCCTCGGATTCGCCCGCCTGGCCGAAGTGGTAGTGGTGCGGGCAATCGGTGTGCAGGATGTTGGCGATCGGCAGGTCGAAGCCCGACTGGGCGTAAGGGAGCCCGGTCAGCGAGCCGGCGGCGACCGTGACGCCGTGATAGCCCTTGATGCGGGCGATGATCTTCTTCTTGTTCGGCCGGCCGAGCGCGTTGTTGAAGTACCAGACCAGCTTGACCACCGTGTCGTTGGCCTCGGAGCCCGAGTTGCCGAAGAACACCTTCGACATCTTGACCGGCGCCATGCCGATCAGCTTCTCGGCCAGGTCGATGACCGGGTTGGTCGAGGCGTGCGCGAAGGTGTGGTAGAAGGGCATCCGGCGCATCTGTTGCGTCGCCGCGTCGACCAGCCGCTGCTCGCTGTAGCCGAGCGCCGTGCACCACAGGCCGGCCAGCCCCTCGATGTAACGTTTGCCCTCGGTGTCGGTGACGTAGATGCCTTCGCCCGACTCGATGATGCGCGGGCCCTTGGTCTCGTGCAGCCCCGGGTTGGTGTAGGGATGCAGCACGTAGGCGATATCGCGGGCGTGGGGCGAATTGGGAGCGAAGGGCATGGTGTCCTCGGGTTTGATCGTCGCGGGATGAGCGGCGATTAGACCGGGGAGCGGGGCGGTTTGCAATTACCGATTCCGCAAGGCAGACCCCCTCCGCAAGGCAGACCCTTCCCGCATGGCGGTACCGCGATCGCGCCGAGCGCGGCGGTCGCGCGCTCGAGCGCGG
>CAYLSK010000145.1:0-7080 GCA_964385975.1 uncultured Anaerolineaceae bacterium | reverse complement strand
CTGCCGTCGTCGTAGAGGGTCACCCCCGCGCCCCAATGGGTGGTCCCCGCCGGGAGCGGCTCCTGCATCTCGGCCGTGCCACCCCCGTTGATGTGTGCCACCACGGTGCGCCCCTGGGACCCGGCGCTGGCAGGCCCGGCCAGGACCCCGATAAGGACGGCGGCGACCGAGAACGCGCTGATGAGGCGTCTCATGAGAGAACCCTCCTCACGCCCGCCTTCGGTCCTCCTCGCAGCGGACGCGGCTGCGAGAATGGTCCCCCGAATCGGTGGACTATGGGCGTGCCGGACGGTCGTGTCCAGTCCGCTGACTGCGTCCGGTGACCGCATGCACCACTTCGGAATAAAGCCGCAGATAACGCCGGACGCGACCATTGCCTCGACCGAGTCCGCTCGCTCGCTTCGTCGTGACAGTCCGAGCAGTCTCATCTTCACCCAGGAGCTTCACGAAGGCGCTCGTCTGCCGACCACCGAGAACGACAACGGAACCCGTCCTCGCTCCTCGGGGCGAACATCCGCATGCCCGCCCCACCAATCGATCGGGTGCTCCGTCACGCGCTCGAGTCGGAGGTCAGCACCCAGCAGCGCGGTGATCACCTCGCCAAGTGTCCAGGCTCGGGCGAACTTCCAGCTCTGATCGGCATCGTCGAGAGAAAGGCGATCGATGTACTCGGGCGCCCAGCCCCTGGACGCCTCGGCACCGCCGAAGTAGTCGTAGTCGGTGGCAATCCAGTCGCCGTTCTCGTCGGCGTCGAAGAGCCATTCGGCCGGGTGGCCCTCGAACAGGACGAAGCGACCGGTGGGCGAGAGGAGCCTGGCGATGACCGCGGCCCACGCGTCGAGGTCGTGCAACCAGATCAGCGATCCACGCCCGGTGTAGACGAGATCGCCGGTGCCGTCCAGCTCGTGCGGCGTGTCCAGCACATCGGACTGGATCCAGCGAGCTGGTGCCCCTGTCGCCTCGGTCAGTCGCGCAGCCAGCTCGAGCATGCGCGGGCTGAAGTCGACCCCAACCACCTCATCGGCGCCAAGGTTCCAGAGCGACAGCGTGTCTCGTCCGGCTGCGCATTGGAGATGGATCGCTCGGCGGCAACGTCCATGGAGGTCACCCATGAGCTCGACCTCCGCCCCGAACAGGTTCGTGCCACCCGAGCGGATCAACTCGACGGCCTCGTCGAACCAGCCCTCGTACCGCTCGGCCGCCTCGTTCCAGGCGGTGCGATTGGCCGTGTGCATCGAGCGCGGATCCGCTTGCTCGGATGGGGTAGCCGGCCGAACCAGCCCGCCGTCGTGTTCGCGCATTTGCGGAGGGTACGCCAGGCAAGTGGCTCCATATCGTTGTACACGCAACTACCTGCGTGCTATGGTTGACCCGAACAGAGGAGCCTCACCCATGCCCGCCATCGTCGTCGACGACATCACCGTCCTGCCCCGTATCCCCGAGCCGGATCCAACCGTCGCTCGCCAGCGCCCGGTCCGCGGCATCACCAGCGCGCCACGCGGGTTCGAAGGGGAGGGCTTCCCGGTGCGCCGAGCGTTCGCCGGCGTCGACCTGGCCGATCTTGATCCGTTCGTGCACCTCGATCAGATGGGCGAGGTGGAGTACGCGCCCGGCGAACCGAAGGGGACGCCGTGGCACCCGCACCGCGGCTTCGAGACCGTCACCTACATGATCGACGGGACGTTTGAGCACAGCGATTCCAACGGCGGGGGAGGCGTGATCACCAACGGGGATACCCAATGGATGACCGCCGGCGCCGGGATCCTGCACATCGAGAAGCCGCCTGAGGCGCTCGTCATCAGCGGCGGACTCTTTCACGGACTCCAGCTCTGGGTCAACCTGCCGCGCGACCAGAAATGGACGGCGCCGCGCTACCAGGATCTGCGAGCCCAGGAGGTCACTCTCGTCTCATCGAGCGACGGGGGAGCGCTGGTCCGGGTGATCGCAGGCGACGTTGCTGGTCACGCCGGTCCCGGCTCGACGTACACGCCGATGACCCTGGTGCACGCGACGCTGAGTCCTGGCGCGCGGCTGATGCTGCCCTGGCGCGCCGACTACAACGCGCTCGTCTATGTGCTGGCCGGGCGGGGCAGCGTGGGAGCAGATAGACGGCCGATCGCGACCGGCCAGCTGGCGTTGTTCGGTCCCGGCAACACGATCACTGTCGACGCCTCAACCGTCCAGGAGACTCGAAGCCCGAACCTCGACGTGATCGTCCTCGGTGGCCGTCCGATCCGCGAACCGGTCGCCTGGATGGGCCCGTTCGTGATGAACACGCGCGAGGAGGTCATGCAGGCGGTGGCCGACTACCAGGCTGGTCGTCTGGGCACCATCCCCGCCATCCACCACGCCCCGACGAGTCTGATCGAATCGCGCCAAGAGGCTCCAGCCGAATAGGCGCCGCCTCGCGACGGCAGCTCCGAGACCGGCGACCTCTTCGAGTGCTTCAGCTTCTGAGGTTCGCCGAGTCCGCAAAACGGCTCAGTCGCCCCGGACTCGGACGTAGGTCACGAAGGTGTCACCGTGCCGGACCGGTCCGGTCGTTGCTGCGACCCAACCGCCGCCTCGGGTACCGTACCGACCATGCGCATATTCCTCGCTGACGTGGACATCTGGCTGACCGAGGCGATCGAGACCAGCCCGATCATGATGCGAGACCTGCGCGGCCGTGTCCCGACGCCAGACATCCCGAGGATCCATGGGAGGCGTCGCAAGGGGATCGGGCCCGACGCCTGGTGTTCCAGCGAGCGAGTGGCACAATCGCTGCGATGAGCGAGCCATTGACGTCCCCGGGGTCCGTGGCATCTGGCTCGTTGCGCGCCGGTCAGGACGCGCTCAAGCGGCACGCCTGGGAGGAAGCATTCGAGCTCCTCTCGACCGCAGACCGGGAGAGCGACCTCTCTGGCGCGGATCTCGAATCACTGGCGGAGGCCGCCTTCTTCGCCGCGCACGCCAACCTCGAGATCGAAGTCAAGGAACGGGCCTTCAAGGCCCATCAGTCCGAAGGCAACCAGCTCCGCGCGGCGTATGTCGCGCTCGATCTCGCGCGCCAATACGGCTACGCGGGGAAAGCCTCGATCTCGTCGGCCTGGACGCACCGGGCCGAGCGCCTCCTCGAGGGCACGGACGAGACGTACGCGCATGGCTTCCTCGCCCTGGTTCGCAGCGACGCGGCCAGACTTGCCGGGAACATCGACGCCGCCCTCGCGTTCGCCGAGGAGGCGGTCCGGATCGGCGCTCGCGCTGGACACGCCGACCTGCAGGCGACTGCCCTGACCGAGCTGGGGACCCTCAAGATCGCCACTGGCGCGACGTCCGACGGCTTCGCCCTCATGGAAGAGGCGTCCATCTCGGCCGTGAACGGCGAACTGTCGACGTTCACGACCGGGCTTACGTGCTGCCGAATGATCTCCGCGTGCCGCGACCTGACCGACTACCGGCGAGCCAGCGAGTGGACGGAGGCGACCGAACGGTATTGCGAGCGCCAGTCGGTCTCGGGGTTTCCGGGCGTCTGCCGTGTCCATCGGGCTGAGGTGGTGGCGGTGAGTGGCGCGTGGGAGCGCGCCGAGCAGGAGCTTGAGCAGGCGACCGGCGAGCTGGCCGCCTACAACGCGATTCCGCCGCTCGCCGACGGGCTCTACGCGCTCGGCGACATCAGGCGCCTGAAAGGGGAGTTCGAGGGCGCCGAAACGGCGCTTCGCTCGGCCCACGCCCTCGGCCGGACGCCACAGCCGGCCCTCGCCCTCATCCGCCTTGCCGAAGGGAAGGTCAAGGCGGCGGCGACGGCGATCAACTCGGCGGTCCGAGATGAAACGTGGGATCAGTGGGCCAGGGTCCGCCTACTCCCTGCCCAGGTCGAGATCGCCATCGCCGCTGGAGACCCAGGCCTTGCCCGGACTGCTGCCGAGGAGCTCAGCCGGATCGTGGACAGCTACAAGTCGCCCGCATTGGAGGCCGGCAAGCATCAGGCGTGGGGCCGCGTCCTCCTCGCGGAAAGAGATGCGGCCGGGGCGGTTCGCGAGCTTCGCAGCGCCGTCCGCGACTGGCGCGAGGTCAACGCACCGTACGAGGTGGCCAGATCGCGCGCACTGCTGGCCAAGGCCCTGCGCGCTATCGATGACGATGAAGAAGCCGACCTCGAGCTCCAGGCGGCACTCGCCGAGTTCGAACGCCTTGGAGCCAGACTGGCCGCGGAGGCGGCACAACGTGAGCTGCGGGCCGCCGCGGACCGGCGAACCGGGCCGGTCCAGATCAGGAAGACCTTCATGTTCACGGACATCGTCGGGTCGACGAACCTTGCCGAGCTGCTGGGAAACGATGCGTGGGAACAACTCCTGCGGTGGCACGACGACACGCTCCGTGGGCTCGTCGGCAAGAGTGGCGGAGAGATCGTCAACTCGACTGGCGACGGTTTTTTCGTCGCGTTCGACTCGGCCCAACAAGGGATCGACTGCGCGCGTTCGATCCAGCGGACCTTGACGGAAAGTCGTCGCTCGAGCGGCTTTGCGTTGTCGGTGCGCGTAGGCCTGCATACGGCTGAAGCGAGCCGGCGAGGCGAGGACTACAGCGGGCTCGGCGTCCACACCGCGGCGCGGGTCGCCGCGCTCGCCGGTGCTGGCGAGATCGTGGCCACGGCCGAGACGCTGGCCGAGGCTGGCGATGTCGCCACATCTAACCCAAGAGAGGCCTTGCTGAAGGGCGTCACTGCTCCGGTCGGCGTGGCCTCCGTCACCTGGGCCTAGACCTGGGCTGCCGCGGGCGCCCGCGTTCGGATCGAGTAGACCTCCAAACCTGACTCGCGGCCGCGAACCTCCACGGTCCGCCTCTCCAGTCCCGACGCATCGAGCGTGGCGAGATCGCCGGCCGCCACGGACACGAGCAGCTCTCCGGCCGCGGCGAGCGACGCGAGCCGCGCCGCCGTGTTGACCGTATCGCCAAGCGCGGTGAAGTCGGAAATCTGCTCGCTCGATCCGAGCGTGCCTACGTAGGCCACACCGGTGTGGACGCCGGCCCCCACCGGGATCGGCCCGTGGGACGATGCATCGGGCTTGCCCGCGGCATCGAGGATCGCTCGACCGGCCTCGATCGCCTTGGCCGCATGATCCGATCCGGAGAACCCCGGGATGAACAGCCCGATCGCCTCGTCGCCGACGAACTTGTCGACCACCCCGTCACTGGCAGTGATCGCATCGGCCGCCAGTCGATAGAAGGAGCCGAGCAGGGCCGAGAACTCGGCCGGCCGGAGCCGCTCGCCGAGCCCGGTCGAACCCCGGATGTCGGCGAACAGGAGCGACAGCGAGACTTCCGCGCCGCCGAGGCCGTATTTGGCCAGCGACGCCATGCAGTTCTTGCAGAGTTGCGAATTGCGCTCCCACGGTCCGAACCACGGCCGCAGGATCAAGCCGCCGATTCCGCGGAATGGGGATAAGCACATCTTGCAGCGAGGCGAGGAGGGCACGCGGCGGAACGTCCGGCGAAGCGCCTGCGCGCCCTTGTGCTCGCCGGTCAGGAGCGCTCGCCACTCCGCTTCGGGGTTGAAGTCAGCCACGGCCGAAGTGTAAGCAACCACGCCCCCTCGCAACTGGCGTCAAGCTGACGACGATCGGACGACCAAAGCGGGAACACGGGATGGAGCACCACGGCACGTGCGTTCGCGAATTGACGCCTCCTGATCGCGAACGAGCGGCTGGTACCATCGAGGGGTCGCGCGGGTTCCGCTGGAAGCTCAACCTGAACCTCGGTCCGGCGACAGACTCCGGGCGCATCGGGAAGCCATCCCGCCCGAACCCCCGGAGTCTTCGCGTGGCCATCGCCCCCTGGATCGCACCAGCCGTCCTGGCCGAGTACGCGCATAACGCCGGCGTCCGTCTTCGCCGTCAGTTCCGAGGCCACACACGCCACGAAGGTGACGCCGCATCGATCGTTGGCGCCTGCATCGAAGCTTGCTGGAATGGCCGGACATTCACGGCGAGCCCCGGGCACTTCGACATGTTCTGGACTCGTGACCTGTCCTTCTCGGTCCCGTCGCTCGTACGGCTCGGGCACAGGCAGCGCGTCCATGATTCCCTGGCCTACGCGTCCGAGGTGTGGACGAGGCGACGGCGCCACATCACGACGACCATCCACTACTTCGATCGACCAGGCGACGTCTACGAGTACGGCGTCGACTCGCTGCCGCTCTTCGTCGCAGCCTTGCGCGCGGCCGATGCGACCGATCTGGTGGAGTGCTACCGCCCGTGGCTCCAGGCCGAGGTCGCCCATTTCTACAAGATGGTGGTGGACCCAGCGACCGGGCTTGTCCGTTCAGACCGCAAATTCAGCGCCCATCGCGACACCGTCGTCAACCGCTCGAACGCCTATGGCAACACGATGGTCGCCCTGCTGGCCAAGACCATCGAAGAGACCGGCTGGTTCGCCTCGCCATTCGAGCGCCATTTCGACGGGAACTATGGGCGTCTCCTCCTCGAGCACTTCTGGGCTGATGACCACTTCCGCGACGCGCTCGGCGACGAGACCGTCTCGGGTGAGGCCAATGTCTGGCCCTTCTACACGGGTGTCATCGGTGATCCGGAGCTCGTGGCGCCAGCCCTCGCATACCTCGCCGCCAACGGTTTCAGCGACCCGTATCCGCTGCGCTACGAGACCACCCGACGGCCCGAGCGCGAGGTCTGGCTGACCCGCCACGTCCTGCCCGACTACCAGGGCAGCACGGTCTGGACCAGCCTCGGTTCGATGTATCTCCAGGTCCTTCGGACCGTCAATCCGGGCCTCGCGGCGACAGAAACCGCTCGGTACGTCGAGTGGATCGAGCGGGACGGGACGTTCTGGGAGGTCATGAACGCCAAAGGCCAGAACTGGGTCAGCCCGCGCTGGATCATGATCGGCGAGGAGTCGATGCTCTGGTCGGCCATCTTCCTCGACGTGCTCGAGAATGTTGGCCAGACGCCGGCCTATCTGTCCGACCTCGTTCCTGAGCCGTTCGAAACGGCGCTCGTCGCCTGACCGATCCATGCGATCCTTCCCCCGAAGGAAGGGAGTCGAATGGACATTGCCCTCGTCCATGGTTCGTATCACGGAGCC
>CAYLSK010000144.1:0-7116 GCA_964385975.1 uncultured Anaerolineaceae bacterium | reverse complement strand
CGCGGACAGGGCCATCCCGCGCATCATTCGGCCATGACAGATCCAACCGCTCTCGCGCCGGTTCCCGGCTTCACCAACCTGCGAGCCAGGCTTCGGGCCGGCGAAACCCTCTTCGGAACCTTTCTGGGCCTCGGCTCGCCGACCGCCACTGAGCTCTGTGCCCGCGCCGGCTTCGACTGGGTGATCATCGACCTGGAGCACGGGGCCGGCAGCGAGTCTGACCTGCTCGCCAATCTCCACGCCGTGGGATCGACCCCGACGACGGCGCTGGTGCGCCCTCGATCGGCCGATCGCCTTCGGATCGGGCGTGTCCTCGATCTGGGTGCCCACGGCGTCATGGTCCCGCGGATCGATCTTCCCGAGCAGGCCGCGGAAGCCATCTCGTTCATGCGCTATCCGCCGGACGGGACTCGCGGTCTTGCGCTGTCGACGCGCGGTGCCGGGCTCGGCGAGCTCGGCCACAGCGATGTCCGTGCAATCAACCAGCAGATCGTCGGGATCATCCAGGTCGAATCGCCCAGCGCCGTCGAACACGCGGCGGAGATCGCCGCGATCGAAGGCGTCGACGTCCTGTTCGTCGGCCCGGCCGACCTGAGCCACAGCATGGGGATCCCGGGGCGCTTCGACGACGCTCGATACCTCTCTGCCCTGGACCTGGTCGTCGCCGCAGCCGAAGGCGCCGGCAAGGCAACCGGGATCCTGCTGCGCGACGCCAACGCCCTGGCGTGGCACCTGGAGCTCGGGTTCCGGTTCGTCGGCTTGGGTTCGGACGGCGCGTTTGTCGCTGACGGCGCGCGCGCGGCAGTGGCGCTCGCCCGCGCCTGAGATGGCGCGCTACGTCGCGTTCCTTCGGGCGATCAACGTTGGCGGGCACACGGTCAAGATGGCCGACCTGCGGCGTTCGTTCGAGGCGATCGGCCTTGTTGGCGTCGAGACCTTCATCGCCAGCGGCAACGTGATCTTCGAGACGAGCGAGACCGTGGCCGCGGCGCTGGAGCGCCGAATCGAAGCGGCGCTCGAGATGGATCTGGGATATCGCGTCGACACCTTCGTTCGGTTGTCGAAGGAGCTGGCCAGGATCGCCGCGTATGAGCCTTTCCGGGGATCCGAGGTCGAGGGCTCGGACAAGCGCCTGTTCATCGCGTTCGTGAGCAGTCAGCCGGACGGGGAACTGATCCAGCGCCTGACGGCGCTGAGCACCGGTATCGATGCGTTCGAGATCCACGATCGCGAGGTGTACTGGCTGGTCCGCGGCCGATTCAGCGACTCACGGTTCTCGGGGGCCCTGCTCGAGCGAACCCTCGGCATGGCGGCGACGGTCAGGGCCGCCGCGACCGTACGGAAGATCGCGGCGAAGTACGGTTGATCGATCGGCGCCGCCCGTTCGCCGGCACGCTCCGTTGGCCGGCCTCGCTTCGCCATTTGCCAACCCGGATGGCAGTACGGAGGACGCGCCGCCTAGGTCGGTCCAGATGTAGGGCTCAAGGCTACTCCGGGTGGCGTATGGGGCTGCGCGGGCTTCGCTGGCCGCCTAGCGCCACTCCCGGTGGCGTATGGGAATGGTAGCGTGGCGAGTGCCCGCGCCGTCGTGCCCGTCGCGTTCCTTCCCCTACTCGTCAGCGACTCGAACCGCCGGCCCCGGTGCCCGATCGGCAGCCGGACCAGTCTGCGCGACCAGCACGGCGACGAGGATCAACACACCTCCGGCCAGCTGAATCGGTGTCAGCCCGATCCCGAACAGGAGTCCCGCGAGGGCGATCGTCCAGATCGGTTCGACGGTGCTGATCAGGGCGGCCTGGGCCGCCCCAACCCGCTGGGCGCCCGCATAGAAGGTCTGAATCGCGACGAACGTCGAGAGGACCCCGACGCCCACCAGGCCGAACCAGGCGCCAGTCGGGATCTCGGCAGGCAGCACCTGCTGCCCGCTCCCCAGCGCGCCGAACCAGTAGACCGCGGCTGTTGCCGACATCATCAAGGCCGTCGCCGCCGTGGCCGAGGCTCCGCCCGCAGCCGAGTCGCCGACGGAATCGTGGCGCTCGCCGGAGAGCCGAGCCGACAGCACGATCCAGACGGAGTAGATGACCGGCGACGCCAGGATGAGCAGGAGCCCGCCGAGCGGCGGCGCAGCGCTCGGGTCGATTCCGCCCACGGCGAGGGCCACGCCCGCCAGCGCGACAATCAGTGCCAGCCAGGCCCGCCGACCGTGCAGTCGACGACCGATCCGCAGCGACAGGACGGCGACGAGCGCCGGATAGAGGTAGACGATCAGCGCGGCCAGCGATGGCGAGACCGTCTCGAGACCCGCGAAATACGTCCCGGAGTTCCCGACATAAAGCACGCCCAGCGCCACCGCGGCGATCAGCGCCCGCCGATCCAGGATGCGCAGACCGCGTCGCCGCTCGGCCGAAATCAGCAGCCAACCCCAGGTGAGACCGGCACCGAACAGGAACCGCCAGGCCGACAGCACGAGCCAGCCGACACCGGCGTGATAGACCGGCTGGGCGAAGAGCGAGCCGGACCCGAATCCCGCGGCCGAGGCGAGGACGAGCGCGATCCCGGTGGCGCGGCGGCGATCCATCCGCGGGAGGCTAGCAGCCGGGCGCGCCCGGCGAGGCCCGGCTCGTCCGGCGAGGGCCATCGCCAGTCGAGGGATCGTCGATCTCACCCCACAACGGGGACCTACTACACTGGCAACGTGGGCGACATCACCGAAGCCGCTGTCGTGCGCCGAGTCCCGTCCCTCACCGAGGAACGGCTGCGCGTGCTTAGCCGACGCCAACCCGTCACGGTCCTGCCGGGAACCGGTCTGGCCGAGTGCGTTCGGTCGATCCAGCGCACCGGAACGGGTGATTCGGTGTTCGTCTGCGATGCCAGCGGCCGCCTGCTCGGGGTGCTGACGGAGCGCGACATCTTCGGCCGTATCGTTGGCGGGCGGGTCGATCTCACCCAGCCGGTCGAGGCGCTGATGACCACGGAGCCGCACACCCTTGACCTGGACGACACGATCCGGGACGCGATCGTGCTGATGCAGACGGGTCGCTATCGAAACGTGCCGCTGGTCGACGCCTCCGGTCATCTCGTCGGCGTGGTCCGCCAGGCGGACATCATCAAGTACCTGGCCGAGTCGTTCCCAGAAGAGCTGCTCAATCTCCCGCCGCGGCTGCATCAGCGCATGAAGGCTCCGGAAGGCGGATGACGATCACGGAGGCATCCGAGCTCGGGCCGGACGTCCAGGAGCTCGAGCGGGTCACCATCCGGTTCGCCGGCGATTCCGGCGACGGCATGCAGTTGACCGGCACCCAGTTCACCCGGACCGCCGCCGTCTTCGGCAACGACATCAGCACCCTGCCTGACTTCCCGGCCGAAATCCGGGCTCCGGCGGGCTCACTGCCGGGGGTGTCGGGCTTCCAGATCAGCTTCTCGTCGTCGGACATCCACACGCCGGGCGACCAGCCGGACGTCCTGGTGGCGATGAACCCGGCCGCGCTCAAGACCAACGTCGGGGACCTGCCGGCTGGCGGCGCGCTCATCGTGAACAGCGATGCCTTCAGCCAGGCCAACCTGAACAAGGCAGCCTACTCGAGCAATCCGCTGACAGATGGCTCGCTCAAGCCGTACACCGTCTTCGAGATCCCGATCTCGACCCTCAATGCTCGGTCGCTCGAGGGCCTGGAGATGACCTCGAAGCAGATGGACCTGACCAAGAACTTCTTCGCCCTCGGGCTCATGTTCTGGCTCTACGAGCGGAGCATGGAACCGACGATCCACTGGGTCGACCAGAAGTTCTCGGCTCGACCGGTCATCGCCGAGGCAAACAAACGGGCCCTCAAAGCCGGCTACGCCTTCGGCGAGACGACCGAGGCCTTCCATACCCACTACCGGGTCAAGCCGGCCAAGCTCGAGCCGGGCACCTACCGCAACATCACCGGCAACGAGGCCGCCGCCCTCGGCTTCCTGACGGCGTCGCGCCTCGCCGGGCGCGACCTCTTCTACGGCAGCTATCCGATCACCCCGGCCTCGGAGATCCTCCACCAGCTGTCCGGCTACAAGGCCTTCGGGGTCAAGACCTTCCAGGCCGAGGACGAGATCGCCGCCATTGGCGCTTCGATCGGGGCGTCCTACGGCGGCGCGTTGGCCCTCACCGCATCGTCCGGGCCGGGCATCGCCCTCAAGACCGAGGCGATGGGCCTGGCCGTCATGGTCGAGCTACCCCTGGTGGTGATCGACGTTCAACGCGCCGGGCCGTCCACCGGGATGCCCACCAAAAACGAGCAGGCGGATCTGCTCCAGGTCATGTTCGGGCGCAACTCGGACTCGCCCCTCCCGATCGTGGCGCCGGCGACTCCCGGAGAGTGCTTCGACCTCGCCATCGAGGCCTGCCGGCTTGCCCTCAAATACATGACCCCGGTGGTCTACCTGTCCGACGCCTTCCTGGCGACCGGCTCGGAGCCATGGCGGGTCCCGGTTCTGGCTGACCTGCCGAGCATCGCGGTCGAGAACGCGACGGACCCGGCGACGTTCCGCCCGTATCAGCGAGACCCGGAGACGCTGGCACGACCCTGGGCGGTCCCTGGCACCGCTGGCCTGGAACACCGAATCGGTGGCCTCGAGAAGGCCGACGTCACCGGCAACGTCAGCTATGACCCGGACAACCACCACCGGATGCAGACCCTGCGGGCGGCCAAGGTTGCCGGCATCGCCAACGACATCCCGCCGCTCGAGGTCTTCGGTCCGGAGTCGGGTGACCTGCTGATCCTGGGGTGGGGCTCGACGTACGGAGCCATCCGCTCGGCAGTCGAAGACCTGACCGCGGACGGACGCGCCGTCGCCCACGCCCATCTCCGACATCTCAACCCATTTCCTGCCAACACCGAACGCGTCCTCCGGAGCTACAAGCGCGTGCTGATCCCTGAGGTCAATCTCGGCCAGCTCTCGATGCTGATCAGGGCCAGATTCCTGATCGACGCGGTCGGCTACAACCGGGTCCGAGGCAAGCCATTCCGGATCGTCGAGATCATCGAGGAGGCCGAGCGCCTCCTGGCGGAGACAACCGCATGACCGAAACCAACGGCCACTCGGCTGCCACGCCTGCCGGCGCCGCCCCGCCGCAGCCGCCGCTCAGCGCTGAGAACGCGGCCGTCATCCAGCTCACCCGAAAGGACTTCGTCTCGGACCAGGAGGTTCGCTGGTGCCCTGGCTGCGGGGACTACTCGATCCTCGCTCAGACCCAGAAGGTGATGCCGGACTTCGGCTATCCACGCGAGAACATCGTGTTCATCTCTGGGATCGGCTGCTCCGGTCGGTTGCCCTACTACATGAACACGTTCGGGTTCCACACGATCCATGGTCGGGCGCCCACGCTCGCGACAGGCCTGAAGGCCGCCCGACCGGACCTGATGGTCTGGGTGATCACCGGTGATGGCGACGCGCTATCCATCGGTGGGAACCACGTCATCCACTCGATGCGGCGAAACGTGGACATCAACATGATCATGTTCAACAACCGGATCTACGGACTGACCAAGGGCCAGGCGTCGCCGACGTCCGAATTCGGCAAGCGGACGAAGTCCACGCCGGCCGGCACCGTCGACACGCCGATCATGCCGTTGACGATCGCCCTGGCGGCCGAGGCGAGCTTCGTGGCCCGCTCCGTCGACACGCACACGGAGCACCTGCAGCAGACCCTGGAGCGGTCCGGCCGGCACGCCGGCTCGTGCTTCGTCGAGGTCCTCCAGAACTGCAACATCTTCAATGACGGGGCCTGGCGGGACTTCACCGATCGGGAGGTCCGCGAGGACCGAATGCTCGTCCTCGAGCACGGCAAGCCGATGATCTTCGGCAAGGACCGCAACAAGGGGATTCGCCTGATCGGGCTGCACCCCGAGGTCGTCACGATCGGCGAGAACGGGATCACCGAGGCCGATCTCCTCGTCCACGACGAGCAGGCCGAGGAACCGTATCTGGCGCTGATGCTCTCGCGCATGTTCTGGCCGGCCTATCCCGTGCCGGTCGGGGTCCTGCGCGCGGTCGCTCGTCCAACCCATGATCAGTTGATCGCGGACCAGCTGACGGCCGCGGTGGCGCGGGGCGGCGCCGGCGATCTCGAGCAGGTGCTCAACGGCGGGGAAACCTGGACGGTCGAGTAGATCTGTAGGGCGGAAGGAATCGAAGCATGCACTGTCCGGTCTGTGGGTTCGACAACCTGACGGGCACCGAGGTCTGCGACAACTGCGGCGCGGACCTGGCCGGCCACGACACCCCGCAGCCGGCGCTCTCCTTCCACGGCCGTCTGCTGGGCGAGCATCTCGACGAGCTCGGCGCCCCGCCGCCGCTCACGGTTGGACCGGATACGCCGGTCGATGTCGCGATTGCCCAGATGCAGCAGGCGGAGTCGGACTTCGTCCTGGTCACCGTGGACGGTCGACTCGTCGGCATCTTCACCGACCGCGATGCCGTCGTGAAGGCGGCCGGCAAGCACCTGGAGGCGTTCCAGGTCCGCGACTTCATGACCCCGGACCCGGTCGTCCTGCGCCACGACGATCCGATCGCGCTGGCGATCCACAAGATGGCCGTCGGCGGCTTCCGCCACATCCCGATCATCCGCGATGGCCGGCCGACTGGCGTGGTCACGGCCCGCGACGTCTTCCATCACCTTGCGGAGACGTTGACCTGACTCAGCGGGTCGCGATCCTGGCGGACGATCTGATCTGGGCGACCAGACTGGTCGAGCTCGTGCGTGGCGCCGGCGCCGTCGCCGTCCAGGTACGCTCCGCGGCAGCCTTCGAGGCGACCCTCCCCGACGTCGACCGGGCGATCGTCGATCTGACCGCACGGGCATACGACGGGATCGGCGCGATCGCGGCCGCGACCGCCGCCGGCCGGCCGGTCCTCGCGGTCGGTCAACACGACGACCGAGACGCCCGGCAGCGTGCGCTGGCCGCCGGCGCCAGTCGGGTCTATGCCTACCGACGCTTGTTCGAGGACGGCCCGCGCCAGGTCGGCGCCTGGCTGGGGACAACTCACATCCTGGAGTCCCCCGCATGATATCGACTCGCCCGACCATCCCGGCGACCCGCTTCGTCGAGCGGGTGGCGGCTGCACGAATCCTGGCCAACG
>CAYLSK010000143.1:0-7144 GCA_964385975.1 uncultured Anaerolineaceae bacterium | reverse complement strand
CCACTCGCAATCCAGCGCTGGACGGAGCGGGTGGTGGCGCCGATTCGCGCAGCAGCCTGGCTCGGGCTCAGCTCATCGCCCATCAGTGTCGCGATCGTCGCATATTCCGGCGCGGCGGACCAGCGGCGGGTTTCCTCGAACGTGACGCGCGGCCACGATCCTCGTCGTGACGCCGGCGATTCCTCAGTCCGCGTCCGGCGCCCACGCAGGGCGGCGCTTCTCGTCGAAGGCACGGAAGCCCTCCTGGGCCTCGGCGCTCGTGCGTTGCCGGGCGATGACCCTCGCGGTATGCCATTTGGACGAGCCGTGACCAAGGCCGCGAATTTCGCGGACGATCGCCTTCGCCGCCCGTGCCGCGATCGGCCCCGCCGCCAGCAGGTCGGCAATCGCCGCCTCGACCGCGGCATCCAGTGCGGCTTCGCCCTCCACGACCTCATGGACGAGCCCGATCCGCTGTGCACGAATGGCATCGAACCGGCGCCCGCCCGGAAAGAGCGCCCGAGCTTCAGACTCGCCGATCTTCGCGACCACGAAGGGGCTGATCACCGCCGGCAGGATCCCCAGGCGCGTCTCGGTGAACCCGAAACGTGCTCCGCTCTCGGCGATCACGATGTCCGCGACCGCGCAGAGGCCCACCCCGCCGCCCAGGGCAGCCCCGTGGACGCGGGCGATCACCGGCACAGGGCACGTGTCGATGGCCTCGAACATCTCGGCCATCGCCATGGCGTCCTGCTCGTTGCCCTCGACATCGAGCGCCATCGCGGCACGCATCCAGCCGATGTCGGCACCAGCACAGAACGACGGCCCGGCCCCGCCGAGAACGACCGCGCGAAGCTGCGTCGGTTCCTCGCGGGCCAGGGCACCGAAGGTCGCCCGGAGCTCCGCGATCAGCGCCGCATCGAAGGCGTTGTGAGCTTCCGGGCGATTCAGCGTCACGCGCGCAACGACGCCGCCTGGCCCGGTTCGATCGATGGTCAGCGCTGGACTCACCGGGTCATCCTAGCGGGCCGCTCTGCTAGTCTCGCGCTCGTGCGCGCTGACCAGCTCGAATCGCTTCCGGCCGATCTTCCGGTCCCGCTCGACGACGGCGCCTGTGACCACCTGCCGGGTTTGACCATCCCACCGATCGGGCTGTTCGCAACGGACGGGTCCGTCGTGCGTCTCGATCAGTTCGGACCGGAGCGGATCGTCGTCTTTGCCTATCCACGGACCGGCCGTCCCGGTGAGGATCCGCCCGGCGGCCTGGCCGTCTGGAATGCGATCCCAGGCGCACGCGGCTGCACCCCGCAGGCCTGCGCGTACCGCGATCGCCACGCGGAGCTGGTGTCCGCCGGGGTGCGGGTGTTCGGGCTTTCGACGCAGGACAGCGCCTACCAGCGCGAGATGGTCGAGCGGCTCCATCTGCCGTTCCGGGTCCTGAGCGACGAGCGCCTCGAGCTGACCCGCGCCCTGGGCCTGCCGACCTTCAGCCACGAGGGTCTGACCCTCCATCGACGCCACACGCTCGTGATCCGCGACGCCCGGGTCGAGCACGTCTTCTATCCGGTCTTCCCGTCCGATCGCGATGCCGAGCAGGTGCTCGCGTGGCTGCAGCGTTGAGTCGTGGGTCTCCTCGATCCGAATTGGCGGCCTGACGCCACCGGACGCCGGCTCGCGACGATCCGCATCGCCCGGCGCGGCGCGTTCCTTGCCGCGACCCTGTTCGCGCCGATCGGGCTCCTCGCGACCTCGTTCATCCCAACGGTCGAACCGGCCGGAACCCCGGTCGGCGCGGTCGCGATCGCCGGTCTCGCGGGTCTGGCCGGGGTTGCCCTGTTGGGCGCCGGACTCGCGCCGGCGGCGCTCGGCTCACGCGTCGACGCAGTGGCCGTCGGAGTCGCCCTGGCCATCGGCGTCCCGGTTGCGGCCGTGACCTCGGCACTTATCGGGAGCTTCATGTCCGGGTCGCTGCTGGGAGGCTTCGATGAGGGCGCCGCCCTCGCCGGCAGGATGCTTCGCGCCGGGGTGACCGACGCGACTCGAACCGCGCCGCTGGTGATGCTCGCTGCAACGGTCTGGGTCCTCGTCGTCCGGCGCTGGGGGATCCCGAGGACGCTCTGAGGGTTCAGGCCAGGACGGTCAGCTGGTCGCCGACCCGGATCGTGCCGGGTCGCTCGACCTCGCCCCAGACGCCGAACAGGATGTGTTTCGCTTCAGCGAGGCCCCGGTACTCCCTGATCGCACGCAGGGTGTCGAGGTCTCGGAGCCCGGTCTCCGGGTGATGGGTGGTCATGGCGCAGCGCGGGACTGGCGCGCTGATCCGCAGGATCGCCTCGCCAACGCCCACTCGACCGCCGACCCAGCTGTCCTCCTCGTGCGGCGTCCCGCCATCGAGCTCGATCAGCATCCGGAACCGGCGGGCATCGACCGCCGGGGTCCCCAGGCGGCGTCCAAGCTCGGCGAGTGATCCGTCGGTGACCAGGGTGGCCGGATGCCCGGTGCGCGTTCCTCCGACCTGATCGCAACGGACGACCCGGACTGGCCGGCCGACGATTCCCTCGAGGGCGGCGGCCCATGGCCCGTCGAGGACGTGACCGATGGCGGTCCGGCTGTAGATCGGGGTTTCGATGGGCTCTCCGAGCCGAACCTCGTCTTCGACCACGGCCCCATCGGGGAACATCAGGCGCAGGTACGTGGCTTCGGGATCCGTCCTGGCCGCCACCTGGACGATCGGTCCCGCAACCAGGCCGTCGACCAGGCGGCCGGCCTCGTCGACCAGATAGAATCGCCGATCCTCGGCGACGCCGGCCGGTTCCAGTTGGATGTCGGTCCGCGACTCGAGCGCGAGGCTGCGGACGGGGGCGACGTTCAGGCGGGCGACGGTGGGCACGGGTCGGATGCTACGTCACATCCGAAAGACACCGAAGCGCGTCTCGGGGATCGGTGCGTGGAGGGCGGCTTCGATGCCCATCGTCAGGACCCGACGGGTGTCGAGTGGGTCGATGACCCCGTCGTCCCACAGGCGAGCGGTGGCGAAATAGGGCGAGCCCTCGCGTTCGTAGGTGTTCAGGATCGGAGCTTCGAAGGCGTCGCGCTCGGCATCACTGGCGAAGCCGCCGCGGACTGTGGAGAGCACCCGCGCCGCTTGCGGGCCACCCATCACCGAGATGCGCGAGTTCGGCCACGACCAGAGGAAGCGCGGCTGGTAGGCCCGGCCGGCCATCGCGTAGTTGCCGGCCCCGAACGAGCCGCCGATCAGGATCGTGAACTTGGGGACCTCCGCGTTCGCGACGGCGGTGACCAGCTTCGCACCATCCTTGGCGATCCCTGCCTCCTCGTACTCCCGCCCGACCATGAACCCGCTGATGTTCTGGAGGAAGACGAGCGGAATCCGACGCTGGCACGCGAGCTCGATAAAATGCGTGCCCTTGAGCGCCGATTGGCTGAAGAGGATGCCGTCGTTGGCCAGGATCCCGATCGGATAGCCACCGACGTGCGCGAAGCCACAGACGAGGGTCTCGCCGTACAGCGGCTTGAACTCGTGAAGACGCGAACCGTCGACGAGCCGGGCGATCAGCTCGCGAACCGGGATCGGTCGGCGGGGATCGAGCGAGACGGCAGCGTAGAGCGACGCGCTCCGGTCGTCGCCGCCCGGCGGGATCAGCGGCGGCTCTGGCTCGCGTCGATCCCAGGGCGGCTCGGGCGTTCGGCGATTCAGATTGCTGATGATCGAACGGCCGAGTGCAAGGGCATGCTCGTCGTCGAGCGCCTCGTGGTCGGCGACCCCGGAGCGGCGGGTGTGGACCTCAGACCCGCCGAGCTCTTCGGGCGTGACGTCCTCGCCGGTCGCCGCTTTCACGAGTGGCGGGCCACCAAGGAAGATCGTGCCGGTTCCTCGGACGATGACCGTTTCGTCACTCATCGCTGGGACGTAGGCACCACCGGCCGTGCACGAGCCCATGACCAGGGCAACCTGTGGGATTCCGGCCGCGGACATGCGGGCCTGGTTGTAGAAGATCCGCCCGAAGTGATCCCGGTCCGGGAAGACCTCGGCCTGGAGCGGCAGGAACGCCCCGCCGGAGTCGACCAGGTAGACGCACGGCAATCGGTTCTCGAGGGCGATCTCCTGGGCGCGCAGGTGCTTCTTGACCGTCATCGGGTAGTAGGTGCCGCCCTTGACTGTCGCGTCGTTGGCGACGATGACGCAGGTCGTCCCCTCCACCAGACCGATCCCGGTGACCATCCCGGCACCCGGGGCTTCGTCGTCGTAGAGGCCGGTTGCGGCGAGAGGACTGAGCTCGAGAAACGCCGAGCCCGGGTCGAGCAGGCGATCGATCCGCTCGCGGACCAGGAGCTTGCCCCGCTCGCGATGACGAGCGATCGAGCGCTCGTCGCCGGCGGCACCGCCGGTCGTCAGGGCCGTCTGCCGGGCCCGCAGGTCGGCGACGAGGGTCGCCATCGCCTCGTGGTTGGCACGTGTCTCCGGGCTCTTGGGATCGAGGCGGCTCCGGAGGACGGGCATGCCCGGATCATAGGTGGCGCGTCGAGCTTGAAGCCCCGTGGTAGGCTGATGACGCAAACGTCATCAGGAGACGAGGCGAGAACGATGTCGATGGCCGGCCGGATGCTGCGTGAGGCACGACGTCGCGCGACGCTGACCCAACGCGAGCTCGCGGCGAAGTCCGGAATTCCGCAGGAGACGATCGCTCGGATCGAACGCGGCCGGGCGGATCCGCGGGTCAACACGCTCGACCGGCTGCTTGCGGCCTGCGAATGCGGGCTCGAGGTGATGCCCCGCCTCGGCATCGGTATCGATCGGACGCAGATCCGCGAGCGCCTCAGCGTTTCCATGGACGAGCGGCTCGTCGTGGCCATCGCTGACGATTCGCACTTCGTCGAATGGCGGAGCCCACCGCGACGTGTCGCCGAATGAGCGAGCTGCGACGCTTCCAACCTGACGTCATCCTGCGCTCGCTGATCGCCCACGGCGTTCGCTTCATCGTCGTCGGTGGCCTGGCGGCGCAGGCACATGGCTCTCCATCGCTCACCGGCGACCTCGACATCTGCTACGCCCGAGACGAAGACAACCTTGCAAGGTTGGCGGCGACGCTCGAGGAGCTCGCCTCGGTCCGACGCGGGCTGCCGGCGGATACTCCGAGGATGCCGCCGCTCGACGCCCGAACCCTTCGCGCGGGTGGGCTTTTCACTTTGACAACGAGCGCCGGTGACTTCGACCTGCTCGCCAATCCTGACCCAGATCTTGACTTTGAACGGCTCAGGACGACCGCGGTGTCCACGACGGTCGCCGGCCAGCCGGTCCTCGTTGCTTCGCTCGACGACTTGATCATCATGAAACGCGCCGCGGGTCGACCGAAGGATCGAATCGAGCTGGAGATCCTCGGGGCGCTTCGCGAGGAGCTCGACCGGCGAGAGTGACGGTCAGGCGTCGACTCGTTCATTTCGGGCTCCGAAACCGAATGCTGTCCAATGGTCACTGCGCGAATGGGTTGGGGTCGCCGTGCTGCTCTCGGCACGTGCTACTCTGTCATAGCAAGTTATGATCGATAAACAGGCTACTGTCAAGGCGCACGTTCCAGCCGGCACGCAAGCGGCCGACGGCGCGATCGGACTCGGCCAGAAGACCGCCGAGTCCATCCGACTGGAGCTCGCCGAGGCCTGGGGTGAGATGGGCGCGGCATGGGGCGTGACCCCGGCGATCGCCAGGGTGCAGGCCTACTTGATGGCACGCCAGGTGCCGCTCACCGAACGTGAGGTTCGGGAGGCCCTGGGGCTGAGCCACCGTGCCGCCAGCCTGGCGCTGGCGGAGGCGGAATCATGGGGGATCGTCGAGCGGGTGCCGGAACTGCGACGGGTGGGTCGTCGGGGGCCTGCCGGCGCGGCGTATCTCGCCGTCGGCGACCATTGGCAATGGTTCGGCCGGGTCATCGCCGAGCGCAAGGTCCGCGAGGGCGACCCGATCGTCGCGGTGCTCGAGGCCAAGGAGCGTGAGGCAGCGGCCGCCCTCGAGGTTCGACCCGATGACGCCGAGTTGTCTGCCTTGCGTGACTGGTTGTCGGCCTTTCTCGTTTTCGTTCGGCTCTTCGATCGGGCCGTGGGGCTGGTGCCGCAGCTGGAGCCACGCAAGCTCGAGCGATCGCTGAGTCTGCTCGGCCGGATCCCGGATTCGACGATCCTCCGTCTGTTCGACCTGCTGGACGCCCTACCGGATCAGGGCGTCATCGACCTCATCGACGCGCTCTCGCGCCTCTCGCCGACTGCCGCGCGCCGGGCGACCGAGCTCATGTCGGGGGTCGTCCGGACATTGGCTCGCTGAGCCTGGTTTGACGAATGCTCGCCAGGCGGGCATTGGTCACGGAGTTCGTGACGCAGGCTCGGCTGGAGGGCAGATGACGGAAACAGCACGCTAAGGCCGATGTCGCGGAGCGTGGGTCATCGGGCATGACGCCTCGCCAGGTCAGGCGTCCCTGACGAGTGCTCCCCTCAGGAGCGATTGACAGAAACTGGGGAGATGAGCGAATACGGGGAGCCCGGGCGCGACTGGGAGTCGACAACGACGGGTCGAACGATCCGACCGGCAGCCTCTCGACGAGCGAGCGTGCCCCCGAGTCGCGCTGTTATCAGAACGGGCGTGGACAGGTCCAGTTCGGGCGTCAAACGTGCCTCGTAGTCGCGGCCAGCAGACAAAACGCCCCGCGACGCCCGCTCTGGAACGCAGCGACCAGCCCTCGTGCGCGCTCGTGCGATAATCGGCGCGCGCGCGGGGCTCGGCCGACTCGAACGGGCGACGACCCCGGGGCCAGACCCGGCCGACGAACCGAGCGCGACCACCAGAGGAATCCGTTTCACATGACCGTCGAAACGTCCACCTGGGCGACCAAGAAGGGTCTTGCCCAGATGCTCAAGGGCGGCGTCATCATGGATGTCGTCACCCCCGAACAGGCCAAGCTCGCCGAGGATGCCGGCGCCGTCGCCGTGATGGCGCTCGAGCGCGTCCCCGCCGACATCCGCAAAGCCGGTGGCGTCGCGCGCATGAGCGACCCGTCGATGATCGAGGGGATCATGGACGCGGTAACCATTCCGGTCATGGCCAAGGCGCGCATCGGCCACTTCGTAGAGGCCCAGGTCCTCGAAGCGCTCGGCGTCG
>CAYLSK010000142.1:0-7212 GCA_964385975.1 uncultured Anaerolineaceae bacterium | reverse complement strand
CCTCGGGCGGTATCTTCCCACGAACGAGGCGGCTGACGCCGTCGACCTGATCCCCGGGAGGTGTCGCGATGGACGAGGTCTGGCTCGACGCCGACGCCCGAGCTCATATCGAGACCCCGGCGATGATCGTCGACCTCGAACGGGTCGAGGGCAACATCGCCCGGATGGCGGCCACGATGCGCGATCGAGGTGTGGCGCTGCGGCCGCACGCCAAGACTCACAAGAGCCTCGAATTCGGGCGTCGCCAGCTGGCGGCCGGGGGGGCGGGGCTGACGGAGGACGTCGCGCCGTACCTCACTGGCCACAGCGTGGTCCTCGGCTGTCGACGCGGTGGTCACCCGGATCTACGACCACCACGGTGTGGTCGAGGTCGCCGCCGGAGCGAACCGGCCCGCGATCGGCGAGATCGTCTGGGTCGTCCCCAATCACGTCTGCCCGGTGGTCAACCTGGTCGGCGAGTACCTCATCGCGCGCGGCGGGCGGCTGGTCGATCGCTGGCCGGTGGACGCTCGAGGACGCAACGGCTGAACCGCGCCTGGCCGGCTCTGGGCGGAAGCAACACTCACGTGTCGCTCGGCGCTGACGGGTGCACTCGTTGCATGAAACGCAACCACTGTCGAAAGCGCGAGGATGAGAAGCCGTTTGTGTCGCCTTTCTTACATGGAATGCAACGACTGGACCGCGTTGACTCGCCCGGCGGACCAGGATTGCGTCGAGTGCAACAGTCGAGCCGACTCGCACGCGGGAGCGACGGGACGTGCATTCCATGCAACGTCGTGCGCGAAAGTTGCGTCGGGCGCAAGCGGTGCGGCCGCTTGGGCGTGGTTCGTCTGGCTCGACGACTGGGTCAGCCCGATGCGAGCCCGTGGGAAACGCCCGCCGCGTCGAGGATCTCGAAGACCCGCGTCAGTGGAACGGCGCCCGCCCGCAGCACCCGCGGCAATGGACCCGTGCAGTCGACCACGGTCGAGGCCGGCCCACCACGTGCTGGGCCGCCGTCGAGGATCAGATCGATCGAATCGCCGAGCTGGTCCAGGATCGCCGCGGCATCCGGCGCCTCCGGCAATCCCGACACGTTAGCCGAGGTCGTCGGCAACGGCCCAACGCCGCGGGCGAGCACGCGCGGAGCGTCGTGATCCGGGACTCGGAGGCCGACGGTCGACATGCCCGCCGTGAGCGCCGCCGGTAGTGGCACGTCCGGTCGCTGCGGGACGATCACGGTCAACCCGCCCGGCCAGCAGGCGCTCGACAGGGCGACCGCAGGCGGTGTCATCACCCCGATCTCGCCCGCCTGGTCGGCGCTGTCCAGCAGCAGCATGATCCCCTTGTCCGGCCGCCGGCGCTTGACCTCGAAGAGGCGCTCGATTCCACCCGGTGTCCCGAGCGCCACACAGATGCCGTAGACCGTGTCGGTCGGCAGAGCGACGACGCCGCCGGTGCGCAGGATCTCGATCGCCGCGGCTCGGCCGGCCGCGTCGTCCGGAATGACCCTGGCGGTCACGCCGGGACCGTCTCCGTCATGGCGCCGGAGGAGCTCGGCGTTGAGGCCGCTTCGATCGCCGAGGCCGCCTCGATCGCCAGACGGGCGGCCGCCTCCGTCGCCAGTCGAGCGGAGGATGCGCGGGCGGCCGCCACCGACGCGAGCACCAGCATCTCGATCATCCGCGCGACCCCTTCTTCGGCAAGTGCCGGCGCGATGTAGCGGGCGGCCGCCTGGACCCCCCGGGGTGCCGTTGGCATCGCCGTGCCGTGCCCAACCTCGCAGAGCATCTCGAGGTCGTTCCATTGATCGCCGATCGCAAGCGTCGCCCCCAACGCCACACCCAACCGCCGCGCCAGCCAGCGAACGGCACGTCCCTTCGAGACGCCAGGCGCAACGAACTCGAGGAATTTCGGATGGCTGATCGTCACGTCCGCGCCACCGGCGAATCGCGCTCGGGCGAGCGGCGCGAGCTCGGTCGGGCGCGGTGGCTCGCCGACCGCCAGGACCTTGGTGATCGGGTGCGCGATGGAGCCGGCCAGATCCGTCACCAGCTCGGCGCGCGCGCCCATGAACGCGCTGTAGTCGTCGGCACTGGGATCGTCGGCCCGCAGGATGAACCGTTCGAGGTGGTTGAGGTGCGGATCGAGCCCGTGCGCCCGCGTCCACTCGACGATCTCGCGGGCAACCTCCGCCCGGATGGGTGTGTGCACGAGGAGACGACCAACGCGCTGCGAGCCCGGCTCGGGCATCGACCGGATAAGCCCGCCCTGATACCCGACGATCGGCGCGGTCAGGTCCAGTTCGCGCGCGAAGCGCAAAGCGCTTGAGACCATCCGGCCGGTCACCAGCGAGACGTGGACGCCTCGCTTCGTCGCCGCCTTCACCGTCGCCCGGGTGTCCGGACTGATGATCAGATCGTCGCCGATGAGCGTGCCGTCGATGTCGAGAGCGATGAGCTCGATGGGCAGGATGGGCGACGGGGTCGTAGGCTCGGGCACCCGAAGATGATGCCCGACCGATGCGTTCCGCGCGTCAGCTGCGCCAGATGCGAGCCACGCGCGGCAGGCCGGCGAGGTCCGGCTCCACGACGCAGCGCCAGCCAGGCAGCACGTCACGACAACGTTCCACGATGGCCTCGCCCTGATCGGCACCGATCTCCAGCAGGGCGAATCCGCCGTCGGCCAGTGCAGCCGGAAGCCGATCGAGCAGGCGCGCGATGACCGCCAACCCGTCCGCGCCGCCGTCGAGCGCGAGCATCGGCTCGAACGAGGTGGCGACGGGCAGGCCAGCCAGGGCGTCGTGGCGGACGTATGGCAGGTTCGCGAGGACGAGGTCGAATGGCGGGCCAGCCGGGTTTTGCGGCCCAGGCAGCAGGTCAGCCTCGCGGAAGGTGATGGCGTCGGCGACCGCATGGCCGACGGCGTTCTCCCTCGCCAGATCGAGCGCCTCGGTCGAGATGTCGACCGCAACGATCTCCACGGAGCTCAGCGCTCCCCGTTGGCGGAGCGCGACGGCGAGCGCGACCGCGATCGCGCCGCTCCCGGTGCCAACGTCCACGACCCGGACGCGGGGAGCATCGACCGCTCGCGGCGCAGCGCTGAGGCGCCGCGCCAGCTCCGCCTCGGCTAGCTCGACGACCCGTTCCGTCTCAGGCCTTGGGATGTGCGCCCGCCGGTCCACGCTGAAGGCCAGACCGAAAAACTCCTTCAGGCCGCGCAGGTAGGCGACCGGCTCGCCACCTTCCCGCCGATCGAGATTTGCCCGGTAGCGCCTGGCGGCATCCGCCCCGACCGGCGCCTCCGGATGGGCCAGGATGACGGTCCGGCCCACGCCCACCGCATCCCCCAGGAGCAGCTCCGCGTCGAGGCGCGCGGTTTCCGACCCGGCCTCGCGAAGGCGTTCGACCCCCTCGCGCAGGAGCGCCGCGGTCGTCTCGATCGGCGCAGGATTCACCGGGTCCGCGGCCTCGTCAGGCCGCGTCGCCGTCGGTCAACGTCGAGAGACGGTCGGCCTGGTCGGCCATTACCAGCGCGTCGATCAGGTCGTCAAGGTCGCCGTCGACCACGCCCGGCAGGTTGTGCACGGTCTTGCCGATCCGGTGGTCCGTCACCCGATCCTGCGGGAAGTTGTAGGTGCGAACCTTGTCCGACCGATCGCCCGAACCAACCATCGAGCGGCGAGCCGCAGAGTCCGCCGCGCGTTGCTTCTGGAGCTCCAGGTCGTAGAGCCGCGAACGGAGCACGGAGAGCGCCTTGGCCTTGTTCTTGTGCTGGCTCTTCTCATCCTGGATCTCGACCACGAGACCGGTCGGCAGGTGGGTGATCCGAACGGCCGAGTCGGTCGTGTTGACGGACTGGCCGCCAGGCCCCGACGAGCGCTTGACGTCGATTCGCAGGTCGCGGTCCTCGTCGATTTCGATCTCGACCTCGTCGACCTCGGGCAGGACGACGACGGTCACGGTCGAGGTGTGGATGCGGCCGGATGATTCAGTGGCGGGGATGCGCTGGACCCGGTGGACGCCACCCTCGAACTTCAGCCTGCTATAGGCCCCGTCACCGTGGACCTGGATGATCGCCTCCTTGATCCCCCCGATCCCGGTCTTGTGGAGGCTCAGCAGCTCCGGGCTGAATCGGTGGCGCTCGGCGTAGCGCCAGTACATCCGGTAGAGCTCGGCGGCGAACAGGGCGGCCTCCCCGCCACCGGCGCCGGCCCGGATCTCCAGGATGACGTCGCGATCGTCGTTCGGGTCGCGCGGAAGGAGGAGAACCTTGAGCTCTTCCAGCAAGCGGGTCTCATCGGCCTCGAGCCGGTCGATCTCCTCGCGCGCCATCGACCGAAGCTCATCGTCGGCGCCCGTCGACCCCCGGACCTCGCGCGCCCCCGCCAGCTCGGTGCGGGTCGACTCCAGGCGGCGGAAGGCCTCGACCGCCGGCTCGAGACGGGCGAGCTCCTGGCCCAGTCGCCGGAGCTCGGACGGGTCGGTGGAAACTTCCGGGCGCGCCAGCTGGGCCTGGAGATCGTCGTATTGGTGGGCGACCTCGGCCAGCTTGGCGTCGAGGCTGCTCACGACCCCGGCGGCGGGTCGACTGGTTCGGCCGTCGGTCCCGGGGTCGCGATGATCGGGACGGCGACAGATGTCGGGACGGCCGCGGGGGTCTGGGCGCCGAGCCGCATCGGCTCGCGGACGAAGTCGCCCGAGCCTGTCGGAACCGGCTCGCCGTCAGCCTCGAGCGCCTGTTCCATGGAGACGATCGCGACCTCGATCATGTCGTCGCTGGGCTGCTTGGTGGTGATCATCTGGACGATGAGGCCCGGATAGAGCAGGACCTTCACCAGCGGGTTGGCCCGATGCCGCGCGCCGAAGCGCAGGATCTCGTAGCCGACAGAGGCGATGACCGGGATCAACAGGATCCGGCTGCCGATCATGACCAGCGGTTCCTGACGGCCGACGACCGAGAACGCAACGATCGAGAGCAGGATGACGACGACGAGGAACTCCGTGCCGCAGCGCTGATGGGCGGTTGGGTACTTGCGGACCTCGTCGACGGTCAGTGGATCGCCGGCCTCGAGGGCGTGGATGGTCATGTGCTCGGCGCCGTGGTACTGGAAAACCCGCCGGATGTCCGGGGCGCGCCCGATGAGGGCGAGATAACCAAGGAAGATGGCGACCCGGACCAGGCCCTCGATGAGATGCTGGACGAGGCCGTTCTCGACGTTCGCCGCCGTGACCGTGGCGACCAGCAGCGGGAGCAGGAAGAAGATTCCGACGCCGGCCAGCAACGTCAGCCCGAGCATCAGGGCGACGGACCCGCGGCCGAGCTCGACGCCATCCTCCTGCGCCTGGACATTCGCGCTGCGGACGAGCCAGCGCGTCCCGACGACGAGGGTTTCGTAGAGCACGACGAGGCCGCGAACCAGCGGCCACCTCGACCAACGCGTTCCATGGAAGCCCGAATCCAGCCGCTCGGTGGCGTACACGATCTGGCCGTCCGGATGGCGCAGGGCGACCGCGATCGAGTCGCGACCGCGCATCAGGACGCCCTCGATCAGGGCCTGGCCGCCATAGGTGTAGCTGGGCATGAAGCGAAGTCTACCGGTTGCGCTCAGGGCGGCCGTCAGGGCCGGGCGGGCGTTCGAATGCCGGTCGAGCCGCGCTCAGCTTCGGGCTTGCCGTTCCAGCCGCTTCTGGAAGCGCTCGACCTGGCCGGCGGTGTCGATGATCGTCTGCTTGCCGGTGAAGAACGGATGACAGTTGGCGCAGACGTCGACGCGGAGCTCGGCACGGGTGGAGCCAACCGTCCACTCGGTGCCGCACGACCCACAATGGACCTTGGCCTGGTGATACTTGGGATGGATATCGGGCTTCACGAGGGGCTCTCCTCCGACGCCGTCCGTGCCGGGCGCTTCGCCCAGCCGGTGGTCGCCGGCTTGTCCGGTTAGATCAGACGCTCGGGGCGGCCGTCTCGACCGCCTCGACCCGGATGCGCTTCTTGAGTCGGGTGGCGTGCTCGAACCTCACCGTGCCGGTGGTGGTCGCGAACACGGTGTAGTCCCTGCCGAGGCCGGTCCCGGGACCAGCCAGGAAGGTCATCCCTCGCTGGCGCACGATGATCGATCCGGCGTTGACCAGCTGGCCGTCGCCGGCCTTGACGCCGAGTCGCTGACCAACGCTGTCGCGGCCGTTCTTCGAGGTGGCTCCGGCTTTCTTGTGGGCCATGGCTGATTACTCGTCCTTCTTCGTGGCGCGGGTGCGCTTGGGGGCCTCGGTCTTGGCAGTCGACGCGTCGGTGTCTTCGGCGGATGCCTTGGCGCGACCCCGCTTCGGGGCCTCGGCAGAGGTCTTGGCCTCGGCCGGGGCCTTGGCCTTTGTCTTGGTGGCCTTGGTCTCGGCCGGAGCCTTGGTCTCGGTCTTGGTAGCCTTGGCCTCGCTGGGGGTCGTCTTGGCCTCGCTCGGGCTCGCCTTCGCTGTCTTGGGCTCGGCCTTCCCTGCCTTGGCCTCGGCCTTCCCTGCCTGGGCGGCTGCCGGCGCCGCCTTCGCCTTGCCCGCCGGCTTCTCGGCTGCGTCCGTGCCAACGGCCAGCCTGGCCGCCAGCTCGGCATCCTTGGCCGCCTGAGTCGTGGCGGCCTCCTCGAGCCGCTGGCGCTCCGTCTTGGCATCATCCTGTGCCTTTTTGGCTGACGTCGCCGCGCTCCTTCCACCGAGCGTGATGTCGTTGATGCGCAGGACGGTCAGTTCCTGGCGATGACCCTTCTTGACCCGGCTGCGGGCCTTGGGTCGGTATTTGAACGAGATCAGCTTCTCGCCCCGGGTCTGGCGGACGACCTCGGCGCTCACCTCGGCGCCGGCCACCAGCGGGCGACCGATCGAAGACTCGGCTCCGTCGGCGACCAGCAGGACGCGCTCGAGGGTGATCGTCTTGCCGGGCTCGACGTCGAGCAGCTCAACCTCGAGCTCGGTGCCAACCTCGACGCGATACTGCTTTCCGCCGGTCTCGATGACTGCGTACATGGATCCTCAGAGGTTCGTGCTGGCGGCCGCGCGCGACCACCGCGACGTCGGACAGGGAAATGCGCTCGGCAGGCCGAGTCGCAGACCGCGAATTGTACGACTCTGAGCGTGAACCGGTCAATCGCGGACCGATCTCCCGCCCGCGTACTCCCGCCCGCGCCCCGGGACCCTGCCAAGCTCGACACAGGAGCGTGATGCAGGGGCGCATCATTTGGGAGAG
>CAYLSK010000141.1:0-7349 GCA_964385975.1 uncultured Anaerolineaceae bacterium | reverse complement strand
CCAGTCTCGATGACCTCCGGCAACCGGGCGGTCTTCCGAGGAAGATCCCTGGCTTTGCGTCCCCGTCTCGCGACGGGTTTGCCCTGGACGGTTCAGTCGTCGAGGAGCGGATATCGCTCCTGTGCCGTACCTTGGCGATCCGCCGCCGGAAGGGCCATACGCCGGTAGTACTGGTCGGGCGATCCCGTTGGGTCAGTGCGCAAGCGCACCAGCCCATCCGTGCGTGGGCGCGCATCGTGGCCGGCCGCCACTCAGGTTGAACGTACCCATTGGTCCCATCGGCGTCAGTACGACGGAGTTCGTTCCAGCGAGGGGCTTCGGGACTATAACGGTGCTCCGGGGCCCCATTGCGATTCGAGGAGCGCCCTCATCCGCGAAAACACGCACAACGACGAGCCGGCAGCTGGACTCACCAAGGGCGGATCCACCAATCTCCGCCTCGTTCGGCTGCGCCTCTACCTGGCACTCATCACGATGTTTGCGATCCCGATCGCGATCACGGTGCCGGCCGTTTACGGGCAGGCCCGCGGCCAGGGAGCAGTCCTGGTCACGCCGACGCTCGCCATCATCGGCCTCGCGCTCGTCCTCGGTGTGCTCACTGTCTGGTTGGCGCATCGCGTGCTCGAGCCGGCAGAGCGCCTGGATGAGGCACTTGGATTCGTACGGGACGCCTACGACAAAGCTCGATCGGAGGCGCTCTTGGACGGCCTCACCGGCCTCGGGAACCACCGGGCGTTCCAGGAGGAGATCGAGCGCCAGTGGTCCACCGCCGCGCGCCACAAGCGATCGCTCGCCCTCGTGCTCCTGGACCTGGACGAGTTCAAGCAGGTCAACGATTCCGAGGGCCACGGGGCCGGCGATCTACTGCTTCGGCGGACCGGTTCGTTGATCAGAGCCATCCTGCGTCGCCCGGATCGTGCATTCCGGGTGGGCGGCGACGAGTTCGCAATCATCCTGCCCGATACCGATGCCGACGGCGCCTACGTGGTCGTGCGTCGCCTCCTGGCCACCTGTCTGGACGGGGATGCACGGCTTGGCGATACCCCGGCGATATCATTCTCGTCCGGGATCAGTGCGATCCCGGGTTCCGCACGCGATCGCGAGACGCTCTACAGCCAGGCGGATGCCGCGCTCGATTGGGGCAAGCGTCACGGGCGGACCCGCGTGACCCTCTACGACCGCGAGCGACACGAAAGCGCGTCGACCGACCACAAACCGGCGGAGCTTTCGGCGCTCGTCGCCAAGGTCGCCGCGAGCGGCGCTGTCCGCGCCGTCTTCCAGCCGATCTACGACCTCGCCACCGGGGCCCCACGCGGTTACGAGGGCCTGGTGCGCCCGCTGCCAAACACCGGCTTCAACGATCCCGGCACGATGTTCGCGGCCGCCGAGGCGACCGGGCGGACCGCCGAGCTTGACATCGCCTGCCTGGAAGCCGTGATGGGCGCCGCCTCACGCCTGCGCCTGCCCGGCTCACTGACGGTCAACCTCTCGCCGCGAACCCTCGAGATGGATGAATTCACCATCCAGGGGCTCCTCCGGATCATCAACGGCCATGGCCTGGACCCACACCGGATCGTGCTCGAGCTGACCGAGCGCGAAGCGGTCGAGGACATCGAGCGCATCCGGCGCGCCGCCGAGGACTGCCGGGTGGCCGGCATCCGCCTCGCGGCGGACGATGTCGGCTCCGGCAATGCCGGGCTGCGGCTGCTCAGCCAGCTGCGCTTCGACATCGTCAAGATCGACCTGTCGCTGGTTCAAGGCGGCACCCGCCGCGACCAATCGCTCGAGGTTGTCCGGACGCTGAGGGACCTGGCCGACCGTTGGGGCGCCCTGGTCGTTGCCGAGGGGATCGAGACGCCCGCCCAACTCGAGGTCGTCCGGTCGCTCGGGATCGGCGCCGGTCAGGGCTATCTGCTGGGTCGTCCGGCCGAGCACCCGCCGACCGAATCGATCGATCTCGACAGCCTGGGTCGTGGTAGCGAGTGGCTGACCGATCGTCTCCTCGCGATGCCCGCCTGAGGTTAGGCCATCGCCCCCGGTCCTCGGCGATCCATAGACGGCGACCGCCGATAGTCCCCCGCGATCCATAGCCAGCGACCGCCGATAGTCCCCTGCGATCCCGTACCTCTCGCGCGCTGCGGAGCGGTGCAAAGCGGGGTACAAAGGGTCGACCCATCTATCCATCGAGGACCATTCATGTTGTTGACTCGAATCCGGAGATCAGGGACCGTGTCCGCGGCATGACGGCATCTGCCGACCGACGCACGTCTCGCCCGCGCGGGGATAGGATGCTGACCGCCGATGCCCCCCGGCGGCTCCTGGTCCCGGCGCGCATCTGGGCGCTGACATTGCTCCTGATCGTCGTGGGAGCAGCCATCTACCTGGTCGCGCTCCGGGGTCAGCCAGGCCCACGCGTCGAGTTCGACATCCCGTGGCCGGTGCTGGCGTTCGCCGTCGCCGTCGCCGAGCTTCGGGTCGTGGTGGTCCATTTCCGGCGCGAGACGCACTCGTTCTCGCTGAGCGAGTTCCCGGCCGTGATCGGGATGTTCTTCCTGAGCCCCGGGGAATATCTGGCGGCCGTCCTGGTCGGGTCCGCTGCGGCGCTGATCCTGGGCCAGGGCCAACGAGTCATGAAGGTGTCGTTCAACCTGGCCACCTTCATGCTCATGGCCACCGTCTCGCTGACGGTCCTGTACCACCTCGCGGCGCTGGATGGCCCGCCCCACATGGCTGACTGGCTGGCGGCGTTCGCGGCGACCCAGGTCTCGACGATCCTCACCGCGGTCATGATCGCGACCGTGATCACGGTGTCAGGCGGCGCACCGCAGTTCGAGAAGTTGCCCGAGATGATCAGGTTCGGCTCGCTCGTTGCGTTCGCGAACACGAGCCTGGCGCTGCTCGCCGTGTCGATCCTCTGGCTGGATCCCAGCCTGCTGTGGCTGCTGGCCCTGCCACTCGTCATCGTGTTCCTGGCGTATCAGGCGTACGTGTCGGAGCGCGAGAAGCACGAGCGGCTGGAACTCCTGTACCAGTCATCGAGGATCCTGCAGCACTCGCCCGAGCTGGACTCGGCGCTGGTCGCGCTGCTGGGTCATGCACGAACGATGTTCCGCGCGGAGCTCGCCGAGGTGGTGCTCTATGCACGGCACCCCGGCGACGAGGCACTTCGGACCCGGTCCTGGCACGAGGGGGAGCCGGAGATCATGACCCCCGTTGCCACCCTCGGCGAGGATCGGCTCCACGCCCTGGTCCGCGCGGCGACGGCCCCGTTCTTCTACGTCGCGGCGCCCGGCGAGACGACGAACGTGCGACAGGGCATGGTGAGCCCGCTCCGCGGCGAGTCCGATTTGATCGGCTCCCTGCTCATCGCCAATCGCCTGACGGAGGGAACGACCTTCAGCGCCGACGACCTGCGCCTGCTCGAGACGCTCGCAAACCAGGCCGCCTCGGCGCTGGAGCATGGTCATCTCGAACAATCGCTGGCCGAGCTCTCGCGACTCAAGGAAGAGCTCAAGTACCAGGCCTACCACGACTCATTGACCCACCTGCCCAACCGGAGTCTGTTCCTGGAGCGCGTGAGCGAGCGGTTGGCTGAGGGACCAACCACACGAAACGCGGTCGTGTTGTTCCTGGACCTGGACGATTTCAAGATCGTCAACGACACGCTTGGTCACGCGGCGGGCGATCGTCTCCTCGTGGAAGTCGGAGATCGTCTGCGCAACGTCCTTCGAGCGGAGGATCTCCCCGCTCGACTCGGGGGCGACGAGTTCGCGATGCTGTTGGACGATGAACCCAACCTTGCCCGGTCGATGCTCGTTGCCAACCGGCTCATCGACGCCTTTCGCATCAGCTTCCAGGTGGAGGGACAGGACATCAGGGTGGGCGCGAGCATCGGCATCGCCGTCGCACGCGCGGGGACCGAGACGGCAGACGAGCTGCTGCGCAACGCGGACGTCGCGATGTACACGGCGAAGGCTTCGGGCAAGAACCGGGTCGCGGTCTTCGAACCGACCATGCACGCAGCGATCGTTGCACGCCATGCCTTGAGCGCTGAGTTGTCCAAGAGCCTCGCCCAGGGCGAGTTGGCCGTCTTTTATCAACCGATCATCGATCTGCAGTCGGGGATCGCGGCGGGCGTCGAAGCGCTCGTGCGCTGGCGCCATCCGACACGTGGGCTGGTCGGACCCGACGAGTTCATCCCGTTGGCGGAAGAGACGGGCGTGATCCTGCCCATCGGCGCCTGGGTCCTGGAGGAGGCGTGCGCCCAGGCCAAGCGATGGGCACAGTTCGGGCGCCACGGTGGCGGTGTGAGCGTGACGGTCAACCTCGCTGCGCAGCAGCTTGCCGAGGCTCCCTTTGTGGACGACCTTCGGCGGATCCTGGCGAAGACGGGGCTGCCGGCGGAGCGATTGATCCTGGAGATGACGGAGACGGTCATGTTCCATGACACATCGACGACGATCGCGCGACTCGAGGCGATCCGTGACCTCGGCGTCCGGATCGCAATCGACGACTTCGGGACTGGCTATTCCTCGCTCGGATATCTGCGCCGATTTCGCGTCGACATCCTCAAGATAGCTCGCGAATTCGTCGGTTCGGCCGACGGTCAGGATGAATGGGCGTTCGCCGGCGCGATCGTGGCTCTCGGCCGCACCCTGGGTCTGACGATCATCGCCGAGGGCATCGAGGAGGAGGGCCAGCTCAAGCGGCTCCGAGCGCTGGGCTGCGAATACGGCCAGGGCTACCTGTTCGCCCGTCCGGGGGATGCTGATTCCGTCACGCGCTTCCTGAAGGCCCACTCGGGGCAGCCAGCCGCGGAGGCCAGAGGTGCGTCCCATGGATCCCACGCGGGCACCCATGACGTCCCGCCCTTGATCGCCGGTCAGCGCGTTGGGACATTGATCTGATGGGCAGACTGTCAACCATTCCGGATGGAGGATGACCATGTTCATCTTGTACGCCCTTGTCATCGGCGTCATCGTCGGCTTCGTCGTCGGCGGGCGCACTGACGGTCTTGCCGAGCTGCACTTCCGCTGGCCATGGGTCATGGTCGCCGGCCTCCTCGTCCAGGTGGTCCTGTTCTCGGAGCAGGTGAGTGCCTGGATCGGGCCGGCTGGTCCGCCCATCTATGTCCTGTCCACCGTAGCCGTGATCGGCGCGGTCCTTGCGAACCACGCCATCACCGGGATTCCGGTCGTCGCCCTCGGCGCCGTGAGCAATCTCGTGGCGATCATGGCGAACGGTGGCTTCATGCCGGCCGACCCGGGAGCGCTGCAGGCGCTCGGCAAGGTGCAGTCGACCGTCTACTCGAACAGCGCCGTCGTTCCGGATCCGGCGCTGGCGCCGCTGACGGACCTCTTCGCGCTGCCGACTTGGCTGCCGTTCCCGAACGTCTTCAGCGTCGGTGACGTCCTGATCGGCGTGGGGGTCGCGATCGTGGTCGTCGCTGCCATGCGGCGCCGGTCCTCGCCCGTCGGGCTCACCGATCGCCCCGCCCGCGCCTGACCGGCTCCCTCCGTTGCGGCCGGTGCCCGGATGCACTGACCCCAACGCCGGTACCGCCGAGTACCATCGAGTTATGGGGTAGTGCGCCGGACATGTCTAGGTTGCGGGGGAGAGGACATTCGTCCTCCCGCTCGAACGATCGTCCAGGGCAAACCCGCCGCGAGACGGGGACGCAAAGCCAGGGATCTCACCGAGACCGCCCAGCTGCCGATCCACGAGCGAACGACACCCTGAAACGAAAGGGAGAACCGTGAAGGCGAACCTGGCGCGCTTCACCTGGGCGCTGATGCTTCTGGCGTCAATGGCGCTCACCATTGGTGCAGGCATGCGGTGGTGGGACTAGCCGTGAAGGACAACTTCAAGGCTCAGGCCTTCCGCATGATCCTGGCATTGATGACGCTCGCGAGCTCAGCTCTGGTGATCGAGGCCGGCCAACGCTGGCACTAGAACCAGTGCGCGACACGAGCGCAATATGACCCAAGGCCGCTGGCACCACCGGCGGCCTTGGTCGTTGGTACGACCGGCATGAGCAGCAGCCTGAAGGTATACATGGGCGGTTGACGGGGGCTCGATCCCTGCTAGACTGCCGAAACGCTGCGGAACCGTCCGCAGACAGGCCATATGCGGAGGCCCCATTGGGCTGGTTCGATCGTGGAGACTCCCGCGCAGTCGCCGTCGTCGTGACGGCCGATGGTCGGCGCGTGCACGTCCCGCTCGAGCCAACCGGCCTGACCGACGTATCGCTCCTCGATCTTCTTCGCTCGCTTCCGGGGCTTGATGGGCTTCTTGGGCTCATTACCGGCTCCCGGCGAGACCGAGGGACACGGGGGGGCGAGCGCCACTAGCTCGACCAGCACCCGAACACCTACGGACCCTCGCCGGAGCGGCGAGGGTCTTTCGTTTTTCACCGATCGACCCGCCACGGAGGACCTCGAGCAACATGACGATCGCCAAGGGAGATCCGGCTCAACCGCCACGTTTCATCGGGCCGACGACAGCGCCGCCGGAGCGGCGCAGCCACGTGCCCAATGATGGGTCCGCGGACGCGGCAGCCGTGGAGCGCGCTCGCAAGGAGATGCTCCATGAGGGTCGCGAGCTCAAACGAACCCGGATCGGGGCCGACGTGCTGTGCGAGGCGCTCCTGCGGCAGGGCGTGGAGGTCTTCTTCAGCTACCCAGGCGGGGTGATCCTGCCGCTCTACGACGTGCTGGGCGATTACCCGGAATTGCGCCACGTGCTGGTTCGCCACGAGCAGGGCGGCGCCCATGCGGCGGACGGCTACGCTCGCGTGACCGGCCGCGTCGGCGTCTGCATGGGGACGTCCGGACCCGGGGCGACGAACCTGGTGACGGGGATCGGGACGGCGCTCCTCGACTCCGTTCCGATGGTTGCGATCACCGGCAACGTACCGAGCGCGCTGATCGGCAAGGACGCCTTCCAGGAGATCGACATCAACGGCATCACCCTGCCGATGACCAAGCACAACTACCTGGTCCGCGACGCGAACGATCTGCCGCGCGTCGTCGCCGAGGCGTTCCACATCGCCCGGACCGGCCGCCCGGGCCCGGTCCACATCGACATCACCAAGGACGCCCTCCAGCAGGAGACGCGCGCCGAACACCCGACCGATGCCGAGGTGGTGGCCGGCCTGCCCGGCTTCCGCCCCAATCTGGACGGGCACGGCCGCCAGCTCAAGCTCGCGGCTGCCGAGATCGCCGCCGCCAGGCGGCCGGTCATCCTCGCCGGGCATGGCGTCCTCCACGCCGAGGCCTGGGACGATCTGCGCGCCTTTGCCGAGAAGACCCAGATCCCGGTCGCCTGGACGCTGCTCGGGATCGGCGTCA
>CAYLSK010000140.1:0-7363 GCA_964385975.1 uncultured Anaerolineaceae bacterium | reverse complement strand
CCCAGCTCGTCGGTCAGCTCGGCCTGGGCGGCGTGCAGGGCTGCCTCCGACACGACGAGCATGTCGTCGACCCGGCCGGCCATCAGCGCCACGGCTCGCGGGATCGCGACGCGGGCGGCGATCCCGTCGGCATAGGTCGCCGCAGACGGCGTGTCGATCGGTCGACCGGCATGCCAGCTCAGGGCCATCGCGGGCGCGAGCTCGGCCTGGACCCCGACGACCCGGCAATCTGGAGCGGCCGCACGCATCCAGGCTCCGACCCCGTTGATCAGGGCTCCGTTGCCGACCGGCACGAAGATCGCGGCCGGCGCGGGCAGGTGCCCGGCATCGACCGAATCGCTGATCTCGAGCGCCAGCGTGGCTGCCCCGGTCGAGATCCGCGGGTCGTCGCCGTCGACGAGCAGCTCAGCGTCGTGGTCGGCGGCGTAGGCGCCGGCGGCAGCTCGCGCGTCGTCGAAGTCCTCCCCTGCTTCGATGACCGTGGCGCCCAGCGCGCGCATCCGCGCGACCTTGTCCCGATTGGCATTGCGCGACGTGAACACGACGGCCGGCAAACCGAGCGCGCGGGCGGCGTACGCGATGCCCTGACCGAAGTTGCCGGCCGAGGCGACCACCACGGCCCGATCCGATCCGAGCCTCCCCTCCCCTGCCAGGGCGTTCACGGCAACCCAGGTCCCGCGGCCCTTGAACGACCGGATCGGGTTGGTCGTTTCGATCTTGACGATGATCGGGATACGGGCGCGGGCGGAGAGTCCCTCGTGAACGAACTGCGGCGAATCCAGGAAGACGGGCGGGATCCGCTGACGGGCCTGGCGGATGGCGTTGGGCGCCAGGGCGTCAACGGGGTCGTTCATCCGCCGATCATGCCACCCCGGCGATCTGCCACACACACAGAAACGCCCGAAGGAACTACCGGTCCGTAGCCAACGCCGCTGATTTGCATCCGCGACACCGCTTTCGGTCCAGAGCCCCTTCGAGCAAAATCTACGGTAGCCGTCCGTCAACCGGCTGGCTACGGACTTATCCACGACTTTCACCGAACCGGTGCGCCTGGAGCAGCCTTGTCCACAGCTTCTCCACCATCGCCCGGAAGGCAGGGTCAGTCCCGCTCGAGCGGCCACTCCCGGCCGTCCCGGAGCCCCACCGGAACGCCGCGTGGATCGACCTCCAGGGTGGTTGGTGCGTCCCGGCCGACCTCCCCTTCGATCCGCCATTCGAGCTCGCCAATCCGGAGGAAACGACGGGTCGTCTCGGAGACCGCGAGATCGGCGCCGACGAGGACGACCGGGATCTCCCTTCCCTCACCCACGGCCATCGAGCCCGCGAGGCGATGCGCGCTCACCGCCGTGGCAATCGGTTGTCCGTGGATCTCCAGGCCATGCTCAGCGCTCCACGACAGGCTCAGGTGACCCACGCCGTCGGGCGCGACCACGTTCCCGTGCAGCGAGCGGCCCGATTCGTCGGGATGCAGCGTGAGCATGCCGGCGGGGGTGGTCAGCTCGAGCCGGCTCGGACGCCCGTCGAGATCGACCTCCAGGAGCAGGGCGTGGCTGATCACCCCGTTCAGGCCGGCCACCGCCCGCCAACGCCTGCCGCGCCGCCCGTCGGCGACCGACCAGACGAGGCGCGACCCATCGGCCAGGATGCCGCTGCCGGCCTGGCGGACGAACCCGCTCACCGACCCGGGGCCGAGCCGATCGTCTCGGGCGATTCGTCCTCGACCTCGGCCCAGCGCGCCGCGGTCGCCTGCAGCTCGCCGGCCAGCGACGGTGCGACCCGCCCTCGGACCCGCACGTCGCGTTCGCCGTACTCGAGCTCGATCGTGCCTCGTTCACGCACGCGTGCGAGGAGCTCCCCCGCCACATACGGCAACGAGACGTCGACGTCGACCCAGAGCGAGGCGAGCAGGGCAGCGATCTCGGCCCGGAGCGTCTCCATCCCGAAGCCGGTCAGTGCCGAGACGAACACAGATCCCGCGATCGCCGGGGCCGGGACGGCCGCGTCACGAGCCACAGGATCCAGCAGGTCCGCCTTGTTGAACGCGACCAGGCGCAGCTTGGCCCCGGCGCCGAGCTCGTCGAGGACGGTCTGGACCGTTGCCCGGTGCTCGTCGAAATGGGAATCCGAGGCGTCGACCACCTCGATCAGGACATCGGCTCGGTTGACCTCGTCGAGCGTCGCCCGGAAGGCCTCGACGAGCTGGTGCGGGAGCTTGTGGATGAAGCCGACCGTGTCGGTCACGATCGCGACCTGCCCGTCGCCGAGCTTGACCTGGCGGCTCGTGGGATCGAGCGTGGCAAAGAGCTTGTCCTCGGCCCGGGCGACCTCGCTGCCGACCAGGGTGTTGAGCAGGGTCGACTTTCCGGCATTCGTGTAGCCGACGATGCCGACGGTCGGCCAGAGCCGGCGGTCCCGACCGCGGGCCGCGGTGGCCCGCTGCTGGCGAACCTGGTCGACGCGCTCCTTCATCTTGGAGATCCGCGTCCGGATAATCCGCCGGTCCGTCTCGAGCTGCGACTCGCCCGGGCCGCGGGTCCCGATCCCGCCACCGGTCCGGCTCAGGTGGGTCCACAGACGGGTCAGGCGCGGCAGCTGGTACTCGAGCTGGGCGAGCTCGACCTGGAGTCGGCCTTCGTGGGTCTGCGCATGCAGGGCGAAGATGTCCAGGATCAGGCGGCTGCGGTCGATGACCTTGACGTTGAGGAGCTCCTCGAGGGCGCGCTGCTGAGCGGGCGACAGCTCGTCGTCGGCGATCAGCACATCGAACCCGGTCTCGCGCTTGGCCGCCGCGAGCTCTTCGGCCTTGCCCTTGCCGACATACCAGTTGGGGTCGACGTGGCGGCGGTTCTGCCACTCGGCGCCGACAACTTCGGCGCCGGCAGTGATGGCCAGGTTGGCGAGCTCGGCCAGCGAGTCGTCGGCCGACCAGCCGGCGTCCTCGCCCGTGTCGACGGCGACGAGGAAGGCGCGCTCGGGAACGCGTTCGAGCTCGATCAGATGGCGTGCGGGCATGGTGATGCAGCATATCGCGATAGGCCATCCGGAGCCGGTCGGGGGTCCATTCGGGCCATGGAGGCGGGCGCGCTGCCCGGTCGGACACTGCCCACGCCCGAATCTCGGCGGCGCACCTTGTCGATCCGAGCGATCGCCATCATCGCGCTCGCCGTTACCCTGGGCTACCTGGTGTGGCGGGCCGGTGGACGCTCGCCCTCGACGTCTGGTGGGTCTCGATCCCGCTGCTCGCTCTAGCGAGTCCGCGACCGCCTCGAGCGCTGCCTGAGGATCGTCGCCCCGTAGGCCGGCCGATCAGGCCGTGACACGTCGCGCGATGGCGAGCGCGGCGTCGAATGGGTCGTCGATCGTGGCATCGAGCCAGGTGATCCCAGGTTCTGCACGGAACCACGTTCGCTGGCGCTTCGAGAAGGCGACGTTGCGCCTGGCGTCGAGCTCGATCGCGGCGTCGCGGGTCAGCTCGCCGTCGAGGACCGCCCAGGCCTCGCGGTAGCCGATGGCGGAGAACGCCGGCAGGCCCGGATCGAACCGATCGCGGAGGGCCCGCGCCTCGTCGATGAGGCCGGCATCGAACTGTGCGCGGGCCCGCGCAACGATCCGCCTGGCGTGTGCCGCGGGCTCAACGGTGAGCCCCAGCCACGTCACCGGGCCAGGGTAGCCGCGCGGGGTCGGAGGAGCCGGGTCGCCGACCATCTCCGCGATCTCGAGGGCGCGTACGACGCGCCGCGGGTTGTGCGTGTCGACGCGGGCGGCCGACGCCGGTGCCAGCTCGCGGAGGCGAGCGAGGAGGGGCTCGAGCCCGCCGGCGAGGAGATCCGCTTCCAGACGGGCGCGGACATCGGGATCGCTCGGCAGGGCGTCCGTGTCCAGGCCGCGGGCGATCGCCCGCAGGTACAGCCCGGTCCCGCCGGCGAGGATCGCGATGCCACCGGCTTCGCGGATCTCGCGGAGGACCGCGCGGGCATGCGCCGCGAAGTCGGCGACGCTGAACGGCTGATCGGCATCGACCAGGTCGAGGCCGTGATGTGGGACGCGCGCCCGATTCGCGGTCGACGCCTTGGCCGTCCCGATGTCGAGCCCGCGGAAGACCTGGCGCGAGTCGGCCGAGATGACCGCCGCGGGCCGTCCGGCCGCGAGGACCGCCTCGGCCAGGCGGATCGCCAGTTCGGTCTTGCCGGTCGCTGTCGCGCCGGCGAGGACGACGAGCGGTGGTGCTTCCGTCACGCGCCGACGAGCGCGCCCCGTAGCGCGTACGGGCCGGCATGGTCGACCCGGACCACCACGGTCCGCCCGACGAGCGCCTCGTCACCGGCGAGGTGGACGAGCTTGTTCCCGCGCGTCCGGCCGGAGAGGCGGCTCCCCTCCCGCGCCGCTTCGGCGGGGGGTCCGGCCTGATCGTCATCGTGCTCGTGGTGGCGGGCCGGGTTGACCGAGTCGACGAGGACCTCGACCTCGCGCCCGAGCCAGGCCCGATTGCGCTCGAGGCCGATCCCCTCCTGCAGCGCGAGCAGGGTGTTCAGCCGTCGACGCTTGTCCGCAGCTGGAACGTCGTCGGCGAGTCGAGTGGCCGGCGTCCCGGGACGTGGCGAGTAGGCGGCGGCGAAGACCTGGTCGTAGCGGACGGTCTCGAGCAGTCGCAGCGTCTCCTCGAACTGCTGCTCGGTCTCGCCGCAGAAGCCGACGATGATGTCGGTCGAGATCGCGATTCCGGGGACGGCCTCGCGGATCCGGGCCAGGCGCTCGAGGTAGTGGTCGGTCGTGTACTGGCGACCCATCCGGCGCAGGACGGCATCCGAGCCGGACTGAACCGGCAGGTGGAGGTGCTCGCAGACCGACGGGCAGTCGGCGAGCGCGGCGATCAGCCGGTCCGAGAGGTCCCAGGGGTGCGAGGTCACGAAGCGGAGCCGCCCGATGGCCGGCCGCCCATCGGCGGTCCGCAGCCCATCGATCGTGCGGATCAGCTCGGCCAGGTCCGGTCGGCTGGCGAGGTCCACTTGAGGGCCGGCCCAGCGAGCCTCCTCGACATGGCCGAACCGTGGGTCGGGGGCCAGGTCGTGGCCGTAGGAATTGACGTTCTGGCCAAGCAGCGTGACCTCTCGGTAGCCGGCGGCGGCCAGCGCCCGCGCCTCAGCGAGGATCTCGTCGAACGGCCGGCTGCGTTCCGGCCCCCGGCTGAACGGCACGATGCAGTAGGTGCAGGTCTTGTCGCAGCCATAGATGATCGGCAGCCAGGCGGAGATCGCGGATCCGCGGGCGACCGTTCCCGCACCAACGGCAAGCGCTCGGGTCCCCGACAGGTGGTCGGCGACGCCAACGACCGTCCGGCCAACCGTGGTCGTGGCCCCGATCGCACCGATCGGTGCCTGGGCGGAGGCGAGCCCCAGCCGATCGACCAGCTCCGGCTCCTCGTCCGGGCGGAGGAAGAGATCGACCGCCGGGTAGCGGCGCCGCAGGCCCGCGCGGTCCGGTTCGCGCACGGAACAGCCGGTCAGGACGACCCGCAGACGCGGATTGGCGGTCTTGAGCCGGGCGAGCTGGCCCTGCCGCCCGATGACCTTCTGCTCCGCGCCCTCGCGGATGGCACACGTGTTGATCACCACGAGGTCGGCGGCTTCGAGGCTGGGCGCCTCCTCGCAGCCCGCGGCCAGGAGACGGCCGGCCATCTCCTCGGAGTCGCTCCGGTTCATCTGGCAGCCCAGGGTCCAGAGGTGGAACCTGGGCAGCGTCCGGGTCTCCGGGAGGTACTCGGCCAGGCGATCGTCGGCCGGTGCGGTCGGCTGGCGCGGGAGCGCGCCCGGCGCGTGGACGAGCTCGAGCATGGGCAGCGCGCGGGTGAGCGTCGATCGTTCGGTCATGGCTGTCGGAACGAGCCTACGACGCCAGCGCCGTGGACGCCATCGGCGACCTCAGGCGGGACCCAGAGTGCAGCGTGGGCTTCGGCGTAGGTTCCCGTGTCGCCGTGGTAATCGCTGCCGCCGGTCGCAACCAGGCCGAGGGCGCGGGCGACCTCCGCCATCGCCTGGACCGTCGGTCGATCGAACGTTCGATAGAAGACCTCGAGGCCCGTGAGCCCGCCATCGATCAGCTCTCGGAGGAGCGACCCGCGTCCGGGTGCCTCCGAGAAGTGGGCCAGGACCGCCAGGCCACCGGCGTTCCGGATCGCGCTGATCGCTTCCTGGGGTCCGAGCCCGTCGCGCGGGATGTAGGCCGGCGCACCACGCCCGATCAGCCGGTGGAACGCGTCCCCCACGCTGGTCGCGAACCCCGCAGCAACGAGGGCGCGGCCCACGATCGGGCGGCCGAGGGCATCGTCGGCGCCGATGGCGAGCGTCTCGAGCTGCCTATCGATCGGCATGCCAAGCTCAGCCAGCCGGCGGACCGTGCGCGCGAATCGCTCGGCGCGGCGACGGCGCTGCTCGGCGAGCGCTGCCTCGAAGGCCGCGTCGTCGGGGTCCATCCCGAGGCCCAGGATGTGGAGCTCGCCCTCCCACAGCCCGATCTCCTCGCGGACGATCGCGTTGATCTCGACGCCGGCGATCAACTCGAGCCCCGCCGGGATCGCTCCCGCCGGGACGAGCTCTCGATAGCCGGCGAGGGTGTCGTGATCGGTCAGGGCGAACGTCGTGACGCCACAGTCGAATGCGGCGCGCACCAGGTCGGCCGGCTCCATGACGCCGTCGGATCGGCGCGTATGGGCGTGCAGGTCAACCGGTGAAGGCCGAGGCGGCACGACCGGATCGGCCAGCGGGCCGGGATCGTGTCGTCGGCGACGCGGCCGCGGGGCAGGCCCGTCGGTCACGTCAGAGCTCGATGAGTCGCTGGATCCGCTCGATGGCGAGGGCCCGTCCGGTGGCCGGATCGACGTCGATCTGGCTGGCGTTGAATACCACGGCTCCATCCCCCACCTCGAATCGCGTCGGCAGCGCGTTGAGGAAGCGCGGCAGGACGGTCCTCGGCGCGAACCCGATCACGCTCCAGAGCGGCCCGGTCATGCCGAGGTCGGTCTGGTAGGCCGTCCCGCCCGGCAGGATCCGCTCGTCCCCGGTCACGATGTGGGTGTGGGTCCCGACCACCGCGCTGACCCGTCCATCGAGGTAGATGCCGAGCGCGTTCTTCTCCGAGGTGAGCTCGCAGTGGAAGTCGACCAGCCGGACCGGCGGCAGCGGTTCCGCGGCGCCATTCAGCAGGGCGTCGGCCGCCATGAATGGCGAATCGAGCTGGTTCATGAACACCTGGCCCATGAGGTTGATCACGGCGACCTCCTCTCCGTCCGCGAGGCGATGTACCAGCCAGCCGCGCCCGGGCGCCGTGTCGGGGTAGTTCAGCGGGCGCAGCACCGGGCGGCCGCTAT
>CAYLSK010000139.1:0-7406 GCA_964385975.1 uncultured Anaerolineaceae bacterium | reverse complement strand
CCGATCAAGTCTCCGATCATCAGGATCCGGCAGGCACCCGGCGGCCGGGGCGCATTGCCGTTGGTCGGATTGCCGAGGCGCGTCCGGCCAACCGGCTCGGACGCACCGTCGCCGCGGGCCGCTACTTCGCGTACTCCACGGCCCGCGTCTCGCGGATGACCGTCACCTTGATCTGGCCCGGGTAAGTCAGCTGCTCCTCGATCTTCTTGACGATGTCGCGGGCCAGGCGGCTCGCCGTCAGATCGTCGATCTCCTCGGGTCGAACGAGGATTCGCACCTCACGGCCGGCCTGGACGGCGAACGAGCGCTCGACCCCGCCGAAGCTCTCGGCGATTGCCTGGAGATCCTCGAGCCGCTTGACGTAGGTATCCATCGATTCGCCCCGGGCGCCCGGCCGGGAGGCGCTGATGGCGTCGGCGATCTGGACGATGGGCGCCTCCAGGCAGGTGTACTCCACTTCCTGGTGGTGGGCGGCGATGGCGTTGATGACCCGCGGCGACAGGTTGTGGCGCGTGGCGATGCTCGCCCCGATCGCTGCGTGGGGGCCCTCAACCTCGTGGTCGACGGCCTTGCCGATGTCGTGGAGCAGGCCGCCCATCTTGGCGATCTGGACGTCCGCCCCGATCTCGGCGGCGATGATTGCCGCGAGGTGGCTCGTCTCGACCACATGATTGAGCACGTTCTGCCCGAAGCTGGTGCGGAACTTGAGCCGGCCGAGGGTCTTGATGATGTCAGCAGGGAGGCCGGGGACCCCGGCGTCATAGGCGGCCTGCTCGCCCGCCTGGCGCATGACCACGTCGACCTCGGCGCGCGCCTTGGCCACGACCTCCTCGATCCGGCCGGGATGGATCCGGCCGTCCGCGATCAGCTTGGTGATGGCCAGCCTCGCGATCTCGCGGCGGACGGGGTCGAAGCCGGACAGGATGACCGTCTCCGGGGTGTCGTCGATGATCAGGTCGATCCCGGTCGCCTGCTCGAGGGCCCGGATGTTGCGCCCCTCGCGGCCGATGATCCGGCCCTTCATCTCGTCAGAGGGCAGATGCACGACCGAGACGGTGTGCTCGGCGGTATGCTCGGAGGCGACCCGCTGCATCGCGGTGATCACGATGTCGCGCGCCTTGTCTTGGGCCTCCTCGCGGGCGCTTCGTTCGATAGCCCTGGCGATCTTCACGGCGTCGTGCTCCGCCTCCTCGCGGACCGCCTCGATGAGAATCCCCTTGGCATCTTCGGCCGACAGGCCGGACACGCGTTCGAGGGCGGCGACCTGCTCGCCGTGGGCCCGAGCCAGCTCGTCGCGGGTCTTGTCGAGCTCACGCTCTCGCTCCAGGAGCTTGCGGTCACGCTGCTCGAGCATGTCGGTGCGCTGGTCGAGCTGTTCGTCGCGCTGGAGGAGCCGTCGTTCGAGGCCGGCCATTTCTCCGCGTCGCGCGCGGGCTTCCTCCTCGGCTTCCCGTCCGAGACGGAGCTTCTCGTCCTTCCCCTCGAGGATCAGCTCCTTCTGGCGGGTGCGGGCCTCAGCCTCGATCCGGCGCGCCTCGGCGGTCGCGGCCCTGATCGTCTGCGACGGCCAGATGCTGCGCACCAGTGCGCCGAGTACGGCTCCGCCGACGGCGGCCCCGAGGGCCACCGCCACGATGACCGGTGTCTCCATCCTGTATTCCTCCCATCCGTCCGAACGGGTCGGACGGAGGTCCTGCTTCGGTGGGGCGCGATCGTGCGGCGAGGGCTAGTGCCGCTTCTGAGACGGGGCCCCCTCCCTGGGCCGCGATCGAGCCGGAGTTGAGCTGCGCGCCGCCGGAGCGGCACGTGAGTCGTCTGCCGCGTAGCCTACGGCGGCGCGACCCGAACGGCAACCGATGCTATCGGGCGGGTGGCATCCGATGGTGAGGATCCGCGACAGGCTCGCGTCAGGGGGGCAGGCTCACCTGGATCGCCCACGCTCCATTCGACGAGGCTTCAAGGAGCTCTGCCGCCGGTTGGCTCGCCAGCCATCCACGCGGCGCCGGAAATGCTCGATCCGGGCAGGCTCACCGCGTTCCTTCGTCCGATGGCACGATGCGGGTCCATCCGCGGAGACGGCCCGGCCAGCCACCGATCACCAGCGAGGCGGTTGTTGGGTCAAGCGGAGCCGTTGAGCCCATTTCTGACAGATGCTCCTCAGGCGAGTACTCGTCAGCGACGGTTGCCTACGCTGGGAGGACAGTGTCGATGAGCGAGCGTGAGGTCTGAGTCGCCACGCGTGGATCTGTGACAGATGCCCGCCCGGTGGTCCATTTGTCCGGGTTGCCCTGACCAACGCGCGCCTGAGGAGCATTTGCCGGAATCTGGGCGAGCTGGGCTGCCAGATCGGTTCGCGATCAGTCGTCCCTGTCCTGGTCCTCGTTGGCGGGATCGCGATCGACGCTTAGGGCCACTTCGCGGCAGGTCTCGGGATCGAAGCCATTGCGCGCCAGCAGTTGGTACGCGCGCTGGCGCCGCTGACGAGGATCCTTGACGCGCTCCAGGCTGCGCCGGTGGCGCGCAAGCAGACGTTCCGCCGCGACACGGTCCGGCGAGCCCGCGACTCCATCGTCAGGGTCGCCGCCGGGCAGCGCCTCGCGACGCTCCGCGAGGACGAGGTCGACCGATGCCCGGTCCACACCCTTGAGCCCGAGCTCGGCGCGGATCGCACGTTCCCCGCGCGGTCGCGCCCGGTCCCGCGACTCCACCCAGGCGCGCGCAAAAGCTTCGTCGTCGAGCATCCCGAGCTCGAGCATCCGCTCGATCGCGGCGTTGACGAGATCCGCTCGATAGCCGGCGCCGGTCAGGCGCCGCCGAACCTCCGCGACGGAGCGCGATCGAACCTCGAGGAAACGCGCAGCGGCCTCGAGCACCATCGCAGGATCGTCGATCGAGGCTCGCCGTTCGCGGGCTTCCGCGGGCGACGTGCGGCGGCGCCGCGGCCCCGAGGTCACTCGGCTTCTTCGATGCCCTCGACCGGGATGGTGACCTCGTTGATCTTGGCCCGGATTCGCCGTTCGATCTCGGCGGCGATCGGGGCGTTGGCCTTGAGGAACTCCTTGGCCGCCTCGCGACCCTGTCCCAGCCGGGTCTCATCGAAGGTGAACCAGGCGCCGGTCTTGACCACGGTGTCCATCGCCACGCCGACGTCGAGCAGGCCGCCCTCCTTCGAGATGCCTTCGCCGTACATCACGTCGAACTCGGCGACCCGGAACGGCGGCGCGACCTTGTTCTTGACGACCTTGACCCGGCAGCGATTGCCGACCGAATCCGTCCCGTTCTTGATCGTCTCGATCCGTCGGATGTCCAGGCGGACGGACGCGTAGAACTTGAGGGCCCGGCCGCCCGGCGTGACCTCCGGATTCCCGAACATCACCCCGATCTTCTCGCGGAGCTGGTTGGTGAAGATCAGCGCAGTGTTTGAGCGAGAGACGGCACCGGTTAGCTTGCGCAGCGCCTGGCTCATCAGGCGCGCCTGGATCCCGACGAACGAGTCGCCCATCTCGCCTTCGATCTCGGCCCGCGGCACGAGGGCGGCGACCGAGTCGACGACGACGCAATCGATCCCGCCAGAGCGGATCAGCGTCTCGGTGATCTCCAGCGCCTGCTCACCGGTGTCCGGCTGGCTGACCAGCAGCTCATCGACGTTGACCCCGCAGGCTCGGGCATAGCCTGGGTCCAGGGCATGCTCGACGTCGATGAAGGCGGCCACGCCGCCGCGACGCTGGGCCTCGGCGATGACATGCTGGCAGACGGTCGTCTTGCCCGACGATTCCGGCCCGAAGATCTCGGTGATCCGGCCACGCGGGATGCCGCCGACACCGAGGGCCAGATCGAGCGCGATCGACCCGGTCGGGATGGTGTCGATGTTGAGCTTCTCGCGCGATCCGAGCTTCATGATCGCGCCGCGACCGAACTGCTTCTCGATCGAGGCCAGGGCGGCTTCCACCGCCTTGCCTCGCTCAGCCAGGGCTCGCTCCGCGGTCCGCTCCGCGCTTCGCTCGTCGGTCATCGCCATCTGTCCGTCACGCTCCTCATCCGATCCATGGGACCGCTCGCCGGAGCGGACGGTGATGGCGTCCGCCGGTCGATCAGCCTTCCTCCGTGTCGCCTTCGACGACCGGCTTCTCCTTGCGTGGCTTGCGGATCACCTCGACGTTCCGGGGCGGGTCCGCCAGCGGTGACAAGCTAGGCTGCGCCAGCTTGGCCTTCGGCTTCTTCTTGGCCTCTTTGCCCGGTCGATCTCGTGAGCCCATCGATTCGCCTCCGCGTCTCTCTGAAGGTTACCGACCGGCGCTTCACGCCGACTTCACAGCGCCTTCACCGCCACTCAACCGGCCCGCGCGGGCCCGCAATTCGGACATCGCGGCGGGGAAGGTTCCGGCCCGAATGGCGGCTCGGATCCTGGCCATGAAGTCTAGGGTGAAGGTCAGGTTGTGACAAGTCGCGAGCCGATAGGCCAGCAGCTCATTGGCCCGGAACAGATGGGCCAGATAGGCTCGCGAGTAGCGCCGGCAGGCGAGGCACGGACAGTCATCCTGGACCGGCGCCGGATCGTCCAGGTGGCGCTGATTGCGCATGTTCAGGCGGCCGCCGGGGATCCACAGCTGGCCGTTCCGCGCCACCCTCGCCGGCAGCACCGAATCGAACAAGTCGACCCCCCGATGGACGGCCTCCAGCAGGTCCGCCGGCGAACCCAGCCCCATCAGGTAGCGCGGGCGTGGGTCGCCTGTCAGGCGCCCCATCACGACATCCAGCGCCGCGTCACGCTGCTCCGGCGTCTCGTCCCCGGCCAGCCCGCCGATGCAGATGCCGTCGAACGGGAGGCTGGCGATGAGGTCCGTGGATGCGGCCCGCAGATCCGGCTCCAGGCCACCCTGGACGATGCCGAAGATCGCCTGATCGCCCCGACTGTGCGCCGCCAGCGATCGCTCGGCCCACCGATGGGTTCGCTCTGTCGCTTCGGCCACGACCTCGCGTGACGAGCTCGGGAAGACCGGCTGATCGAACGCGACGGCGACGTCCGAGCCGAGCGCCTCCTGGACGCCGATCGCGATCTCCGGCGTGAACCGATGGATCGAGCCGTCGAGGTGGCTGCGGAACGTGACGCCGTCCTCGTCGACGACTCGCAGGTCGCCCAGCGAGACGACCTGGAACCCGCCCGAGTCGGTGAGGATCGGGCGGTCCCAGTCCATGAACCGGTGTAGACCGCCGAGCCTCGCGATCCGCTCGTGGCCCGGCCGCAGGTAGAGGTGGTAGGTGTTCGACAGGATGATCGAGGCGCCTGTCTCCCGGAGATCGTCCGGCGAGAGCGCCTTGACCGTGGCATTCGTGCCGACCGGCATGAACTGGGGGGTCTCGACGACGCCGTGGGCCAGCGTCAGACGCCCGAGCCGGGCCCGCGTCGTTCCATCCTGGGGCGCCGCCACGGTCAGCTCGTACTGCGACGCCCGCCCGACGTATGGGCCGCTCACGCGTCCGGCGATGCCGGCTCGTCCCACAGGCTGGGCATCCCACCTTCCGGCCGCCGCGGCGGCGGAATCTCGTAGCCGAGGCCCGACAGGTGCGCGCGGGCGAGGTCCGTCGCGATCCTCCCCGACGGCGTACGATCGATGAAGCCAAGGCGCAGCAGGAAGGGCTCGTAGACGTCTTCGATCGTCTCGGTTTCCTCTGACAGGACGGCGGCCAGCGCAGCCACTCCGACCGGACCCGACGCGAACTTCTGGATGATCGCCGCCAGGAGCTTGCGATCGGTCGAGTCGAGACCTTCGTCGTCGATCTCCATCGCCCGCATGGCCGCGGTTGCCGTTGCCTCGTCGACGTGGCCGTCACCGTGGACCTGGGCGTGGTCGCGGACCCGCTTGAGGAGCCGGTTGACGATCCGCGGGGTCCCCCGACCGCGCCTGGCGATCGCCAGGGTCGCCGCCGGCTCGATCGTCACGTCCAGGATCGTCGCCGATCGCTCGACGATGGCGGCCAGCTCGTTCTCCGCGTAGAAGTCGAGCCGGTAGGTCGCCCCAAAGCGATCGCGCAGCGGGCTGCTGATCCGACCCGCCCGGGTGGTCGCGCCGACGATGGTGAACGGCTTGAGGCTGAGCCGGAGCGACCGGGCCGACGGCCCCTTGCCGATCATGACGTCGAGGGCGTAGTCCTCCATCGCCGGATAGAGGATCTCCTCCACCGCCCGGTTCAGGCGATGGATCTCGTCGATGAACAGGACGTCGCGCTCTTCGAGCGAGGTCAGGATCGCCGCCAGGTCACCGGCTCGCTCGATCGCCGGACCCGAGGCGTATTTGACGTTGACCCCGAGCTCGCGGGCGATGATCGTGGCCAGGGTCGTCTTGCCCAGGCCCGGCGGGCCGTAGAGCAGGACGTGATCCGCCGCCTCTCCCCTCCCCCGTGCCGCCGTGAGCAGGACGGAGAGGTTCGCCTTGACCTCGCGCTGACCGATGTACTCGTCCAGCGTCCGCGGCCGCAGGGTGCCTTCGATCACGGGGTCGGCATCGTCCAGGTCCGCCGAGAAGATGTGCGAAAGATCGTCGGCCATCGCGCGTGAGTCTAGCACGGACGATTGCATTTCGCACGCATGTTCGGTATGTGCGGAAGTCCGACTACCCGACTAGGAGTTGCGCGCTAGGATGCAGTCGATGCGCCTCTCCCGCCGATCCGAATACGGCCTGCGCGCGCTGATCGACCTGGTCCGCCACGAGGGCGAGGGTCCGATCCCGCTGACCAGCCTGGCCACCCGGAATCGCCTCCCGGCGAAGTTCCTGGAACAGATCATGGCCACCCTCAAGCACGCCGGGATCGTCCGGACCACCCTCGGAACCCATGGCGGTTACGCCGTGGCCGTGCAGCCTTCAGCCGTTTCGATCGGGCGGATCATCCGGCTGCTGGACGGCGCGCTGGCCCCGTTACCGTGCGTCTCCCTGCGCTATTACGAGCGATGCTCCTGCCCCGACGAGGCGACGTGCGGGCTGCGCGACACGATGATCGACGTCCGCGACGCGATGCTCGAGATCCTCGACAAGGAGACGTTGGCGGAACTCGCCGCGCGCCAGGGCCGAGCCTCGATCGACCCGCGCGGTCGTCATGCCGACGCGCTGGCCGGGCGGAGGCCGTAGGAGACGGCCAGCGCCGACAGCGGACGGTGGCCCGACGAGGGTCGCCCGATTCCCGCATCCAGTCTCCCCCGGACTGGTATAGATCGAATCCCGCCGGGCAGGCATGATTCGGCCTCAGGTTGAGCGTGGATGTGGGGTGATCAGACGCCCGCGCGCTCCAACTCCCCTGTACCAGTCCCTGGGCGTGGTTTTGCGGGACGCGAGCCGATGCCAGCGATTGGTCCACAACGTGTCCGGGCGTGACGGCCAGCGGTCCCGCCCAGGCCCTCCCGCGGGCGCCGG
>CAYLSK010000138.1:0-7513 GCA_964385975.1 uncultured Anaerolineaceae bacterium | reverse complement strand
CTCGTCCCCACGAGCAGCGAGTAGCCGCGCCCATGGAGCTCGTCCTCGATCGCCGTCAGCACTTCGGGCAGGGCGGGACGGGTGACCGATGGAACGATCAGACCTACGACCCGGCGTCGGGACTCCAGCACCCGCGGCCTGGGTCCGCGCACGAAGGTGCCGCGACCCGGGACAGAGTCAAGGAAGCCGCCCTGGCGCAGGGAGGCGAGTGCCTGGCGGAGCGTCCCGCGACTGACTCCGAACTCGGCGGCCAGGCGTGGCTCGGAGAGCAGCTTGGAGCCGGTCGGGTACTGCCCGGAGTCGATGCGGGCCGCGATGTCGTCCGAGATCCGGCGGTGCGCCGGCGGTTCGGGATCGAACAACCCGTCGTTATGGGTCGCCCGCGCCGGGTCGGCGTCACCGGTCGATCCGGGGTCCATCGTCAACTGGCCCGCATCTGGTCGAGGCATGGGACCGCCCCATCCGCGACCGACCGGAACGCGAACAGGTAGAGCGCTGCCGTCCAGGCCTGCTGGGGCGCTCCCATCGGCCGACCGGTTTTGCCATGGTGCCACTCGTTGAACTCCCAGGCCTCGCCATGGCTCTCCCGCAGCGCGCGGGCCAGCCGCTCCAGATGCTCCGCCGCTTCAGCATGGCGCCCCGCTTCTACCAGCGCCGCCACCAGGAAGCCCCCGATGAAGGGCCAGATGCCACCGTTGTGGTACTGATCCGGCAGGCTCCGATACCCGTTGCGGTAGTAATCCCGCCAGTCCTTGTGGCCGGGTTCGATCGGTGGGTGGATGGCTCTGGCCGGATACGGCCGCGCGACCCCGACTTCGTCGAAGTACGTCAAGATCTGGTCGGTGCGACGGGTGTCGGCGATGCGGGCAAGGATCGCGAGGCTGTTGCCCAGCACGTCGCACCAGTCGCCGAAGTCACGAAACGCCACCCAGGGAAGGTAAAACGGACGAGCCCAGAGCTGCGCGATCGTCGTCTGGACCAGCCGACGGCTTTCGAGGTGTTCGCCAGTGAGCTCGGGCGACGTCGCGCTCGCCCACAATCCGTGGTCCGACTCGACCCAGTGGAGGGCGTTGAGTCGGGCGGTCGCCACGCCCGCGAGTTGTGTGTGCAGGGCCGGATTGGGCAGATCGATCCTCTCCGCCATGGCTCCATAGGCGCGGAGTGCCATCGTGAACAGGATGTTCGGGTACAGCACCTTCCCGCGATTGGCGAGAAGGTCGGCCCAATCGGCGGCCTCCTGAGACTCGATCAGCCCATCGTCGTCTGAATCCTGGTAACGGACCCAGAGCATGGCCCGCTCGATCGCATCCCGGTGGCGTTCCAGGACGTCCGGGGCGCCGAAGGTTCGATCCAGGACGTGATGACCGATGATGTACCAGAGGTTGCTGTCGATCGCACCGGCATTGGCGGTGCTCCGATTGCCGTCCGACCCGACGTTCAGCGGGATGTAGCCGAGCGGCGATTGATGCGCGGTCAGCGTGTCGAGTGAAACACGAAGCGCCGGCACCAGATCCTCGAGTCCGTCCGCGCAGATCCCAAGGAGCGAGATCATCGCATCGCGAGCCCACACCTCCGGGTAGCCACGCTCTCCAGCCGAGGCACGCAACCCGAGCGACGTGACGCAGCTGCGGAGGACATCGCGTGCCCGGCCAGCGGCTTCCTCGGTCAGCGAGCGGCTCATCGGACCGGGGCCGGATCGTCGAGGCGCCCGCGCCAGCGGACGTCCGGATCGGGCTCCGGAACTGAGGCGATCAGCAGGCGCGTGTACGGGTGGACAGGGGCGTCGATGACCTTGCGCGTCAATCCGCGTTCGACGATCCGGCCCTGGTGAAGGATGAAGATCTCATCGCTCACCTGGTACGCGGTCGCAAGATCGTGGGTGATGTACAGGATCGACACGCCTAGCTTCTCCTTGAGCTTGACCAGAGCGTCGAGGACGGCGACCCGCAACGAGGCGTCCACCATCGACACCGGCTCGTCCGCCACGATCAGGCTCGGCTTGAGGAGGAGGACCCTCGCGATCATCAGACGCTGGGCCTGCCCTCCACTGAGCTCGTGGGCATACCGGCCAAGCGTCCGATCGGGGTCGAGACCCACCGATCGGAGGGCGTCCCGGACCAGCTCCCGACCCTCCTCCGCCGAAGAGGCGAGACCGAACCGACGGAGCATCCCGAAGACATGGTCGACCCGATAGAACGGATTGAAGACGTCGGCCGGGTCCTGGAAGATCGCCTGCACATTGCGACGGAACTCGAGGCCATTCGTGCGCACGAGCTCGTTGATCGGGCGGCCGCGAAAGCGGAGCCGTCCTCCGGTCGGGGACAGGAGGCCGAGAACCAGGTGCCCCAGCGTCGACTTGCCACTGCCGCTCTCTCCGGCGATCGCCGCGATGACCGGCCGGTCCGAGGGCAGCTCCAGGGTGACGTCGTCCACGGCGACAACCGGGTCGCGCCGGGCTCCGCCCGAGAACGACTTTCGGACGTGATCAAGCTCGAGGAGCGGCTGCGGCGAGGTCGCCTCGTGCGCGAGGTCAGCCATGGGCCATCGCCGCGTCGTCCCCGTGATCGCGCTCTCCGACCGGACAGGCGACGAAATGACCGCTGCCGACATCGTGCATCAGCGGCAGGGCCTCGGAGGGCGTGGCCCGATCCTGGACGCAGGCTGCGCCGAGGAAGCAACGCGAGGGATCGCCGCTCGGGGCAGACCAGGTCCGGCGACGTGTGCCATCGGGGTCGCGGATGGACGGCACGGCCGCCAGCAATGCGCGGGTATAGGGGTGCATGGGCTCGCGGAACATCGCCCGCACGCGCCCGATCTCGACCAGCCGCCCGCGGCGCATGACCGCGAGACGGTCGACCATCTGCGCCTGGAGCGCCAGATCGTGGCCGATCACGACTAGCGAGGCGCCGAGCCGGTGCGTCGCGTCGAGCAGGGTCTCGGCCACGGCGCGCTGGACTACGACATCCAGGGCGCTCGTCGGCTCGTCGGCGATGAGGAGGCGTGGATCGAGCGCTGTCGCCATCGCGATGCAAACCCGCTGGCGCATCCCGCCACTCAGTTCGTGGGGATAGCGGCGCGCCACGTCCCGTCCGAGCCGGACGGAGTCGAGCAAGGTGGCCACGCGCTGTCGCAGCGCCGCGCCATCGCTTCGATCCTCGTGGGCCGTGATCGCGTCGGCGATCTGGTCTCCGGCCCGCATCACGGGATTGAGCGAGTTCATCGATCCCTGCGGGATCAGGGCGACCTGCCGCCAGCGGATCCGGCGCAGCACGCGCTGGTCGACGGTGAGGAGGTCGACCCCATCCAGCATGACCCGGCCCTGCTCGATCCGACCCGGTGGTCGAACGAGGCGCAGGATCGCCATGGCCGCGGTCGACTTGCCACTGCCGGACTCGCCGGCCAATCCCAATACCTCGCCCGAAGCGACTTCGAAGCTCAGCCCGTCGACGGCCCTCACCACGTGACGACGGGTCTGGTACGACACGCGCAGGTCCTCGACCGTCAGCACCGACGAGGCAACGGCGTCGGGCGCCCGTCCGGACAGCATGGCTCCGGCGATCATCCTGCGGCCTCGACTCGACGCAGCCGTGGGTTCGCGAACCCGTCGAGGGCGACGCTGATCAGGAACAGGCCGCCAAAGAGCAGGACCAGAAAGAGGGCCGGGGGCCCCCACCACCACCACATGCCGCGCGCAACGGCCCCGTACTGGAACGCGTACTGCAGCATGAGACCCATCGTCGGTGTGGTGATCGGCCCGAGCCCGAGCAGCTGCAGGCCGACGGCCGCCACGATCGCGCCGGAGATGGCTCCCACCAAGCTGGCCGTCACGTACGGCAGCAGGTTCGGCAGGATCTCCAGGAATATCACCTCGAAGGCGTTCCGGCCGGACAGCACGGCGATCGTCACGAACCCACGTTCCCGGAGGGTCAGCGTCTGCGCCCGGATCGCCCGGGCTGAGTACGGCCAGGCCAGGAGCCCGATGATGAGCGCCATCAGCTCGATCGACTGCGTCTGCAACAGCGCCGTGAGCACGACAAGGATCGCGAGGATAGGGATCGTCACCAACACGTCCGCCGTGCCCCGGATCACGGTGTCGACTGGGCCACGCACGTAGCCCGACACAAGGCCCAGGACGACGCCGATGACCGTCCCGATGCCCCCGGCTAGCAAACCGATCATCAACGTCGGGATGGTTCCGTGGACCATCAAGGCAAGGATGTCCCGCCCGGTGGTGTCAGTCCCGAACGGGTGAGCCGCCGTGGGCGGTTGCGCGTACGGTGCCGCGCCCAATCGGAGCCCGGCCGGACCAACCAGCGCCGGGCCCACCGTCCCGAGAATGAGCAGGCCGACGATGATCGCCAGGCCCGCACCGAGCCGTGCATCACGTGGCAGGAGCCGGCGCGCGGCGCCCCAGCCACGCCGGGCGGTCAAGGGATGCTCACGCTTGGTCATATCGGATCCGGGGATCGAGCAACGGGTAGGCCAGATCGAGGATCAGGATCGCCAGCCCAACGGCGACCACCAGCACGAAGGTGATCCCCTGGATCAGCGTGTAGTCGGCGTTCAGGATCCCCTGGTACAGCGTGGAGCCCAGTCCAGGGTAGGAGAAGATCACCTCGACGAGGACGGCGCCGGAGACGATCGGCCCCAGCAGGAGAGCCAGCACCGTGATCTGGGGCAGGATGGCGTTCCGGATGGCGTATCGGAACAGGATCCGGCGACTGCTCAGACCCTTGGCCTCTGCAAGCATGAGGTAGTCGCTCCCGAGGACGCCGACCATCAGCCCCCGCATCCCGAGCATCCAGCCGCCCAGGCCGCCCAGGACGAGCGACAGGGCCGGCAGGAACGACGACCAGAGGATCTCACCGGCTCGCGCGAGACCGGTCGCCTCGGGCGCACCAATCGGGGCCGTTCCGGCTGCGGGGAACAGGTGTAATCCGAACGCGAAGACGGCCAGCAGGAGGATCGCCAGGAGGTAGTACGGGACGGCAGCGACGAGCATCAGGAGGGGCAACGTCTTTCGTAGGATCGCCGGCGTCCCGCGCCAGGCCAGGAGCGCTCCCATGAATGTGCCGAGACCGAAGGCGATCATCGTCGAAACGGTGAGCAGGCCGATCGTCCATGGCAGGGCCGCACCGATCATCTTGTTGACCGGCGTCGGGTAGTTGGACAGCGAGACGCCGAAATCGAATCGGGCAAAGCTGGTAACGAACTTGACGTACTGGACCCCGATGGATTCATCGAGGCCGAATGTATGGCGGTACGAGCGGATGATCTCGTCACTGCCCGCCACGCTCCCGCCTTGCTGCGCCATCCGGGTCAGCATCGCGGCCACTGGGTCGCCGGGGGCGAGGCGGAGGATGACGAAGTTGAGACTGGCCGCCACCCACACGATCAGGAAGAAGACGGCGAGGCGGCGAAACACGTAGCCGGCGGTCATGTTGTTCCGATCGCTCTTTCGAAATGCCGAACCGCCGCGCCGGGGCGGCGGTCCGGCATGTCCGGGATTGCTACCGCGCGGGCTTGATCTCGGTCACCACCCGCAGGAACGACATCCACCAGTTGGGCGGCTGGAAGTAATTGTTCTCCTTGGTCGGCCAATTCGTCCAATACGTCGTGTTGTAGGGCACGAGCCTGACGTGTTGGTAAAGCGGGAAACCGGGTAGTTCGCGCTGAAAGATCGCGAGCGCGTCATGCGTGAGGGTCGCGATCTTCGGGTCGCCTGGGACGAGCCTGCCGATCTGGTCGACGAGGGCGCTGTATTCGCTGTTCTTCCAGCGTCCGGACGGCTGGTTGACCACCAGCGGCAGATCTGCCTTGTCCGCGGTGAACACGCTCAGGGTCAGGTATGGATCAGCCACACTGCCGCAGATGGTGTACATCCGACCCTCGAATTGGCCGAGCTGCGCGGCTGCGTCATAGGCGTTCTTCGAAAGCAGAGTGGGGCTCACCTCGATGCCGATGGCATTGAGATCCTGGATAATCTGGGAGGTGGCGATCCCCCAGCCGACGCCTTCGGAGGGCGACTGCATCAGCAGTTGGAGCGTGAGCCGCTTGCCGTCTTTCACGTAGATGCCGTCGGCACCCTTCGTGTAGCCCTTGCCCTCGATGATCGACGCGGCCTTGGCCTGGTCGAACTTGTCGGTCGGGTACTTGTCGAAGACATCCTGGTCGGCGTTGAGCAGCTCGGTAAGGCCGGCGTAGTCGGGGAAGAGCCACTTCGCGACGAGCCCGGCGCCCTCGTTCGTGACGTTCGCCAAGGTCACCTTGTCGATGCCGTATGAGACGGCCCAGCGCATGTCCGGGTCATCCCACGGTTTTGCCAACGTGTTGAACTCGAACATCTGCGGACACGGATCGATCCACGCGTAGGGAGGATCCTTCAACCAGGCGATGAGCTTCGGGTTCTGGGCCTGCGCCACCTTGAAGTTGCCCAGGCCGAGCTCGGCCGCGCCGTCGACCTCGTTGTTGGAAAGCTGCGCCAGACGGCGATCAGGAGGGCCCTGGTCGGTGAACACGATCCTCTTGGGGGCTGGAAGTGCCTTGAAGCCGATCTTGGCGGCCCACCAATCGTCGCGGCGGTCGAAGTCGAACTCGGTCGCCGTCGCCTTGGTCGGCTTATAGGGGCCCGTGAAGACCGGCCAGCCCTTCGCCAGGTCCCAGTTCAGGAACGTATTCGGATCCTGGTCCTTCCAGATGTGTTCGGGCACGACCGTGAAGGCGCCCCAGATCTGGACGGCGAGGTGGTCAAGGACATAGCGGGGCTCCGATGCGCTGAACTTCACGACCACCGTCGCGGGGTCGGTCGCGGTGGCCGACACGACGAGCTTGGAAACGCCACCCGGCGCCCCGGATTCGATGAGCTCGGGGTTGTCCTTCATCAGGTTGAAGGTGAACGCGACGTCGGCGGCCGTGAACGGCTGGCCGTCGCTCCATTCGACGCCCTTCCGGATGTTGAGCGTCAGCTCGGTGGAGTCCGCGTTGAAGCTGAAGCCCTCTGCCAACCAGGGCTCGACCTTGCCCGTCTCGTAGTTCACGTAGAAGAGCGATTCCTGCACGATCTGATGGAGCCCGGCGGCGACCACCGGGAAGAATGCGGGTATGAATGGGTTCGCAATACCGGGCGCTGGCGCAGCCCCGCCCTCGTAACCGATGATCAGGGTGTCCTTCCGAGCGACGTCGCCGGATGGGGCTGACGATGTGGCCGGCGAGGCCGCCACCGAAGTGGGGGCTGCGCTCGGCGGCGTACTGGTGGCCGGTGATCCAGAAGGCGTCTCAGCCTTGCACGCACCCATGAGCAGTGCGAGGACCGCAAGGAAAGCGGCCGCTCGCGGCATGACCCGCATCAGGACCTCCTGGACCGCGTCGACGGCCCGCACTCCATCCACCATCTGGATAGTTCACTCTGACCGTAGGCGCGGCGGTCAAGACCGGTCTAGACAAGTTGCGGCAAGGTGTCGAAAGGGACTCCGGGCGCGCCGCTCGCGCGCCGCCTCGCGACCAGGCCGATCAG
>CAYLSK010000137.1:1957-7643 GCA_964385975.1 uncultured Anaerolineaceae bacterium | reverse complement strand
CGTTCGCCCACCGATTGGCGCGCCGCGCCGGGACGTTGATCCTGGTTGGCCCAGGCCCACTGGTCGTCGCCCCTGACCTGTCGGCGGGCCTCCCGTCCGACCCAGCCACGCGTGCAGGCCGCGCGCTCGCGCTCCAGATGCTTGGGGTGGCGCTCGCGCGAGGCGACGGCCTGCCCAGTGAGCAGATCGTCATCGACCCGCTGCCGCCGTGGCTGACCGACGAGCCGGAACCGGCGGCGCGTGCGATTGCCGAGGTCGCAGTGCGGCGTGCGATCTTCCCGGGGCATCCCTTCGGGTTCGTGCAGTGGCCGGCCGGCCCGTCCGGCCCGGCTGAGCTGTGGCCGTATCTCCAGGCGGCAGCAGCTGTGCATGCCGGTGACGTCGCGCTGGTGTTGGGTCGCCTAGACCCGGACGCCGAGGACTACGCGGATGCCGCCAGGGGGCTCCGGGCGAGTTCCATGGTGGGGAGGGAGGTGGCCGCCGCGACCCTCCCGGGGACGCTGACTGGGTCAGCCCTCGAGCATGCTCGGTCCGTGCTCAGCGCAGCGGTCGCCACGCTCGACCGGCTCGCCGAGCGTGGCTGGCGAACCGTTGCCGGCGATCCACCCGGCGGGGCGCGGGGCACCTCGCGCGGCCTTGACACGATCGCCGAGCGGACCGAGCCATTCGACCCGTTCGCGTCGATCCTCGGGCCGCGCGGCTGAAGCCGCCGAATCGGATCGCAGATCCCGCGAGGACGACTGGAATTTGCGCGGTGGGGTAGGCTTGGGACTCCGCCGCCTTCCGTGCCAGCTCACCTGGTCTGCGATGGGCAGGTCGGTTTCCGCCACCAGGAGGTCTCAATGGCGTTGCGCCAGCCGCTGCTCCTGATGGCCGCAACGGTGACGCCCGACCGTCCTTCCCGCCGGCGCCTCGTGTCGCTGATCGCGCTGGTCCTCGGTCTGGCCGCGTCCGTTGGGCCAGCCGGCGTCCTGCCAGCCGCGGCGGCCTGCGGGTCGTTCCAGTCGCTCGTCGACGCTGCCGCTTCAGGCGGCACCATCACAGTCCCGGCATGCGCGTATCACGAGATCGTCACGATCCGCAAACCCCTCACGATCAATGCCGCAGGGGCGGTAGTCGACGGGGATAACGTGCGCGATCACGGGGTCGCGGTCCTGGCCAGCGACGTGACCATCAACGGCCTCACGGTCACCCATGTCAAGAGCGATTCACACGTGGGTGCCGTCTGGACGACTGGTGTCTCGCGGTTCACGTTCCGTGGTGGTGTCGCCCGCGATAGCGCGACGGTCTGCATCTCCCTGAATGGCGGCACGGGCCACCGAGTGCTCGATTCGGAGCTCACTGGTTGCGGCAAGGAGGGGTACTTCATGAACGGCGTGAGCGACACGCTGTTCGCCGGCAATCGGATCCATGACAACAACGCGGCGCTTGCCTTTGACCCAGCCGTGGAGGCGGGAGGCGGCAAGGCGATGGCCAGCCAGCGAGTGACCTTCGACGGCAACGAGGTGGCCCACAACCGGGGGCCAGGCATCTGGTTCGACAATGGCGTTCTGGACGTCAGCGCCACGAACAACCGGGTTCACGACAACGACCGGGCGGGCATCTTCTTCGAGATCAGCAATGGCGCCAGGATCTCCGGCAACGCCGTCTGGAACAACGGCTTCGGTTTCGTCGCGTGGGGCTACGGCGCCGGCATCACGATCAGCTCGTCCGACCGGGCGGACGTTCACGACAACACCCTCGCCTGGAACGCGCGCGGGATCAGCGTCATCAGCCAGGCTCGTGAGCTCCAGCCGCACAACGACAACGTGGTTCACGACAACGTGATCGTCGCAACCGGTGGGGCGTTCGTAACCGGCTTCTACGACGACCATGGCGGAAGCCTGTTCGATTCGTCGAACCGGAACTCCGGATACGGGAACCGCTACTGGGTCGGCGTCGGTGAGCCGTCCACGGATCGCTTTGGCTGGAGCGGCCCGAGGGCGCGCCTGGCCGATTACAACGGGACGCCCGGCGAGGAAGGCGCGACCTACCTGACCACGGCAGCCCGCGACGCCGCGCTGGCCGTCGCCGGTATCCCAGTGCTCGACGGATCGCCCCCGGCGCCGAATCCCGGGGCGTCGCCAACCCCCTCGCCGTCGCCGTCGCCGTCAGCAACGCCGTCCCCGACCCCTGCGCCAAGCCCCGGGACATCGCCGTCGCCAACCCCTGGGACGTCGCCTTCGCCAACGACGTCGCCCACCCCTGGGACGTCGCCGTCGCCAACGACCTCGCCATTTGCCCCGATCCCACGCTTGGCCTTCCGATCAGGTCAGATGAGCTCGAACGCCTCCGTGCCCGGCAGCATCTCGTGGGCGGCGAGTGCGGGCGCGAAGGCCTATCAGCTGCAGAGCCAGCGTGATGGCGGTCCGTGGACCAGCCTGGCGCCGACAACGGTCGGGTCGCGCTCGGGGAGCTTGCTATACGAGGGCGACAGCCGCTACCGCGCAAGGCTGCGAGTCCAGTCCGAGACCGGCATCTGGAGTCCCTGGTCGTACAGCACATCCATTGTCACATCTCGCTTTCAGGAAACAAGCGCAACGATCGCCTACTCGGGTTCATGGACGCGGAGAAGCAGCGTCGGCGCGTCCGGGGTGTACGTGCGGTACGCCTCGGGCGGCGGAGCGACCGCCAGATTCACCTTCACCGGGCGAGCGTTCGCGTGGATCGCTCCGCTGGGTCCCAGCCGAGGCTCGGCTCGTGTCTACGTCGACGGCGTCTACCGAACGACGGTCAGCCTGAACCGGTCCACGACGCTCGCACGGTCTCTCGCGTTCTTCGCTTCGTGGTCGTCCCGGGGGTCACATGCCGTGACGATCAGGGTCGTCGGCACGAGCGGGCATCCGCGCATCGACGTGGACACCTTCGTCGTCCTCCGCTAGGGATCGCATCGGCAGCGCGGCTGCCGAAGTCCGGCAGGCTCTGTCCGAGTCGATTCCGGGATCGTTCCACTCAAGCGGAACGATCGTGTGGATCGTGCGCGATGTCGTGACCTCGGCGAGATTGCCAAGGGGGCGCTCCTGGTTGAAGTCGGTTGCGTCTCAATCTTGGGGCCGGTCCGCCAAACGAGACACTACCTAGAGGTCGTTCCGTTTGCTTGGAACCATCGCGATTCGCGTCAGCCGGGACAGGTCCTCCGGCGGGGGGGCCGTGCCCACCGCTAGGGATCGCATCGGCTGCCACCAGAGACAGCCGGAATGACGTGGACGACCGCCTCCGCCCCGACCGGTGACGCTAGGTCCGCTGGCGAGCCATCCACGAACACGTTGATGTGCTGCCGGAGACGCGGTCCCGACTCGACCAGCCGATCGCGCAGGCCGGGCACGGTCAGGTCCAAGGCGTCAATAACCGCTCCCACCGAGTCGCCGTCGACCTCGTGACGTCGGTCGACGCCCGGAAAGAGCGCCAGCAGCGAACGCGGCAACAGGACGGTCGCCACCGCTGTCAGCCGTCGAGGACGAGCGACTCGACCGCCCAGATCTCCGGCAGGGTGTCCGTGATCATCTGCCACGAGACGCCTTCGTCGGCACTGTGCCAGAGCTGGCCCGTGCTCGTCCCGAAACAGATGCCGACCGGATCCAGTGTGTCGCGGGCCATCGCCTCGCGCAGGACAGAGAGGAACGCGTCATGGGTCGGCAGCCCTTCGTCGGCTCGGATCCACGAGGTGCCCCGATCGCGGGTTCGCCAGACGGCCGCGTGACCCTCCGGCATGTAGCGGCCGCGGTCGGCGCCGTTGAGCGGGATCACCCAGGCCGTGTCCGGATCGCGCGGATGCGTTACAAGCGGGAAGCCGAACTCGCTTGGCAGGCCGGGGGTGATCTCCTGCCAGTTGGACCCGCCGTCGTCAGATCGATAGACGCCGCAGTGATTCTGCTGGTAGAGGGTCTCGGGCTCGCCCGCAGCGGCCGCGAGCTTGTGGACACACTGGCCGGTGATCGGATGCGGGTCGGGCATGAAATCGGCGCGGACCCCGCGATTGCGCGGCTCCCACGACAGGCCTCCGTCGCGCGTCTCGAAGACGCCCACGGCCGAGATGCCGATCCACGATCGCGCCGGATCGGTCGGATGGGGCACGATCGTGTGCAGGATCAGGCCGCCGGCGCCCGGCTGCCAGGTCTCCCGGGTGGGATGGTTGGTGAGGCCCTCGACGTGCGCCCAGGTCGCGCCGCCGTCCTCGCTTCGAAACAGCCCGGCCGGTTCGACGCCGGCGAACAGGGTGGAGCCGCTCGCCGCGAGGCTCCAAATGCTCCGAATCGCCGGCCCGTCGTCGCCGTAGGTCAGCCCGGCCGATGAGTGGGTCCAGCTCGCACCGAGATCGTCGCTGCGGAAGACCGCTCCGCCGTACCAGGGACTGCCGCCCGCGGCGAGGACTGCTCCGCTCCCTGGCTCGACGATGAGGTCGTGGATCGGCCAGCCCTCGCACAGCGGTCCACGCACCGTCCAGGCACGCCGATCCGCGTCGCTCTCGAGGATGAAGGCGCCCTTCTTGGTGCCGACCAACAACAGGACTCGTTTCGCCACGTTCGAGGCCTCCAGTGTGTCACGGTGTCCTTCGATTGCCTTGACGTCGGCGATAGGTTACGACCTCGCGACCGTTCGAATGGCCTCGAGCGTCCGTGGGTCGTCGAGCCCCGACAGATCGCCCGGATCGAGGTCCAGCCACGCCGCCCGGATGGCTCGGCGCATGACCTTGCCGGAGCGCGTCTTGGGGAGGGCCGGAACCGCGGCCACTCGATCGGGCTTGAGCGGCTTGCCCAGCTGGCCTGCGACCGTCGCGGCGATCGCCGCGCACAGGTCGGGATCGTCCGTCTCGCCCGGCCGCAGGACGACCAGCACGACCACGGCCTCGCCCTTGATCTCGTGCGGAACGCCGATCGCGGCAGCCTCCAGGACGGACGGATGCGAGACGGCCGCGCTCTCGACCTCCGCTGGCCCCACCCGCTTGCCGGCGATCTTGAGGGTGTCGTCGCTCCGCCCGTGGATGTACCAGAAGCCGTCAGCATCGATGCTCGCCCAGTCGCCGTGGACCCAGATGCCCGGGAATCGCGACCAGTAGGTCGACTCGTAGCGGCCCTCGTCGTCACGCCAGAAGCCGCGCGTCATCCCGGGCATCGGCGCCCGGATGACCAGCTCGCCAACCGCGCCGCGGACGGATCGGCCAGCTTCGTCCACGACGTCGGCGGCTGTCCCGATGCAAGGCCCTGAAAATGATGCGGGCTTGATCGGGCCGAGGAGATTGCCGCTGACGATCCCGCCGGAGACCTCCGTCCCGCCCGAGTAGTTGACGATCGGGCAGCGTCCTTCGCCGACGACTCGGAAATACCACCACCATGGATCGGGGTTCCACGGTTCGCCGGTCGACCCGAGGACGCGCAGGGACGAACGGTCGTGGGCCCGGACCGGCTCCTCGCCGTGCGCCATCAGCGAGCGGATGACCGTTGGCGAGAGGCCCAGGTGGGTGACTCGGTGACGGGCCACGATCGACCAGAGCCGGTCAGGCCCCGGGAAGTCTGGCGCGCCTTCGTAGAGGACCAGGCGTGCGCCGCGAAGGAGCGCGCCGGAGATCGCCCACGGACCCATCATCCAGCCGAGATCGGTGAACCAGAAGAGGCTGTCGCCCCGACCGAGATCGAACTGGTGGGCGAGG
>CAYLSK010000137.1:0-1947 GCA_964385975.1 uncultured Anaerolineaceae bacterium | reverse complement strand
GCGTCCCCTCCGCCCAGGTGGAATTGGTGGGCGCGGTCCTGGGCCCCCTTGATCGGGAACCCGCCGTGGACGTGGACGGCTCCCTTGGGCCGGCCGGTCGTGCCCGATGTGTAGATCAGCATGTAGGGCGTCTCCGGATCGGTGGCCGTGCCATCGTCAGGCGAGGGGCCCTCGTCCTCGCCGGGGACCGGCGCATGCCACCAGGCGTCGCGGCCGTCCGTCCAGGGTGTTGCGACGGCACCGGCCGCACGTTGGACGACCAGCACTCGACGGACCAAGGGCGCGGCAGCCACCGCCGCATCGGCCACCGACTTCAGCCCGACCCAGGCGCCACGACGGAGGAAGCCGTCGGCGGTGATCAGGATCGACGCCTCGCAATCGGCCAGGCGAGTGGCGATCGCCGGTGCCCCATAGCCCGAGAAGATCGGCGTGTAGATCGCCTGGAGCCGTCCAAGCGCCAGGACGGCCACCACGGTTTCGATCAACATCGGGAGCAGGATCCCGACCCGGTCGCCGGGCCGGACTCCGAGCCCATGTAGCCGGCGAGTGGCGGTCTCGACCGCCGTGGCGAGCTCGGCGTTGGTCAGGCGGCGGATCGCGCCGTCCTCCCCTTCCCAGGCGAGGCTGGCGCCCTCCGGGTCCCGCGCGACCCGTGGTTCCAGCGCCGCTCGAGCGTAGTTCAGCTCGCCGCCCAGCCACCAGCGGGCCCACGCCGGCCCGCGGGACAGATCCACGATCCCGCTCGGGCGACGATCCCAGGCGATCGCGAGATCGTCGGCGGCCGCGCCCCAGAACCAGCCTGGGTCGGCGACCGCCCGCGCCTGCAGCGCCTCGAGAGAGGGCTCGCCCGCGGAGTGCAGGAACCGAGCGAGCTGAGACTCGTGGAGGAGCTCATCCGTGGGTCGCCAGGCCACCCCATCGCCGTCGCGCCCGAAGATCGGCCAGTCGCGCACCACCAGCAAAGGGTACGGCAGCTCTTCGGCCACGCGCGATTCCCGGGCCCCATCGAGGCGACTGGTACGAAAGGGCGCCGCGGAATCGCCGAATGTCTCACTCGGCAGGGGCCCGATCGGATGCGAAAGTGCGCTCCATCGTCCTATCCCACTCCCGTACCAGAGGCACCCGCCCCCAGATGATTGTTCGGCCCACAGGCGCGCTGCGCCCGTCCATCCGTCTCCTTCCGGCGCTCCTGCTGGCGGCGCTCCTTGCCACGCCCATGACGATCCTGGCCGCGAGCTCGCCCCAGGGAGACGTGGCCGCAGCCTGGCCAACGACGTGGCGGACCTACAACCTGAGCGGAGGCTCGGCGATCACGGATGCGGAAGGGGAATCGGGGATCAACCCGGCGCATCTCGACATCAGCTCGGAGGGCGGCACGCTGCCTTCCGTCTACATTGCCTCGGACGGCACGAACGTCTTTTTCCGGACGCGGCTCAAAGGCGACCCGCGCGACGCCGCCAAAGGCGGATTCGCTAACGCGTTCTGGCTCGTCCAGATCGCGACGGCTGCCGACAACACGGTTCGAGCTGTCGTCGGTCTCAACGGAAAGCCGGTATCCACCGACTACGTCTATGCCACCGACTCAGTCGGAGGCACGGTTACGCAGGTCTACGACACACCATTCGACACGAGCGGAGGCGTAGACAGCCGAGGTGCCCGAGGCCTGTCCGATGGGGGATCCCAATACTTCGTGGACTTCCAGGTGCCGATGGCTCGGATCACGGCTGTCTCGGGCGGGACGATCACCGCGTCGACCGCGGTCAAGCTGTTCTTCGGTTCGTCGGCAGCGGCGAATCTGGCCACGATCAACAAGGACTACATGACTGGCACCACGCTCGACTTTTCGGCGGTCGCCTCGACGATCCTTGATCGGGCGCACCTCGCCTTGAGCAAGAGCCTGACCGTCGTCAGCGGCACCAATCCGCCTCTGTCGAACGAGACCACGGT
>CAYLSK010000136.1:0-7719 GCA_964385975.1 uncultured Anaerolineaceae bacterium | reverse complement strand
CGGGCGCACCCGCCCGGCGTCCCGGGTTATGCGCCGGGCGGCTCCGGCTCGCCATCCTCGGCGAGCGTGAAGGCTCGGATGATCGTCACGACCTCAGCCGGATCGTCGGTGATCTGGACGAGCGCCAGGTCGGCCTCGTCGATCGCGCCTCCAGCGAGCAGACTCTCGCGAATCCAGTCGAGCAGACCCGCCCAGTAACTCCGGCCGACCAGGACCACCGGGAAGTGGCGGACCTTGCCGGTCTGGATGAGGGTCAGGGACTCGAACAGCTCGTCGAGGGTGCCGAAGCCGCCGGGCAGGATGACGAACGCATCGGCGTACTTCACGAACATCACCTTGCGCGCGAAGAAGTAGCGAAACTCCACGCCAAGGTCGACGTAGGCGTTCATCCCCTGCTCGTGGGGTAGCTCGATGTTGCAACCGACCGACAACCCTCCACCCTCACGGCAGCCGCGGTTGGCGGCCTCCATGGTCCCGGGACCGCCACCGGTGATCACCGCGTAACCCGCCTCGGCCAAGCGCCGCCCGATCGTCCGCGCGACCTCGTACTCCGGCTCGTTCCGCTTCGTGCGTGCCGATCCGAAGATGGTCACCGCCGGCCCGACGTCCGCCATTGCGTCGAAGCCCTCGACGAACTCCGACAGGATCCGCAGGGAGCGCCATGTGTCCGTATCGAGGAAGGCAGGCCGCGGGCGTCGCTCGAGGAGCTTCTCATCCTCGGTCGCCCGCGCGCCGCCTTCGAGCATCCGGCTCGCCTTTGGGGTGACCATCATGCGGCCGGCCCGCCGGGATCCGGGCGTCTTCTCTGGCATGAGACTAGGATGCCACCCGGGAGATGCCAATGCGCACTCGCTGGATCGTCGCCGCGGCCTTGGCCGTGACCGGGCTCGTCTGGATCGGCCAGGGGCTAGGAATCCTGCGCGGCTCCAGCCTGATGGTGGATGACGTCCGCTGGGCGATCGCGGGTTTCGCGTTGGTCGGTGGCGGCACGCTCGTCGGCTGGACGGCGCTCAGGAACCGCCACCGGGCCTGAGCCAGGTCTAGCCGTAATTCACGAGGACGTCGTTGACGCCCCCTACAAAGGTCGCCGATCCACGCATCCAGTCTCCACCAGACTATTAAGGAGCGAGTCCCACCTCGCCGGGTCTGATCCGACCTCATCCCGAGCGTGGATATGGTGCGATGACCCGCTCCATGAGCTCGAACTTCTCCGTACGAGTCTGTGGGCGCGGATTTGCGGGACGCGCGTCGGCGGCGTCTATCGTCAACAACGTGTCCGGGCCTGAGCCACGCCTTGCGAGCGGGGTACCATCGCCGCCAACAGGAGGTGCCGTGTTGACGGTCTGGTTCACGGTCAAGCTCGACGATCGCCCGGGCTCGCTGGCGCTCGTCGCGACGGCGCTTGGCGAGCGCGGCGTCAACATCACCGGGATCGTCGGAGTGGCCGAGGACACGGATGGGGCGCTGATGCTCACGACCTCCGACGCGGCGGCCACGCGCGCGGCATTCGGCGAGCTCGGCCTGGCGTACGAGGAGCACGATCCTGGCGGTGGCCTGGAGCCCGACGAGCTGTCCGTCAGCGATCTTCGACCGGGCGCCGCGGGCCGCGGTTCGCTGGGCTGATGCCCAGACGACGAGCCGCCGAGGCGGCGGCGATCCGGCTCGAAATCGTCGACCGCGCCGAGGCGATCTCGGCGGTCACCGGGCGCGTGACCGAGCTTGGTGGCCGGATCCGTGCCCTGGCCACGGTCCGCTCGATCGAGGGTGATCCGCCCCTGACCGAGATCGAGCTCGAAGTCGAGGGCGTGACCCAGGAGGCACTCTCGGCGGGACTCGATAGCCTGCCCGACGTCCGCTCCATTCATCTGACCCGCGCCCTCGATCAGGTCTTCGGCAAGCGGGTGATCGTCGTGGGGGGAGGCGCCCAGGTCGCCCAGGTCGCGCTCGGTGCCGTCAGCGAGGCCGACCGTCACAACCTCCGGGGCGAGCGGATCAGCGTGGACACGATTCCGCTGGTCGGCGAGGCCAACATCGCGGCCGCCGTTCGGGCCGTCGCGGATCTGCCGCGGGCCCGCCTCCTCGTGCTTGCCGGTTCGATCATGGGCGGCGACATCAGCGTGGCGGCCGAGGAGCTGCGCGCGGTCGGCATTCCGATCATTGCGTTGAACATGGTCGGCTCGATCACCGAGCACGTCGACCTCGTGGTCTCCGATCCGGTCCAGGCCGGCACGATGGCGGTGATGGCTGTCGCCGAGACCGCCACCTTCGACCTGGCGCGCCAGCGCGGCCGGCGCTACTAGCGGCGCCCCTGAGCCGCCCGGCGCCCCTGAGCCGCCCGGCGGAACTGAGCCCGGCCCGCCGGCCCGCCGGCTCCTGATCCGCGATCCCGTCCAGGCGAGCCGATGCCCAGGCTACGGCGGGCCAAGCCCGAGGCGAGCGGCGATCCCGGCCGCCTCGGTGCGGCTCGCCACCCCGAGCTTTCCGAGGATGTTCGAGACGTGGACGCCCGCGGTGCTCTCGCTGATGAACAGTTCCGCCGCGATCTGACGGTTCGTCCGGCCGATCGAAACGAGGGCAATGACGTCGCGCTCTCTCCGCGTGAGGCCGAAGGGATCGGCAACCGGCGCTGGACCAGGTTCGCGGTCCGACGGCCCATCGGACGCCGCCGCCCGTTCGGGAACGACCTCCGGCACCGTCGCGAGGGCGATCCGGGCCCGCGCCGCGAGTGACTCGATTTCGGTTCGAAGAGGGCGGGCGCCGAGCCCGGTTGCGATCTCGTGCGCCTGGCGCAAGGCGGTCGCCGCGCCGGAGCGGTCGCCGCTCGCGAGCAGGGCCTCTCCCTCACGCCATCGACAGTAGGCTACGAGGTACGGCCGTTGGCGCGCAGTCCATCGGTCGCCCGCCTCGCTCCAGGCGTCTGCGTCCGGCGCGCGGCGCATCCGGGCATCCTCCGCCGCGATCGTCGCGGCTTCGGCGCGGGTCTCCTGCGCATCGGGACCGGACTGTCGGGCGAGGCTCGCCGCCAGGATCGGCTCGAGCGCGCGCTGGATCTCGTCGCCCGCACTGCTGGCATCCCGCTCTGCCCGAGCGTCGCGCCGCGCGCGCGCCACCTCGGCAAGGTCTGCGGTTGCCCGGGCGCCGAGCCTGAGCAGGCGGAGGTGATACCAGTACCAATCCGAGTGCGAGAGCTGGGCAAGGCCGAGCCAGACGGATCCAAGCGCCTCCGCCGGCCGGCCCTGCCACAGGGCGAGCTCGGCGCGAGCGGCATGGTACGGCCCGCTGAACTGCGACTCCACCGGGGCCTCCAGGAGCCGACCGAGTTGGTCCAGCCGGGCAGCGGCCGTCTCGTCGCCCGACGCCACCAGGAGACTTACCCATCGAGCGAGACCGTACCGGTCGTTGAGTGGGCTCGCGTGCTGGATCGCAAAGCTGTCGGCGGCCAGCCGAGCCGCTTCCGCCCAGCGACCGATATCGAACGCGAACAGGACGCCATTCTGGCGGATGAAACTTCCGTATGAGCTCGCGATGCCGACGCTCTCGGCGACGCGGATGCCCTGGTCGACGACCTCGGCGGCGCGGGCACCCTCCCCGCAGAAGAACAGAGCGTCCGACAGGTTCACATAGGCCCGCCCGATGTCGTCGACGTTGCTCAGGTCCAGGGCGATCTTGAGGGCCTGCTCGAGGGCGGCAATGCCGTCTTCGCATCGACCCTCGGCCGTGAGATCAAGTCCGAGAGTGTTCAGGGCGTGACCCTCCGGTTGGCGGGCCCCGACGCGACGCGCGATCTCGATCGCCTCCTCGCACAGGCGCCGCGACTCGCGCCATCGATCGATGAGCATGAGCAGCTGGCCGAAGCCGGACAGGACGCGGGCCCGCTCCGGCGTCGGCGGATCGGCTGGCATCATCGCCATCGCCTCCTCGCATGCGGCGAGCGCGCCCTCGGTATCGCCGAAGTTCCAGAGTGCGCGACCGAGTTGTTCCCGGAGGACGGCCGCGCGCACCGGGTCGGCGGCTGGATCGAGTGCGGTGATTGCCTCACGACGCAGGGCGACCTCACGACGGACATCGCCGCCGAAGTAGGCGGCATGAGCCGCGCTGCTGAGCACCGTGACCCGGTCGAGATCGCCGGCGCCACTCTGGTCGCCGACGTTCACCCAGAGCTCGAGGACGCGCTCGTAGTGCCGCTGGGCGTCGGCGAACGCGTACGCCTGCTCCGCAGCCTCGGCAGCTCGTCGGGACGCGTCGAAAGCGCGCAGGTCGTCACGCGCGGCCGACCAATGGAATGCGAGCTCGGCCCAGTGGGCCGCCGCCGGTGCCCCGTCTCCCGCCAGGCGCGACGAGAGCGCCTCCGCGAGCGCCCGGTGGAGCCGTCGGCGTTCACCTGGCAGGAGGTCCTCGTAGGCTGCCTCCTGGAGCAAGGCGTGACGGAACGAATAGCCGTCCTCGTCGCCGCCATCGGACGCGGTCACGAGCACCTGGCTCTCCACCGCGGCACGAAGCGACAGCTCGAGGGTGGGCTCGGTCTGGCCCGCCACCGTGGCCAGGAGCTCGTGATCGACCCGCCGACCCGCCACCGCGGCCACGCCGATCACCGCCTGGGCGGTCTCGGGAACGGCGGCGATCCGGGCGAGGAGGATCTCACGGAGCGTGGGCGGCAGGCGATGCGATCGGCTGGGATCCCGACCGGCCACCAGCAGCTCCTCCACGAAGAACGGGTTGCCGTCGGAACGCCGGTGGATCCGATCGGCGAGCTCGGGAGGCGCCTCCGCCCCGAGGATCGCCGCCAGCAGCTCACGAGTCTCGACGGCCCCGAAACGCTCGAGATCGATCCGCTCGATCTGTCCGCTGCGCTCGAGCTCGGCCAACCACGGCAGGAGCGGGTGTCGTCGGTGCAGCTCGTCGGACCGGAAGGTCAGGGCGAGCAGGACGCGCTCGGAGCGAAGGTTGCGGATGAGGAAGGCGACTGTCTCGCGCGTCGCCGGATCCGCCCAATGGAGATCCTCGACGACGAGGAGGACGGGTGTCGTCGCGGCGAGCCGCTGGAGGAGACCGAGCAGCGCCTCGAGCAGACGCGCCTGGAGCCATTCGTTCTGGACGGTGACGTCGACGGGATGATCCGCGGGGGCGAATGCCGGAACGAGCCGCGCCAGGTCGGGACCCGCGAACCCCACCGCGAGGCTCAGCTCGGCGGGGTCGATGTCCCGGATGAGCGCGCGTAATGCCTCGACGATCGGACCGTAGGGAACGCCCCCCTCGCCGATCTTGGCGCATGCACCCCGCATGACCCGCATCCCGCGTTCGCTGGCGGCCCGTGTCGCCTCGCCGATGAGACGGCTCTTCCCGACCCCGGCCTCGCCGGCGATCAGGACATGGACCGGCGTGCTGAGGACGGCCGCGTCGAGCGCCCGCTCGATCGCGCGAAGTTCGCTCTGGCGCCCGATGAGAATCGGGCTGACCAGACGGCCAGTCATGTCGCCGATCATACCCACCGGTCCCAGCCGCTCGGCCGACGATCTCGGCCAGGCCGTGGCGCTCTGCTGTCAGCGTCAGGCGTTGGCGTGCCGAAGGACGAGCCGGATGCGTCCGAGCGTCCGGATGGAGAACCCCTCGATCCGCGCCGCCCAGGGCGTGCGTTCCGGTCGGGCGTCGACCGCCAGACGAGCCGCGATCGCCTCACGCCGAAAGTCCGCGATCCGGTCGTACGCCAGGAATTCGGTGTGCTTGGCGTTCATCTCATGGCCCCTTCCGCGTTGCCCGATGGTTCGAGCTGCTGACCGCAAGGCTGTCCCGTCGGGCCGGCTGAGACATCCGGAGGATCGGGTAATCCGCGCTATGGAACGGGCATCGATTTCGCGGGCACGCGGACAGCGCACCTTTAGGCGGCGGATCAAGGCCTTTAGGTGGCGACCGGGTACCCTCACGTTCATGCGCATCGCAACCTGGAACGTCAACTCGCTCAAGGCCCGCCAGGAGGCGGTCGAGCGCTGGCTGGAGCGTGCGGCGCCCGACATCCTGCTGATCCAGGAGACCAAGCTGACCGACAGCGACGCGCCGGTCATGGCCTTCGCGATGGCCGGCTACCAGCTGGTCCACCACGGCGAGGGACGCTGGAACGGGGTGGCCATGGCGGTCCGCAACGGGCTCGCCGTGGACGGCGTCGTCTCGAATTTTGGGGACGGCCCGGTGCGGGACTCCGGGCCGGGCGGGGCTGGCGCCGTGGTGGTCAGCGAGGACGACTTCGACCCGTTCGACGAGGCGCGGATGCTCGCGGCGACGGTCGATCGGCTGCGCGTCGTCAGCCTCTACGCGCCGAACGGCCGGGTCGTGGGCTCGCCCTTCTACACCGGCAAGCTGGCCTGGTTCGAACGGCTGGCCCGCTGGCTGGGCGACAACGTCCACGCCGGAGATTCGATCGTCCTGGGCGGCGATCTCAACATCGCCCCGACCGATCAGGACGTCTGGGATCCAGCCGCCGTGCACGGTGGCACCCACGTCTCGGAGCCCGAGCGTGCCGCCTTCCGGTCGCTCCTCGACCTCGGCCTGACCGATGCCTATCGAGCGCGCCACGAAGAGAACGGCCGGTTCACCTGGTGGGATTATCGGGCCGGGATGTTCCACAAGAACCTGGGCATGCGGATCGACCACCTGCTGGTCTCCGCGCCGGTCGCCGTCCGGCTGGTGGACGCCGAGATCGATCGCGACGCACGCAAGGGGCCGCCGGTCCCCTCCGATCACGCACCGCTCCTGATCGACCTCGACGCTCCAGGCCGACCCATCGAGCCCGACTGGTCCGGTGCGCTCGCCCGGATCGCGGCGCGGACGAGGCCGGCGTGCAGGGCCAGATAACTAGGCCGCCCCGCCGGCTCCGCCAGCTCCGCCGGCCCCGCTGACGATCGTGTTCCGGTGGATCCAGCCCGTCACGCCGGTGGGCGTCCGAACCTGGAGATAGCCCTCGAACGAGTCGACCAGCTCGACCTCGTCACCGCGATCAAGGCGCCCGAGCTCCGTCGATCGGAGGTCGTCCGGCGCCGAGCTCAGTCGCACGCGTCGGTAATCGATCTTGAACCGTTCGACGCCCTTCCCGGGCGGACGATCGAAGGCGCGAGCTTTGGACGGGACCACGGCCCGGTCCGGACCGGCGGCCGCCCCGGCTTGCGGAGCCACCGGGGAGGGAGTCGGGATCCGAGAAGCGGCATGGGCGCCGGCAGTGGCGGGAGCCAGCACCAGAGACTGCAGCGGGTCGTCGTCGCGCATGGGGCGACGGACGAGCATCAGGAATAGGCAGACACCCCCGATGGACGTCAGCGTGAAGATCCCGAGCGGGGTCGTCAAACCCGTCACGAGCCCCCGGGGATCGAAGGATGGGCCGCCCCCGCCGCTTCCGGGCTCAATCGGCGCCGCCGCGAGCCCGCTGCTGTTCCTGCTCCTTCTCCTCCCGGCCGCGGCGGCCGCGGGGGAGCCGGCGGGAGCGGAGCTCTGGGCGCGCGCCGTCGGGCGGAAGGGGATCCTCGACGAGGACCCGGTCCGCGAGGACGACGGGTGGTGGCGGTCCGCCTCGGGCCTCAGGTTCCGGATCTCCTGCCCGGAGCCCTCGAAGCGGCGGCCCGGGCTGGTCCTGCTCCTGCACGGGACGAGCGGCTGGTACGAGGGCGTCGAGCAGGAGTTCCGGGGGCCCTGCCTGCACGCGGGCTTCGTCGTGGTCACCCCCCGATCGGGACG
>CAYLSK010000135.1:0-7753 GCA_964385975.1 uncultured Anaerolineaceae bacterium | reverse complement strand
GCGGCGCGATCGGTCGCGGCGGGGGCCCGACGAATCGGGCGATCCTGGGTCTCGCGCCGGGCTCGGTCGACGGCCGGCTCAAGCTGACCGAGCAGGGCGAGGTGATTGCGGCCAACTACTCGGACCCGACGATCGCGCGGCGTCACCTCGAACAGACGGTTGGCGCGGTCCTGTTGGCGTCCACGCGCGAGCACGAGGCTCGGCTCCGGCGCGCCTACGACCTTGGCGCACCGATCCTGGCCGAGCTCGCCGCGACCTCGCGAGCCGGCTACCGCGCGCTCGTCCACGACGACCCGGGCTTCGCCTCGTTCTTCCGCGACATCACACCGATCCGGGAGCTCTCCGACCTGCGCCTCGGATCGCGACCGGCGGCGCGCGGCCGACGCGACGCAGCTCCAACGATCGATGCGCTGCGGGCGATTCCCTGGACCTTTGCCTGGTCGCAGGCCCGGATCAATCTGCCGGGCTGGTACGGGCTCGGGTCCGCCCTGGAGGCCTACCAGGCGGCGCACGGCGATGCGGGTCTCGACGCCATCGTCCGGCTGGCGCGTGACTGGCCATTCCTGTCGAGCCTGATCGACAACGCCGAGATGAGCCTGGCCAAGGCGGACATGGGGGTGGCGCGCCTCTACGCAGCCCTCGCAACGAGCCCAGGCGACGACCGGCGCTGGGATGCGATCGAGTCCGAATACCGGCGGACCGTCTCGCTCGTGGGTCGCCTGACCGGGCACGAGCGGCTGCTGGATGGATCGCCGGTCCTCCAGCGATCCGTGGCCCTGCGCAACCCGTACGTGGATTCGCTGTCCGAGCTGCAGGTCCGCCTGCTCGCACGGTTACGGGCCCTTGCGCCCGACGATCCCGAGCGTGGCCGCGTCCTCCGGCTCGTCCAGCTGACCGTCAACGGCGTGGCGGCCGGGTTGCAGAACACGGGGTAGCCGGGTGGACCACGCCGATCACGTCGGGCTGCTTCGAGGCGGAGTAGAGCCCGGAGGCAGCTGGGCGGACATCGGCGCCGGCAGTGGGGCGTTCACCCTCGCCCTCGCCGACCTGCTCGGGCCGGGCGGGCGGATCGTCGCGGTCGACCGTGACGCCGGCGCGCTCCGGGAGAACGCCCGACTCGTCGCGGCGCGGTTCCCGGAGGTTACGGTCCAGACGCTGTTGGCCGATCTGACGCAGCCACTCGAGCTGGCGGAGCTCGACGGACTGGTCGCGGCCAACAGCCTCCACTACGTTCCGCGGGATCGCCAGGTCGCGACGGTCGCCGCGCTCGCGGCGCATCTCCGTCCGGGCGGACGCTTCGTGGTCGTCGAGTACGACGCGGACCGCGGCAACCCGTGGGTCCCACACCCGTTCACCTATCCGTCGTGGGAGCGCCTCGCCGCCGCCGCCGGCCTGACCGAAACGCGGCCGCTGGGCCGCGTGCCAAGCCGCTTCCTCGAGGCGATCTACTCGGCCGTCAGCCGCCGCACGAGTACCGAGGCGAGCCGCTCGTAGTCGGCCGGCTCGTTATAGCGCTGGGCCGAGATCCGGATCACGATTCGCGGGACGGCGCCGTCGGCCCGCGCGGCGCGGACGGGCCACGGCCCGATCGGGACTTCGATCCCGTCCTCGTCGAGCAGCAGGCGCCCCAGGGTATTGGCGGCCGCCTCGTCCCGCACCGCGGCGAGCGGCAGCGCCGCCATTGATCCGAGCATCGAATCGGGGGCGGGTGGATCGATCCCCAGCGCGGCGGCGAGCCGATCCCGACCTGCCAGCGCGAGCTCGTGGTTGGCGGCCATGATGGCCGGCCAGCCGCCAGGCAGCGCAGCCATCCAGTTGATCGCCGCCGGGAGCGCCAGGTAGGCGGTCGGGTCTGGCGTGCCGGTCCAGTCGAATTCGAGGCGGAAGCGCGACCGATCGACGATCGGCGAGTTGGCACCGTGGGAGACAACGATCGGGTGGATCCGATCCCGCCGGTCGGCGCGAACCCACAGGACCGCGACGCCCTTCGGTCCGCACAGCCACTTGTGGCCATTGCCGGTCCAGTAGGCGACGCCCAGTTGATCGACGTTCAACGGCACCATCCCAGGGGCATGGGCGCCATCGACCAGGGTGTCGATTCCGCGCTCTGCCAGGGCGGCCACCAGCTCCTCGACCGGCAGGATCAGGGCGGTTGGGCTGGTGACATGGCTCACCACCACGAGACGGGTCCGGGACGTCACCGCGCCCAGGATCGCCTCGAGCGCCTGGCCGGTGTCGCGGATCGGAAAGGGGATGCGGGCGACGACGACACGAGCCCCCGCGCGATCGGCAACGGCGCGCATCGCGTTGAGCGTGGCGTTGTACTCGTGGTCGTTGGCCAGCAGCTCGTCGCCGGGTTCGAACCGAAGCGACTGGAGGACCGTGTTGACGCCGACGGTCGCGTTCGGGACGAACGCCAGGCCCTCGGGATCGGCTCCCAGGAAGCGCCCGATCTCCGCCCGAGCCTCGTCGAGCAACCCGGGCAGTTCGAGGTCCAGGAAGCGGACCGCCTCGGCTTCCATCCGATCGCGCAGCGCCCGCTGATGTGCGAGCACGGCCTCCGGACAGGCGCCGAAGGTTCCGTGCGTCAGGTAGCAGATCGTGGGGTCCAGGTTCCAGCCGAGGTCTGTCTGCATCTGGACATGATGAGGCGGCGGACCGATCCCGCGTGGCTCGGTCCGCCGCCTGGCGATCCGTGGTTCGATCGGGTCGCGCTGTCAGCCGTTGCCGCCGCCCGAAGGCGCGGCCGCTGCCGGAGCCTAGGCCGGCACCACGACCCGTTTGGCCGTCGCCGAGCCGCCGTCGACGGTCGACGTGACGACCACCTCGTCGCCGACCTTCAGGTCCGCGAGCGTCGCCGGCTTCTTGTCCTTGCGAACTCGCGTCTGTGCGGTCGTCGCGACACTCACGCTTGTCCCGCCGGCCTCGGCGATCGTGATCGAGCCGCCGCCCACGGCCGACACGGTCCCGTGATCGAGCTGAAGCGTAACGAGCTTCCCGTCGCGATCGAGCACTGTCAGCGTCCCGTGGACGAGATGCCCTCGCAGACCCGCGAGGCGCCCTTCCAGGCGATCGCGGAGGGCGAGGAGCTGCGCGGGAATGGCCCCGGAGCTCGACGCCGGGTCGGTGGTCAGGGCGAGCGCGTCGAGGAGTGCCGCGGCATCGTCGGCGGTCGCGACCGGAGCGGCTGCGTCCGCCCTCGGAGACGCCGGGGCGGGTGCGGCCTGGACGAGGCCAGCGCCGATCGCGCCGAGGACGACGAGAGCGCCCGCCACGAGGCCGAGGCGCCAGGGAGGAATGGTCATGGCTTGGTCTCCGTTCCGTGCGATGAGTTGGTCGATTGATGGTCCTGTCGGACCCCGACCGTCACCTTGCAGTGGCGCCATCAGGCGGGCGAGACGGGCGAGTAAGCCGTGGGTAAGGTCAGCCGGGAGCAGGCGGATCGTCGCGCGGCGTCACGTCCTTGATCGGCGGCCTCGGAGGATCACGTGGTTGGCCGCGACGCAGGACGCGACCGACGCGCTCGGGCGCGGCCACGAACGGCGCAACGTAGGCCAGCAACAGGATCGGGATCAGGAAGCGCGCCCCGGCCGGCCGGATCGCGACCAGGAAGCCCATCAACCAGATGGCCAGAGCGTACAGACCGATCGCCCGGGCGCTCAATCCGGCGAGTTGGAGCCGTCGAGCCGGGAAGAGGACGAAGAGGCCGAGGACGAGCCCGAGTGCGAGTAGCCACGGCGGGAGGATCACCGGGCGATCATACGTGGCGCGCCGGGGGCCGCCGTCCTGCGGAGCGGTCTCGACCGGTCGGTCCTGGACAAAGAAGAACCCCGGGCGGTCGGACCCGGGGTTCACGGTGAAGACATGTTGGTTGCGGGGGTCGGATTCGAACCGACGACCTTCGGGTTATGAGCCCGACGAGCTGCCGCTGCTCCACCCCGCTCGCGTACGGTAGTCCCAGCGGCCGATTCGGTCAAACGCCCGGGGTCGCCTGGCGCTCCGTCAACCGCCGTCCGCCGATCACCAACCCGAGGATCAGGCTGCCCGTCAGCACCGCGCTGAAGACGTAGAGCGGATACAGGATGTCGACGGCCGCGAGCACGCCGGCGATGAGCGACGCGGTGATGAACCCGACCGTCCCTGCCGCACCGAACAGCCCCTGCGCCGTTGATGATCGACCCGACGGCGAGTTGGCGGCAACCACCGCGTAGAGCGCCGGATTGAGGAGGGCGAAGCCGGTCGCCTCGATCAGGATGAGCGGGATCGCCACGTTCGGATCGACGAGCCGCGTGTAGAGAAACCCGGTCGCCGCCGGCAGGATCGAGCCGATGACGATGAAGCCGAACGATCCACGCCGATCCACCATTCGACCGGCCATCGGCGAGAACAGCAGGATCGGCAACCCGAACATTGCAAACGTTAGCCCGATCAGGCCCAGTCCCGCCCCGAGGCGCTGCAGGAAGAGACTCCAGATCACCTCGTAGGTCCCGGCAGCGAAGTTGCCGCCGGCGTTGATGACCAGCGCCGCGATCAATCCGCGGTTGATCAGCCGGATGGGAGCGCGGGGATCAGCTCTAGCGCCGCGGGGATTCGCCATCGCGGCAGCCGCACGCCGGACGTTCGACGGCGAGTCGGGCGGAAACTCCGTCGTGTCCTGCGACGGCGCGGGATGCGTCCGTGGCCCACTCTCATGGGCTCGAAACGCGATCGGGATCGCCGCCAGGATCGCCGCCACGCCGCCGAAGATGAAGACGAAGCCGATACCCCCCAAGCGATCCGCCCCGAAGGCGCCGATGGCCGGCCCGAGGAGCAAGCCTCCCATCTGGGCCGCGCCATACAGACCGAACGCCTCGCCCCGTCGCTCCGGTGGCGTAGCATCGGTCAGGAAGCCGCGCGCGGCCGGGTCGTAGATCGACGTCGCCAATCCGGCTGCCGCGCGCAAGGCGATGAAGGCGATGGGGCCAGTCAGCGCTAGCGGCAGGACGCTGAAGACGCCGGCCAGGAGGAGTCCTGTGACCATCAGCGGAACACGCGGGGTCCGGTCGGCCAGCCAGCCGAAGACCGGTTCGCCCACCAGGCGAGCGGCTGGCCAGGCGGCGATGACCAGGCCGAGCGTCGTGAGGTCCACGCCGTGGCTGGTGAAGTAGAGCGGCAGCACCGGCAACAGGCCGCCGAAGCCGAGCCAGACGATGAACTCGGCGACGAGCAATGGGACGATTCCGCCCCAACGCGAGAGCCAGATCGAGAGACGCCGGGACGGCGCGACGCGGGTCATGAAGGGAGCGTAGCGCCCGCTCTTGCCCGGACCCGTCAGGATGCGCGCCGCAGGACAGCGGCGCGGCCGTTAGATCGCGTTCCACATGTCCACGAACACGCCAGTCCCCGCCTTGAGGCCCGAGAAGAGGCTGATCGTAGGGAGGTCGGTCACTCTGGCATCTTACCGAACGCGCGTTCGATTGTCAGCATCATCTCGCATCTGTTCGATTGTGAGGGCCGGCGCGCGCCGTGCATCCACGAACTCGCGGCCGGCCGAACTTCGGTGAGGGCAATCGAAGGTCCGCCGTGGACAACCTTACCGGGACGTGTTGGCGGGCTGTGGACAGGGCAGGACCGTGCGGAATCTTGGCCGCACCTTCGTCTATGGAGCGCCCGGTCTCAGCGGCTCATGTTTCGGTAGCGTCGCACGCCAAGTGGCCCGAAGATCGCGATGATCACCACGACCCAACCCAATGTGACCAGGACCGGCTCCTGCGATGGGAAGCTGTCCGAGGCCGGGAGGGTCGGGTTGCCCCACAGCTCACGGAGGCTGGTCGTCAACGTGCTGGTCGGGTTCCAGTCCGCGACAGGCTGGAGCCACGACGGGAGGCTGCCCGGCGGCACGAAGATGTTCGAGATGAACGTGATCGGGAAAAGCACCGTGAAGCCGACCTGCTGGGCGACCTCGACGGTCGGGACCGAGAGGCCGAGCCACACGCCGATCCACGACATGGCGAAGGCAAACAGGAGCAGGAGCGCGACTCCCTCGAGCAGCTGAACGATGCCGGTGTGCACCGTCCAGCCGACCGCCAGGCCGGACAGCATCAGGACGATCAGGATTCCGCCGTTGTAGACGACGTCGGAAAGGGTTCGCCCGGTGAGCACTGCCGAACGGGCCATCGGCAGTGAGCGGAAGCGATCGATGATTCCCTTGCCGGCGTCGTCGGCCATGCCGATCGACGTCGTCGCCGCGGCGAACACGATCGTCTGGGCGAAGATCCCAGGCATCAGGTACTCGCGGTAGGCGTTCGGGCCCGCATAGCCCGTGAGCGGGATCGCGCCACCGAACACGAACGCGAAGAGCAGGACGAACATGACCGACTGGAGGATCGCGAAGATCGCCAGCTCCGGAATCCGCGGGATGCGCCGGAGGTTGCGTTGCATGACGATCAGGCCGTCAACCGCCGCTCGGCCGATGCCTCCGTAAGCCACGGGTGCGCCCCGTTTCGCGGTCGTCATGTGCTCCTCCTCGTCTCGCGCTCTGTCGGACTCGCCCCATCGCCTGTGCCCGACTCGCTCGACTCGACGTTGTGCCCGGTCAGCACCAGGAAGACCTCGTCGAGCGTTGGTCGGCGCAACCCGATGTCGTCGATGACGATGCCGGCCTCATCGAGGTCGCGCACGACCTGGACGAGGCTCTGAGCTCCGCCCACCGCGGGGACCGTCAGCTTGCGCGTGTGCTCGTCGACGGCGGTGTCGCCGGTACCGTCGCGAGTGAGGACCTCGGCCGCCCGCGAGATGTCCGTTCGGTGGCGGACCACGACCTCGATTCGCTCGCCACCGACATTCGCTTTGAGCTCGTCAGCCGTGCCGCGGGCAATGATCCGGCCGTGGTTGACGACAGCGATCGTGTCGGCCAGCTCGTCCGCCTCCTCGAGATACTGGGTCGTGAGCAGGAGCGTCACGCCCTCCCGGACCAGCCCGCGAATGACGTCCCACATGCCCAGGCGGCTGCGCGGGTCGAGGCCGGTCGTGGGTTCGTCGAGGAAGAGCAGCCTTGGTCTGCCGATCAGCGCGCTGCCCAGGTCGAGCCGGCGACGCATCCCACCCGAGTAGGTCTTGACCGTGCGGTCGGCGGCGTCGGCCAGCTCGAACTGTTCGAGCAGCTCGTCGGCCCGCCGTGCGGCTTCGGAGGCGGGGAGCTGGTAGAGCCGGCCGAACATCGTCAGGTTCTCGCGGCCCGTCAGATTCTCGTCGACGGCGGCGGACTGCCCGGACAGGCCGATGACGGAGCGCAGCTCCTGGGCCTGGCGGACGACGTCGAAGCCGGCGACCGTGGCGTGTCCCGCATCCGGTCGAAGGAGGGTCGCCAGGATCCGAACCGTGGTGGTCTTGCCCGCCCCATTGGGTCCGAGCAGACCGACGACGGTGCCCTCGGCGACCTCGAGGTCCAGTCCGTCGAGGGCTCTGACCTCGTTCTTGCGTGTTCGATAGACTTTGACGAGGCCCTCGGCCGTGATCGCGTTCATGCAGCGCCTCTCGCGGGCCGGGGTGATGGGGGCCGCAAGTATAACCCGGACGCGCGTGCGGAACGATCAGGCCATGCCCAGGTCCTTGAGAATCCGTTGCGCGGCGAGCTTGCCTGGGGCGCCCATGACGCAGCCGCCTGGGTGGGTGCCCGAGCCGCACTGGTAGTAGCCGTCGATCGGGGTCCGGTATTGACTCCAGCCAGGCGCCGGCCGGAAGAAGTACATCTGGGGCGCCAGGAACTCGCCAG
>CAYLSK010000134.1:0-7855 GCA_964385975.1 uncultured Anaerolineaceae bacterium | reverse complement strand
TCGCTCCTCGAGGGTGCCATTGCCAGCGGGCCGGCGCTTGACCCGATCGAGCGCGCGGAGGCGATTCGGCTCGCGAGGACCTGACCCGACGTCGGAATCATCCGTGGCTGCCGAGCCAGCGAACCAACATCGCGTGCTCACCCCGGGCATGTGCGAAACGGGACGTTCTGCGCGATCAGAGGGCGAGAACCCTGCGGGGAGGAGGTGCCGAACTCGAACGAGTGGCCATCCGGCGCGGAATGGCCCCGCCCGGTTTTTTCTTAGCGTTTCCCAACAGGTTTCCCAACAAGGAGGAGACTTCGTGCCCAAACAATTGATACGCCGCCTCGCGTGGACCGCGACGGCCGCTGTCATCCTGGCCATCGGACTGGCGCCGCTTGGGGTGGGCGCGGCTGACCACCTCGACTCACCAACCGTGAGCTCGATGGGAGCAGCCGACCTCACCGACGTCTACGCATACAGCACAAGCAACAAGACCCAGAGTGTGCTGATCGCCAACGTGAACCCGGGCGCCGGGGCTCTGGCGAATTCCACCGTCTATTTCGGCAGCGGCGTCCAGTACTACATCACCGTCGACACCAACGCTGACGCCAGCCCAGACGTGACCTATTACCTTCGCTTCGGGGCGCCGTCTGGCGGCCAGCAGACCGTCACGATCTGGCGCAACGGCGCGCTGTGGGGCAGCGGCACCACGGGCAAGACGATCAACCTGGGTGGCGGGGCCAAGGTCTGGGCCGGCCTCCGGGACGACCCATTCTTCTTCGACCTCGATGCATTCAAGGGCAACATCCTGGGCGCCGCGAACGGCCGGATGCTCTGTGATGCCAACAAGGTCGATTTCTTCAAGGGCCTCAACGTCAGCTCGATCGTCCTGCTGGTGCCGAACTCCGACATCGGCGGCACCGGCAAGACCGTTGGCGTCTCTGCCAACACGAAGATCCGAAAGGGCGGGCAATGGGTCCAGGTCGACCAGATGGGCCGGCCGGGCATCAATACCGTTTTCAACAACCACCTCGTCGCCGGCGAGGCCTCGTTCAACTCCGTCAAGGAGTTGTTCAACCGTACCTTGCCGAGCGAGCAGACGGGCCTTGGCTTCAAGGCCAATGTCATCGCAACCCTCAAGTACGTGAGCGGCACCCTATTCACCCATCCGTACACCGACGCGGAGGCCTCAGGCTGGGCCGACGCCCTCGTGCCGGACCTACTCACCTACAAGACGGGCGATACCAGCGGCTTCCTCAACGGTCGCCGGCTGCGCGACGACGTCATCGACGCGCTGCTCGCAGTCGGGGCCAACACCCCCGGCGCCAGCGACTGCATCGGCAACGATTCCACGTTCTCCAGCAGCTTCCCGTTCGAAGGCGCGCCCAACTAGGCGCCAATACCCGGGGTCCCGGCTACGCCAGGGCCCCGGGTGCAGCTTTCTCGCTTCAGCTCGGAATCGATACCAGAAGGCAGGATCGTGCCCAAGAACCGCTACTTGCTTCTCCCGATCGGCGCGGTGGTCGTCGCTCTTCTGAGCTATGGGCTCGGAGCCCTCAATGGCGCGAACGGTCAACCGAGTCGGCCTGTAACGGCGATCGTCCAGGACCCTGTTACGCAGCCGGATCTACCCGCGGCAGGTACGGCGATCGGCGCAATCGACACCACCGATACGGAGAGCCGGATTTCGTTCTGGCAGGAGCGAATCAAGGCCAACCCCAACAGCGACACCCAATACCAGTACCTCGGCGAGCTCTTCGCGCTGAAGGGCCGCGAGACCGGCGATATCGCGCAGTACGCACTGGCGACCCAGGCCTTCCAGAAAGCCGTCCAGCTCTTTCCCGGCAATGTCGCCGCCCGGTCCGGCTTGGCGGTCAATCTGGTGACGCTCCACCAGTGGACCGATGCGATCGCTCAGGGGAAGCTGATCCTCCAGACTGACCTGCGGGCGATCGGCGCCGTCGCCGTCATCGGCGACGCGAGCCTCGAAATCGGCGACCTGGACACTGCCCGGGCCGCATTCCAGACCCTTCGCCAGAAGGCCGACGGTCCGAGCGTTGAGAGCCGCTTGGCGCGCATTGCGTTCCTGACCGGAAAGACGGATCAGGCGATCCAGATCCTCGATGACGCAGCGCAGTCCGCCGCCAACCTCAATGGATCGTCTGAGGAGCAGGCGTTCTACCACTACTCGGCTGGGGAATACCGCTTCAACAAGGGCGATGTCGACGGGGCCGAGCGAGAATACGAATCAGCGCTCGGCATCCTCCCGAACTACTACCTGGCTCTGTCCGGTCGCGGCCGCGTCGCATTCGCCCGGGGCGATGTCGGGGGCGCCATTGGCTTCTTCCAGGCGGCGGTGGCGATCATCCCGAAGCCGGAGCTGCTGGCCTATCTGGGCGACCTGTACGCGGTCAGAGGCGACCAGGCAGGCGCCGAGAGGCAATACAAGGCGGTCGATTTCATTGCGAAGCTCAACGAGATCCAGGCGCAGGTGTTCAATCGAGAGATCGCCCTGTTTCAGGCGACGCACCATCGCGACACTCCACACGCGGTCGAAATCGCCGGCGCTGAGCTCGTGATACGCAAGGACATCTACGGGTACGACGCCGCCGCGTGGGCCCTGTACAACGACGGTCAGGCCGCGCCGGCGCTGGCGCCCGCCCAACAGGCCGTGTCTCTTGGCACGCAGGATCCCAAGCTGCTGTACCACCTCGGCATGATCGAGCTCGCCCTCGGCCGTGCGGCGGACGGTCAGGCCCACCTCCGAGATGCCCTGGCCCTGAACCCCGCATTCGACCCTCTCGGCGCCGCGGCGGCTCGCCAGGCGCTCGGCCAGTGATCGCGCGCCCGGCCATCCGCCATGCCGGGGCGATACTCGCCGCGGGGGTGTACGGCCTGCTGCTGCCGTTGGCGGTCGCAGCGCGCCCACCAGGCGATGTAACAGTTGTGGCCGCCGTTTGACTGAGTGCCAATGGCGCTTCGTGGGCAAGGCGCTCGGCCTGCTCCGATCCGAACCCTGGTGCAGCTCTCGGGAGGACATGATGACCGAACGTTTCGTTACGCGGGGCTTCACAGGGCGCCGCGCCGGGGTGGGCGGAGGGGACGTCGATGTCGCTTCACGCATCCCGCCTGGCCAGTACCGGACGACCGACTTCCCGGTCCTGTCGGCCGGACCGACGCCGCGAACGCCACTCGATCGCTGGTCGTTTGGCATCGAGGGCCTCGTTGGTGAGCCAAAGACCTGGAGCTGGGACGAGCTGATGGCCCTCCCTGCTCGAGAGTGGACCGTCGACATCAGCTGCGTGACGAAGTGGACCAAGCTCGACACGCGTTGGCGTGGCATCAGCATCGACACCCTCCTCGAGCACGTGGAGCTCGATCCGGTCGCCGCTTACGTCGTCGCCTGGGCGGATGGCGGATACACGACAAACCTCCCACTCAGCGACGTCCTCAACGGCCAGGCCTTCATTGCCTACGAATACGATGGTCGTCCCTTCTCGCCAGAGCACGGCGGACCAGCCCGGCTTGTCGTCCCGGCTCGCTATCTCTGGAAGAGCGCCAAGTGGGTCCGGGGACTCCGGCTCCAGTCGGAGGATGAGCCCGGGTTCTGGGAGTCCCTGGGTTACAACAACCGCGGTGACCCGTGGCGCGAAGAGCGCTACAGCGGCGACTGACGAAGACCACGAACGACGATGGCTCGACCGATCGACTGGCAGCTCGCGACCGTCACTGCGGTCCGCGAAGAAACGCCCTCCGTCCGCACGTTCACTCTGGCTCTCCCCTCGTGGGATGACCACCGACCGGGCCAGCACGTCGATCTTCGTCTGACCGCGGAGGACGGCTACAGCGTGGAGCGCTCCTACTCGATCGCGTCGCAGCCAGAACGACGCGGCGAGATCGACATCACCGTGGAACGGATCGCCGGTGGGGAGGTCTCGCCCTTCCTCCATGACGACCTTGTTGCGGGCGACCGACTCGAGGTTCGTGGGCCCATCGGCGGCTATTTTGTCTGGGATGCCTCACTCGACGGATCGCTCTTCCTCGTTGCCGGAGGGTCGGGTGTGGTCCCGCTGATGGCGATGGTGCGTCATCGGGCCAGCGCCGGCGCAACCGTCCCAACCAGGCTCCTGTTCAGCTCACGCAGCTCAAGCGAGGTCATCTATCGCGAAGAGCTCGACCGGTTGGGGTCAGTCGGCGACGGGTTCGGGGTCGCCCACACCCTGACCCGCCAGCAGCCCCCCGGCTGGACCGGTTACGCGCGTCGGATCGACGATCGGATGCTCGCCGAGGTCATCGAGCCGCTGGGAGTCAGAGCTCGCGTGTACATCTGTGGACCCACGGCGCTCGTCGAGACGTCCGCGAACGCCCTCGTCCGCCTGGGCTTGCCACCCGAGCGGATTCGGACCGAGCGCTTTGGGCCGACCGGGACGTGAACGGCAACCATACCGAGGAGAGCCAGGTGGACGAACGCATGACGATGGATCCGAGCTCAGACCTGATGGTGGACGGCAACGCGGCGGCGGGCACGCTCGCGATGGTGTTCGCCCAAGACGTCACTGCGGTACCCGGTCGATGCGCCAGTTGCGGCGCGGTGAACCCGGTTGGCGCCCTTCGCGCCTATGTGCGCGGGCCCGGGATGGTCCTTCGCTGTCCGGCCTGTGACGGCGTAGTGCTACGAGTCGTCGAGACCGCCGAGGCGACGTACGTCGACGCGCGCGGCGCGGCCTATCTCCGATTCGAGCGAAGCGCGAGCGGCCGATGACAGCATCACCGGGCGTTCGATTGAGGTTCTCACTTCAAGGGCGCCGCCGCGACGGCGTGGGCCATTTCGGTGTCCCAGATCACGACCGTGTGATAGCCCTCCATCACCGTTGATGCCATCTCGGCGGGAATCCGGAAGTCCTGCATACCCTCGGCCGCCTTGAGTGGGCCGAGATCGAGCAGCTTTGACTTGTCGATGTCGCCGGTGGCGGTGACGTCGCTGTTCGAAACAAGGACCACGTTCGTGTGGGCGATCGACCCGGTCTTGAAGCTTTCGAGGACGACTTCGTAGCTGCCCTCGGGCTTGACGACGAGCTGTGCCTCTCCCGACGCCGTCCCGTCAACATCGTGGAGCACGCCCTTGCCCATGACCTGGGTCGTGAGTGCTGACGCGGCGGCGGCGGCCGATGGGGCTGTGGTCGCGCCACTGCCCTGCGTGCACCCTGCCACCACGATCGTCGCGAGGGCGACGCCGACGAGGACGTTCGCGAGCGGTCGGGAGCGATATGAGAAACCGGACATGGGATCCTCCTGGGCGAACCGGGTCGATTGCCGCAGGATGCTTGGCGCACGTGACGATGGTGAGACGAACGTGTGACGTCCCCGCCGGGATCGGCCCGTGTCGTCGCGCACGCTAACGCCGCGATGGTAGGCGCCCAGCGAGCTTGACAGACCCGGGCCCTGGCCCGGATGATGCCCAGGTCGTGATTGCACATCTGACAAGTACAAACGTGCCCGGACCTGCCACCCGATGAGCGACCTCGAACAGCTCGTCCGCGCCAGCCGTCTCTATTACGAGCTGGGCGAGACCCAGAACGCCATTGCAAAGCTGCTCGGCGTCACCCGGCCGCAGGTCTCGCGCCTGCTGAAGCGTGCCCGCGCCGAGGGAATCGTGGAGATCCGGATCGTGGACACGACCGCGGTCGAGAGCCCGGCCGGCGACGCCCTCCGGCGCCGCTACGGCCTCGATCAGGTGCATCTCGCACCGACGATCGCGGGACCCGAGGATCTGACCCGTCGGATGGTTGGCCGGCTTGCCGCCGAGGTCCTGCGCTCCGCCGTGCGGCCCGGAGCGACGGTCGGGATCGGCGACGGTGCGTCCGTCTCTGCCGCAGCCGACGCGCTCGAGGATTCGGCGACCCCGGTGGCGGTCACCGTTGTCCCGCTGTGCGGCGGCTTCTGGTCGACCGGGCAGGAGCGCGAGCCCTATCGTCGGGTCGCCGAGGCGCTCGGCGGGCAGGTTCGCGGTCTGATGGCCCCTGGCCTCGTCGACGATGCGGCGACGAAGACCGCCCTGGTCGCGCACGCCGGCGTCCGGGCCATCACGGATCTGTGGGATCGCCTCGATGTGGCACTGTTCGGGATCGGCGGTCCCGCCTGGAGCGTCTCGCTGGTCGGCGAGCCAGTGGAGCGTCAGCTCGAGGCGGCCGATGCCGTCGGCGAGGTGCTCGTCGCGCCGTTCGATCTGGATGGACGGTTCGTTTGCCCGGCACTGCGCGACCGAGTCATCGCCTTCGATGCGCGGCGGCTGGCTCGGGTCCCGGCGGCGATCGGGGTGGCCGCCGGCGAAGCCAAGGTCCGCCCGATCCTGGGCGCGCTGCGGGCCGGGGTCGTGCGAACGCTGGTCACCGACGTCGCGACGGCAGAAGCGGTCGTGGCCCTCGACGAGGCAACGCTCGCCCCGCATGGCGGCCAGCCACGATGAGCGTCCGCGAGCCGGCGATCCTGGGCCTGGACCTCGGGACCGCTGAGGTCAAGGCCGGCCTCGTGACCCTGGACGGGCGGCTGCTCGCCCTGGCTCGCAGCGGCTATGCATTGGACCGGCGCGGCGGCCACGGCTGGGCGGAACAGGACCCCGGGGCGTGGTGGTCGGCGGTCGTCTCGGCGGTCCGGGCCCTGCGTGTCTCGGAGATGGGCGAGATCCTCGCGATCGGGGTGGACGGGCATGGACCCACCCTCGCCGCCGTCGATCGTCGTGGCGAGGCCACCCGACCGGCGATCACCTTCCTCGACTCGCGCGCGAGCGCGGAGGCAGAGGAGCTGGCCGCGGCGACCGACGTTCGCGGCTGGGCGTTGGGCGGGCTGCCGGCAGCGCTCTGGGTGGAACGTCACGAGCCCGAGGTCGCCACCGCGACCTCCTGGTACCTGGCGACCTGGGAGTGGCTGGCGTTCCGGTTGACTGGGGAAGCCGCGGCCCCGCTCGTGCCGGACCAGCTGGTGCCGGATCCCGGACGGGTCAACCTCGTCGGCATCCCGGCCGACCGTCTGCCGCGGATCGTCCGGACCGGCGACGTGGTGGGCACCCTGACCGAGACCGCCGCCGACGCCCTCGGCCTCCGCCCGGGCACACCGGTCATCGGCGGGACCGTGGATGCCTTCGCGAGCTACCTCGGGGCCGGCCTGCTCGAGCCCGGCGACGCCTACGATCCCGGCGGGTCGGCCGGTGGGTTCGGCGTCTACTGGGATCGGCCGCTCGAGGTGCCCGGCGCGTTCGTGACCCCGGCGCCACTCGCCGGACGATTCAGCGTGGGCGCCGCGATGGCCGCGACCGGTCGTGCGCTCGACTGGTATCGCGACCAGGTGCTGGTCGACACGATCGGCGTCGGCGCCCTGCTCGGAGAGGCTGCTGAGACGCCGCCCGGCGCCGACGGACTCGTCTTCCTGCCGTACCTCGCCGGCGAGCGCTCGCCGATCTGGGATCCGGAGGCCCGCGGCGTTCTCGCCGGCCTGACCCTGGGACACGGTCGCGCCCACATCTGCCGGGCGATCGTGGAGGCGTCGGCCCTGGCCATCCGCCACGTGGCCGCCCCGATGCTTGCCGCAGGCGTCCGGGTGACCGACATGCGGGTCTGCGGTGGGCCGGCTCGAAGTGCCTTCTGGAACGCGGTGAAGGCCGACGTGACCGGCTTCCCGATCGCCGTGCCGGGGGTCCTGGACACGGCGCTGCTCGGTTCGGCCATCCTCGGCGCGGTCGGGATCGGCGAGCATCCCGATCTGCGAACCGCGATCGCCGCCATGACCCGGATCGAGGCTCGGATCGAGCCGCGCCGCGAGCTCGCGCCCGTCTACGACCGCCTGTTCGACGCGTACCAGGCGCTCTACCCGGCAACGG
>CAYLSK010000133.1:0-7896 GCA_964385975.1 uncultured Anaerolineaceae bacterium | reverse complement strand
GCGAGACCCAGGATCGCCCGATTCGTCGGGCCCCCGCCGCGACCGATCGCGCCGCCCCGGCCGTGGAAGACGGTCAGCTCGACGCCACGAGAACGGGCCACCTCGACCATCGCGGCCTGGGCCTGCTGGAGCATCCACGCCCCGGCGAGAAACCCCAGCTCCTTGTTGGAATCCGAGTATCCGAGCATCACCTCCTGCCGATCGCCGCGCGATCTGATCCTGTCGCGGTAGCCCGGATCGTCGAGCAGGGCGGCCAGGATCCGCCCAGCACCCTCGAGCGCCGCACTCGTCTCGAGCAACGGCACGACATCCAGGGTCGGCGAGGCGCCTGCGCCGTCGTCCGCCATCGCAAGTCGAGCCAGCTCGAGGAGATCGGCGACGTCCATGGCCGATGCGGTGAAGCTGACGACGTAGCGCCGGCATGCTTCGATCCCGTGACGCGCCTGGGCCGCCGCCATCCCCCGGAAGGTCGCGAGCACCTCGCCCAGGCTCACGCCCGGAGCGACCTCGGTCGAGGGCGACTGGCCGGCCCGGATTGCGGCAAGCGCAGCGGCATGGACCGTTGAGTGCTGACGGATCTCCAGGGAGGCGAGATGGAAGCCGAATGTCCCGAGCTGCCAGCGCAGCTCGGCAACCTCGCCCCAGGCCACCCGGGCCAGGCCGTCGGCGACGAGCGCCTCCTGGATCTCGACGAGCTCCGCGTCCAGGTCCGCCGGACCGCCGTAGCGTCCGCTCAGCGGTGCGGCTGCGCCCGTGAGCGCGGCCCGGGTCCGGCGCAGCCGCTCGGCGATGAATCCGAAGCGCTGCCGGTAGGGCTCGTCGGGGAAGCGGCGGCGCAGCTGACGATCGGTCTCGGGCAGGTCTTCCGCATCGCGGGCGAGGCGCGACGCGAGCGGCCGTGCGACGCGATCCGCGGAGGTCGCCGCCGCGACCGTCTGCATCAGGCGCGTGGCGACGGCCTCGAAGCCGCGCAGGACGTGATCGGCATGGATGCGCAGGGTCTTCTCGGTGATCTCGGCGGTCACCTGCGGATTGCCGTCACGGTCACCGCCGATCCAGCTGCCCCAATGAAGGAAGGGTCCGCTCAGCGGCGGCCGGGTCCCGCTCCGGCCGGAGTCGGAGGCCGGGGCCAGCGTCCGCCCGGGGGCCGAGTCGAGCGCCGCGTCCAGCGCTCGATAGAGGCGCGGCGCCAGCGTGAACAGGGTGGCATCGAAGAAGGCCATCGCGGTGCGCACTTCGTCGAGCGGCGTCGGAGCGACCAGGCGCAGGTCCGAAGTCCGCCATAGCAGGGTGATCTCCTCGCGGAGTCGGCGGCGAACGTCGCGATCCTGCGACGGTGTCAGGCGGGGATCGTCGAGCCGCTCGAGGAGCGCGCCGCAACGGCGGAGGGCGACGAGCACGGTCCGGCGCCGGGCCTCCGTCGGGTGCGCGGTCAGGACCGGGGAGACGGCGAGGCGGGCGACCGCCGCTTCGAGCTCGGCCTCCGTCCGACCGAGTCGGCGAAGCTGCCCGATCGCATCGGCGATCGAATCGTCGAGGACGCCGTCGCGTGCGGCGCGCTCGCGCCGGCGGAGGGCCCGCACCCGACCGTGCGCCTCGGCCAGGTTGACCAACGCGAAGTAGAGCCCGAACGCGCCGATGACGGCCTCGGCCGAGCCGAGATCCAGATCGCGCAGGTCGTCGTCGAGGCGGGCGCGCTCCAGCGGATCGTCGTCGCGACGCAGAGCGATGGCCCGACGGCGGATCCGCTCGACGAGGGCGAACAGCTCGGGCCCTGCCTGTTCCGAGATGACCTGGCCGAGCAGCGCGCCGAGCAGTCGGACCTCGACCGCGAGCGGGTCTCGGGCTCCCGCCGTCCCGATCCCGCCCGGTTCGGCAGCGACCGCGGGCGACGGTTGCCGTTGGGTCACGAGACCACCCCGGCTCGACCGTTCCGTGCCCCAGCCGCCACCTGGCCGCAACCGTTCTGACCGGCAACCTTCCGTAGGCTTGTATGGTGATCGCCGTGACGACCCTTCGCTCGAGCACGACCCCGGCCCGCACGCCAGATCCGGTGCGCCAGCCCGCGCATCCGTCGGCGCCCCCGATGTCGCCCCCTCCGAGCGCCGCCGACCAGCTCGAGCAGCTCCGCTTCCTTCACGAGGTTGCCCGCCTGGTGACCACCGCGCAGACCTGGGACGAGCTCCTCGAGACGGTCGTGGATCGGACGCGCGATGTGCTCCACGCCGACGTCTCCTCGCTCTACCTGCTCGATCGCGACGGAGCGTACCTGACCCTTGCGGCCACCAACGGGCTGGATCGATTCCAGATCGGGCGCGCCCGCGTCCCGTTCGGGGAGGGCGTCACCGGTCGAGTGGCAGCCGACCGGCGACCGCTCGTCATTCCGGACGTCAAGGCGGACCCGCGCTTCCTGTGGGTCCGCGGGATCGACCAGCGCCGCTTCGTCGCGTCCATGCTGTCCGTGCCGCTGAGCTGGCACGACCAGATCGTCGGCGTCCTCAACGTACAGACCGAACAGCAGCGCGACTTCAGCGAGGCCGACGTGGCCCAGCTCGGAGCGGTCGCCGACCTGCTGGCTGGGATCATCGAGAAGGGCCGCCAGCAGACCGAAGCCGAGGCCAGGGTCGAAGCGCTCAAGGCCATCGACGAAGCGCGCAGCGAGCTGATCGCGCTGGTCACCCACGAGCTGCGGACCCCGCTCGCGGTGGTCCGCGCGTACACGGATCTGCTGGCCGATGAGCCACCGCTGCGCGGCGGCGTCTCGCGCGACCTGACCCGCCGCCAGACGCGGGCGGCCTGGCACCGCGCGACCCTCGAGCAAATCGAACGGCTGGACCGCCTGGTCGATTCCATCCTGGCGTCGGTCCGGGTCGTGCCCGAGGGCCCGGCGGCAGTCACGCCGGTCGACCTCGGTGGGCTCGTGGCCGAGGTCGTTGCGTCGCTGCGGCCCATCCTGGAGCGCCATCGCGTCGAGATCATGCCGAGCGTCCGGCTCCACGGCCTGGCCGATCCGCCCCGCCTGCGGCAGATCGTGGAGCACCTGGTCGAGAACGCCGTCAAGTACGCCCCGCCGGACACGGCCATCCGGATCGACTGGGCGCTCCACGAAGGCGTGGTCCAGCTGGGCGTCTCGGACGAGGGTCCGGGCATCCCCGACGAATGGCGTGAGCGGATTTTCGAGCCATATGCGCGCCGCGATACGCACACCGCCCGAGGTTCGGGCATTGGACTCTATGCGGCCAAACGGCTCGGGGAATCGATGGGGGCTCGACTCTGGTGCGAACCGGCGCGCCCGCACGGGGCCCGGTTCGTCGTCGCCCTCCCGGCCGCCGTTGCCATCTGACTTGCAAGAGCGAGGATCATGATCACCATGTCCAGCCGGCCCCTGCGCATCCTCGTCGTCGACGACGACCCGGCGATGGTGGGGGCCATCACCGCGCTCGTGGGCACCGAAGGACACCAAGTCATCACCGCCTACGACGGCTTGACCGCCGTCAAGCGCTTCCGCGAGGAGCACCCCGACCTGGTCCTGCTGGACCTGGCCATGCCCGGACCGGACGGCTTCAGCGTGGCCGGCCAGATGCGGGCGGTCGGTCCAGCACCGATCCTGGTGGTTTCGGGCGAAAGCGGCGAGGCGGCCAAGGTTCGAGCGCTCGGGATCGGAGCGGACGACTACCTGACGAAACCGTTCGGCAAGGGCGAGCTGCTCGCTCGCATCAACGCGATCATGCGCCGGGTGGATCGGTCGACGGCCCCGGGGAGCCCCGGCGGCGGCCCACTGACTGCCGGCGATCTCGTGGTGGAACCCGGCCGTCATGAGGCGCGGGTCGGCGACGTTGCCCTGGCCCTCACGCCAACCGAGTTCCGGCTGCTCGAAGCGCTTGTCCGCGCCGGCGGCGACATCGTTCCCCACCTGCAGCTGGCGCGCTCGGGCTGGCCGGCCGAGCCGGATCCGGATCTGCTCTGGTTGAAGCCTCACCTCGCCCGCCTTCGCTCCAAGGTCCAGGCGGCCGGCGGACCACAGGTCGTCGCCGTCCGCGGCGTGGGTTACCGGATCGTGGCCGACGAGGATCGACGCGCCTGAGGGTTCCGGCCGCGACGGCCGGACGGGTCGGCTCGGTCAGACGGCGAGGGCGATCGGTCGACCGCCGGCGTCGTGCATCGCCTCGGCGCAGTCGATCCTGCAGCCCCGGGCGTCGCGACCACCGAATCCCTCGAAGTGGACGAACGCATCGCGGGCCGGGGTCAGGCGACAGCCACAGGCCGCACAGGTCACCGGCGCCTGGCGACCGTCGCGGACAGCGGTCGGGCGAATCTCTGGATCCGACGGGTGGATCATCGATCGAGGATAGGGACCCCCAGGTCCTGCGTCGGCGTCGAAACGGAAACGGCTGGGTTGCGGTCCGGTTGCGGAACGGCGACCTCGACCGCGGCCGGCAGGCCGATCGGTTCGACGAGCCAGAACGCGGCCGGCAGGTCCGCCTCGCGGAGCAGCCGGTCGGCGAGCTTGGAGCCGGCCGCTCGCTGCGCCTCAAGGAGGCGCACCAGCTCCATCAGTCGAGTCTGGCCGTCCGGCCGTTCCGCCAGCGCCGTCCCGAGCCGAATCGCGGCCACGCTCCGCTCGTCGAGGGCAGCCGCGTGGCGCCCCGTCGGGTCGTAGAGATAGGCGCGACCACCGGTCATTCCGGCCCCAAAGTTCCCGCCGACCGGGCCCAGGACCACCACCGTGCCGCCGGTCATGTACTCGCACCCATGCGGCCCGATCCCCTCGACGACTGCCTCGGCGCCGCTGTTGCGAATCGCGAAACGCATGCCCGCCCGGCCGACGAGATGGAGCCGGCCGGCGGTCGCGCCGTACAGGACCGTGTTGCCGGCGATGGCCTCCGATGATGCGGAGGTGCCGAGATCCGGTTCCGGCGTGACCGTGATCCGGCCACCCGAGAGGCCCTTCGCCACGTAATCGTTGGCCTGGCCGGTGAGTCGCAGCTCGACGCCCGGCCCCGCGAACGCACCGAACGACTGGCCGGCGGCGCCGCGAAGCTCCAGCCGAACCGGGCCGTGCAGCTCGCCACGCTCCAGCGCTCCGGTCAAGCTCGCCCCGAACGAGCGATCCGCGGTCGACAACCGGAGTCCCCCCGCGGTGACCGGCCCCTGCCCGCGGAAGGTGGCGGCGATCGCGGCCTCCAGCGAGGAAGCCGGGGCACGCCGGATCTCGCAACCGGCACTCGCCGGGTCGGCACGCCGGGCGGCGCCGGCGGGCCACGAGCCCGCGCCGATCACCGATGCCAGCTCGGCCCGGGCGGCCGGCAAGGGACGCAGAAGCCGCTTGCTCTCGCCGACGATCTCGCCGACAGATCGAGCGCCGGCCAGCGAGAGCTCGCGGCGCAGGTCCTCGGCGATCGCGGTGAAGAAGCGCACGACCATCTCGGGCGTGCCCGTGAATTTGGCCCGCAGATCCTCGCGCTGGGTGGCAATCCCGGTGGGACAGGTGTCGAGATGGCATTGGCGGGCCATGTCGCACCCAAGGGCCACGAGCGCGGCTGTCCCGAAGGCGAACTCCTCGGCGCCCAGGAGCGCGGCCACGAGCAGGTCTCGGCCGGTCTGCAGCCCGCCGTCGGCCCGGATGACGACGCGATCGCGCAGGTCGTTGCGCAGGAGGACCTGATGGACCTCCGCCAGGCCCAATTCCCACGGAGCCCCAACGTGCTTGATCGACGACAGTGGCGACGCACCGGTCCCGCCGGCGTGTCCGGACAGGTGGATGTACGAGGCGCCGGCCTTGGCCACGCCCGCTGCGATGGTCCCAACCCCGCGCCCGGCGACCAGCTTGACGCCGATCCGTGCGCCCGGGTTGATCGCCCGCAGATCGGCGATCAATTGGGCGAGATCCTCGATCGAGTAGATGTCATGGTGCGGCGGTGGGCTGATGTAGCTCTGGCCTGGCTGCCCGCGCCGCAGGGCCGCGATGTAGGCGGTGGCCTTTCGACCGGGCAGCTGACCGCCCTCGCCTGGCTTGGAGCCCTGGGCGATCTTGATCTCGAGCTGGTCGGCCCGGGCGAGATAGGCGGCCGTGACCCCGAAGCGCGCCGAGGCGACCTGCTTGATCCGGGCGTCGTGGCGACGACCATCCGGCCCTGGCGTGTACCAGGCCGGATCTTCGCCGCCCTCGCCGGTGTTGGCGGCGCCGCCGGCCCGCTGGATGCCGATCGTCAGGGCCTGATGGGCCTCGGGGCTCAGGGCGCCAACGCTCATCGCCGAGACGACGAAGCGGCGGACGATGGACGGAGCGTCCTCGACCTCGGCGAGCGGGACCGGCGTTCGAGCGTGACGGACCCGTAACTCGTCGCGCGGCACCGCGCGGTCCGTCGCGGGACGAGCCAGCGCCGCCCGGTAGCGGGCCAGCTGTGCATCGAGGTCGCCCGTCGCGATGCCGTCGGGTCCGCCCACTGCCAGGAGCGTGATCTCGCCGGCGATCCGAGGCGAGAACAGATGCGCCTCACCATCGGCCCGGAATCGGGCGAACCCGGGATCCGGAAGGCGCGGTTCGCGCCCGGCCACCGGTTCCGGGATGGCGAGCGCGGCAGTACGATGGCGAATCTGCCGCGCGGCCAGGTCGTCGAGGGTGGTTCGGCCGGGCCAGGCCGCGGCGGTCGGGAAGCAGCGGGCGACGACGGACGGGTCGAGATCGACGACGTCGATCAGGGCGCCGCCGATATACGACGAGACAGCGCTGATTCCCATCCGAGCGAGGGTTTTGCGCAATCCCGCCTCGAAGGCATCGAGGAGGGCCCCGACCGTGTTGAGCGGCGTCTTCTCCTCGGCGCCGCGCGAGCCGGCGAGCTCGGCCGCAAGCTCGATCGCCAGGCGCGGCTGAACGGCGGTGGCACCCACCGCGAGGAGCATGGCCATCGCGTGGACGTCGAAGACATCGACCGCGCTGACCGCGATGTCCGTCCGGCCGCGCAGGCCGGCCGTGGTCAGGGCCGTGTGGACCGCCCCGGTCGCGAGGATCGACGGGATCGCGAGGCGGTCCATCGACCAGCCGCGATCGGTCACCACGAGAAGCGCCGCGCCGCGCTGCGAGAGGGCGACCGCGTCGCGGGCGAGTCGATCGAGGGCGGCCCCGAGGCCGGCCGGGCCGGCGCTCGGATCCCACGTGGCATCGAGCGTTCGGACCGTCGCCCCGCTGCGGCGCACGGCGTCGAGCAGGCCGTCGAGGTCGGCCACGATCGGGCGCTGAAGACGCGCGGTTCGCGGCGCCCGGGGCATGCCGCCGAGCAGCGCTGGGCGTCGACCGAGCTCGACCCGGAGATCCATCACCACCCGCTCCCGCTCCGGATCGATCGCCGGATTGGTCACCTGGGCGAACGCCTGGCGGAGGTGGTCGGCGACCGGTCGGTCGAGCCGGCCACGTCCGGGGGTCGGCGTGTCGTCGCCCATGCTCCACAGCGGCTCGTGGCCTTCGAGGGCCATGGTCTTGATGTCCAGCCGGGCGCGCTCGGCGTCGAGGCCGGCCAGGTGGCGAAGGGCGTGTGGGGTCCGGGCGTCGTGTTCGGGAATCACGGCCTCGAGGCGATCCTCGTGGACGGGCCGGGGCGCATCGTGGATCGCCAGCCCGCGCAGGACGCGGTGCTTGGCATCGGCGTCCTCCATGATCGCGTGGCGGGCAGGCTCCACGAGCAGCAGCTGACCCGGTCCCAATCGGCCGCGGCGGACCGTCTCGGCAGCGCTGAACGGAACAGCACCGGCCTCCGACGCGACCGAGACCATCTGGTCGCGGGTCACCGAGAACGCGGCAGGCCGCAACCCATTGCGATCAACGAGCGCGCCGACCCGCCGGCCGTCGGCGAACACGATGGCGGCCGGGCCATCCCACGGGGCGAGGAAGCCGGCGGT
>CAYLSK010000132.1:0-7950 GCA_964385975.1 uncultured Anaerolineaceae bacterium | reverse complement strand
GCGCGGGGCCGATGTGTTCGACGGGGCGCCGCAGCATTCCAATGCCGCCGACTTCGGGACCGTCGGCGCTGGGATCACGGGCCGCAAGCCATGAGAGTCTCACCAACGACGCACACGGGTCAGCAACCAGCCTGGATCAGGCGCTTTTGCTCGACGTCAGCCAGTCTCCGGACCCCTCGATCGGCATGGGAATATATATGGCATCCGCGCGCTCAAATCCTGTCGGGCATGCGACCTGTGATCGGAGTGGCGAGTCAGGTGACCCGCCTGTGGCCACCTGACCACGTTTGCGACAGGGAACCTGACTCGGTAACATTCGGGGCAGAAATCGGTGGGTTTCGTGCTCACGACGGGCGAGGAATCGCGAAAATAGGTCACCTGACTCTGGATCAGGAGATCGAAGGTTCGAATCCTTCCTCGCCAGCCAACACCACAAGATATTGTGGCTGGCGGACCACCGGACCGCTGCCGGTTGTGGTCTCCTCCCCCGCCAGGTGGATGTCCATCGTCAAGCGCACCTACCAGGTGGTCAGGTGCCCGCGAATCGTGCTCGAACCATCCCGATGAGCACCTGATTCTTCCGCAAATGGGCACCTGACTCCTCGCGACGTGGAGGCAGGACGACCCGCCGGGTGACCCAGAAACCGAGGAGATCGTGCGTGGGAGGATTGACTGCCGGTTCGATCTCGAGAGTCTGATGCCCTGACCACGTCTCAGGGCGTCAGCTATGTCCTGACATTCGATCGGGCTGGCTGACCTTGCCCCAGCCTCCGTCGGGGCCGGCCAACGGCAAAGAGCCGAACGACCCGAATGATGGGCGAGTTCACTCCCACGACGCCGATGCTTGAGAGACTCGGACGGGTATTCGCCGACCGCGGGCTCAATGGGTGTCCCGCGCCCGTCCTCTTGGGCGTCAGGCCAGGCTCGGCGCGTATGGCTGAGCGGGTGTATGGCGCGGCCCTGAGACGAACTTCCTCTTTCCCTTGCGTGTTCGTGGTTTCAGTGGCTGTCGTACTCGTCATGGCGGCGGATCCAGAGCTGGAACCCATCGTCCTCGTCGCGGCCTTTCGGCGCCCGGTCAAGGATCGGGTAGTAGCCCATCAGGAACTCGACCCCACGCCACCAGGTCTGATAGGTCTGGTAGACGACCCCGTCCTCCAGGACGAAAGCGCTGAAGCCGGGGCTCTCGGTCAGGTACCCAGCGACGTCTGTGCCACTCGCGCTGGCGTTGACGTCAACGATCGGCGGCAGGGACCCGAGGTTCTGCGCAACCCACCCTCGCGCTTGTTCCTCGCTCATCGAATACCCGAGGTCGAGGTTGAACTCGCTGTTGGCCGACGACACCCAGGGCAAGCCCCAGCCCATGCGCCGCTTGTACGCCTGCAACTTCTCGAGTGGAGCCTGCGACACGAGGAGCATGGTCACGTCGCGTGCGTTCAGGTGCGGGACCAGGCCGTTGACGCTGTCCGCGATCGACGAGTTGACCGGGCAGCCAGCCTGGTAGCTCGGGCCGAACATGAAGTGGTAGATGAGCAGCTGGCTGCGACCATCGAAGAGCTCCGCAAGCGCGCGCGGGCCCTCGTCGGTGTCGAGGCAGTAGTCCTCGTCGACGCGGACCCACGGCAGCTCGCGTCGCTCGCGCGCCAGCTCGTCGCCCAGCCTCGTGTGCTCCTTCTCGCGGGCCAGCAGTTCGTCGCGTGCAGCCGCCCACTCTTCTCGCGTTCCGATCCTGTGATCGGTCACGGATCGTTGATCTGGCAGCCATTCCGGCGGGCGGATCCAGGTATTCGGCATCTCGTTGTTCATGACTGTTTCTTTCCCTTTTTCTTCGCGTCTTTTCTTCGCGTTGGCTGAGCTGCCCCGACGGCGTTGAGGTGGTTCTTGAGCGCATCGAGCTGGCGGTCCCAGTCCCGGGCCAGGGCGGCCAGGAACTGTTGCGCCACCTGCATGGGAGCGGAGCTAAGCCGGTAGCGCACCCGGCGCCGCTCCCCCGGTTCGGCAGCCACCAGCCCCGCCTCGGCCAGCAGCGCCAGGTGTTTGGCGATGGCCTGACGGGTGATGGGCAGGCGGGTGGCCAGATCCGTGGCCGTGGCGGGCCCACTGGCCGCGAGTGCGGCCAGGATCCCCCGCCGGCTCGGGTCGGCCAGGGCGGTGAAGACCTCCTCGGCAACGGCCTCGATGTCAGGCCGCGTTGGCATCGAGGTACTCGACGAGCTCGCCCAGTTCACTGGCCCAGCCCTCCGTGTTCCCGTCGAATGCCTTGTGGAAGCCGTCCTCCGGCAGTTGCGCGAAGCCCGATTCGACGACGGTCAACCGGGTGCCGCTGCCGGCCGGCTCCAACGTGAACTCGACGTAGGTCCGGCGCGGATCGTCGTCGGGCAGGCCATTGATGCCCCACGTGAAGCCAAAGACGGTTGGCTCTTCGACCCGTTCGATGCGCATGGACGCCTTGTCGCCGCTCGTCCATGTCATCTGGGCGGCGCCACCGGGCCGCAGATCGATCGTCGCCGCATCGCCGAACCAGGTGCCGAGGCCCTCGGCCGTGGTCAGCGCCGCCCACACGCTGGCCGGCGGATGCGCGATCTCGACGGTCCGCTCGATTCGATCGGGAAAACCCATGACAGCCTCCTGAGTACATAGCAACCATTCCGTTGCTACTCACAGTATAGCAACCGGTTGGTTGCGTCAACCCCTCCGAGGGAGGACGAGCGCGACTCAACGCCCTCCGTGTCCCCTGCCCCGCAACTTCAATTTGTCCGCATCAACCAGTGGGTGAGACGCTTGCCAGACGTTCGCGTGTTAGCGTGGTCCGACGATGTCGGACGGTTCGTCCTCCAGGGCGCCGTGGATAGTGCCGATCGTGGTCGCCTTTATCAGCTCGCCAGTCTGGGGAAGCGCGATCTGTCGGGCCGTCGGCGTCTGCGATGGCCAGCCGACGCCGCCCCCCACGATAGCGCCGGCGACCCCGCCGCCGACGTCCGGGTTTACCTTCCCGACATTCAGCTTTCCGGATTTCGTTGAGGCGAACATCTTTCTGTCGGTGTTGAGCGGCCCGGCAGGCAGCACGATCAAGGTGAGCGGGGAGGGGTTCCAGCCCAACGAGTCGGTCGTGTTCACGATGCAGACGATCGAGGTTGGACGGACGACGGCGAGCCCGGCCGGCTCGTTCAGCGGCGTCGAGATCAGGGTGCCCGATGACCTGGCGATCTTCGCCCCGAAGCAGTACTTCGTGGACGCATCCGGCCAGTCGAGCGTCAAGCACGCCCGAGCCGCCTTCATGGTCAGCGGGTAGCGGCCGACGCCGTTCGACTCACGTGCGCGGTGCTGTGATGTCGGAAGCGGCGCTTCCCGGCGAGCACCCCCGGCCCCTCGAGGAAGTCGATCCAGCGCTCCGGGCGATCGAGCTCGACCGCGAGGTGTCGGGCGAATGGTGGTCCGCCCAGCCGCAGGGTCGGCCCGGCATCGCGGAGAACCGCGAGCAGCCTTGACTCGGCGAAGACCCGCACGGTTTCGATGCTCGCGAGCTCGACGTATCCCATGCCGGGTTCTGTGTCCTCGAAGTCGCCCGTCAGATCGCCGAGCACGATGCTGCAGCGTCGGCTCGCGAAGTAGTCGATCACGAGCAGCCGGCCATTGGCGAGCTGCGCCAGCGAGCCTCGGAGGGTCGGCTCGACGCCCAGACTGATCTGTGAACGCGGGACGACCGTCCCGGTATCGACGGTCATGACCCGTCCAGCATCTCACGTCCGCGGGCTCAGGCCGCAATGAGATCCGACGAATCTCGAGTCCGCTGTTTCACTCGCCGTGGGGTCTCGCATTCGTCGGAAACTCGCTGCTCGTGACCAACGGGGACCTCGAACCGGGCGACAACCTCGATGCCTGGAAGATTTTCAAAGTCTTCGGGGCCGAGACTGGCCTCCCTCTCAATCGGCCGAGAACGTCCCACGATTGACTATGCACTGGGGAACACGCGAAGCCGCCCAGCTGAACGCCAAGGCGCGCTCACCCGGCACGCTCCCCCACCTGGCCGTCGATATGGCTGGCGAGGTCGAGCCGACGGAGCGCCGGCGCCCTGACCGCGACGAGGGCGACGACAGCCAGCGTGACAAAGCCGCCGGCGATGACGCTTGGCACGGTCCCGAAGAGCGATGCGGCGAGGCCGCTCTCGAACGCTCCGATCTCGTTGGACGCTCCGATGAAGACCCAGTTCACCGAGGCGATCCGGCCCCGGAGATGCTCGGGCGACAAGACCCGCAGGATCACGTTACGGATGATCACGCTGATCCCGTCGGTCAATCCGCTCGCGAACAGGGCCGCCAACGACAGGTAGAAGTTCGTCGACACCGCGAAGACGAGGATGCTGAGGCCGAAGCCCGCGACCGCCACGAGCAGCACCGGGCCGGCACGGCGCATCGGCGGTTGGCGTGTCGCTACGAGCATGATCGTCAGCGCCCCGACCGCGGGCGCCGTCCGAAGGAGCCCGAGACCAACCGGCCCGACGTGGAGGATGTCGCTGGCGAAGATCGGCAGGAGCGCGATCGCCCCGCCGAAGAGGACCGCGAAGAGGTCGAGCGCCATCGAGCCCAGGAGCGCCTCGCTCCGCCGGACATACGCGAGGCCTGAAGCCAGGCTCGCGCGGATGCTCTCTCCGACTGACGGCGGAGGAAGTGGCTTTCGCCCGATCAGTGCAATACAGCCGGTCTCGGCGGCCACGAGTCCCGCAATCAGGACGTATGTCCAGGTCACCCCGACCAGGGCGTAGGCGATCCCGCCGAGGACCGGACCGATGATCGCGCCGGTCTGCCAGACGCTGCTCAGCCAGGAGGCGCCGGTCGCCGCGAATTCGAGCGGGATGACCTGGGCCTCGAAGGCCGACAACGCCGGCCGGAGGAAGCCGATCGCAACGCCGCTGGCGAAGATCACAGCGAGAATCGCCTCCAGCCCGAGGCCCGAACCCTCGATCGAGATGCCCGCGAGGCCGAGCACGCAAGCCACACCGACCAGAGACGAGACAAGCACGATGGAACGCCGGTCACGGCGGTCGGCGACATGGCCTCCGTACAGTGAGAGCGAGATCGCCGGGATCGCCTCGACGAGTCCCAGCCATCCGAGCGCAAGCGGGCTCCGAGTCAGCAGGTAGACCTGGTAGCCAACAACGGTTGCCAGGGCGGAGAGCGCAAGGCCATTGGCGAGGCGAGCCCCGAGCAGGGCCCGCACCTCCCCGAGCTGGAGGACGGTTCGACCACGTGGCAACACGCTTACACCGTACCGGAGGCGGCCCGTCGTGCGGTACGACGCCGCTTCTGCGGAGGCAGCTTTGTCGACCTGCTCTGCCGAGCCGAAAGCAGGGTCGGTCAGGTCAGGCCTCGGTCGCCTCCTATCCCTCGCGGTTTGGCGGCCACGTCCCCATGACCTGGCGCAGGATCGCGAATTCACCGATGTGGTAGGCGTTGTGGTCGCCGACCACGCGAACCTCGCGCAGGATCGTATGCCCGGGTGTGTTCGGTATCACTGCCAGAAGGTCCGTGGCGGGGTCGGCCACGAGATCATGGAGGGCCGCGCTGTCCGACCTGAATCCGTCGATGGTTGCTGCGAACTGCGCGGGCGTCGCGGTGGCGTCGCGCGCCGGCCAGTACTCCTGCGGCCAGCTGGGCTCGACGTAGGAGCGGTTCTGGATGTAGTCGAGGATGTCCCATTGGGTGATCCGCAGGTGTTCCAACAGGTGCCAGGGCGTGTAGGGCACATTGGGCGGAAAGGCGTTGATGGCCTCGTCAGGAAAGTCGGCAACGGTGGCATCGAACGGCATCCGCGCGTCGAGCCCATCGACGAGCGCCAGGAGTTGTTCGCGCAGGACGTCAATTTCGATCCCGGTCATCTTTTCGCTCCTCGCTTGCTACGCCGTCGGCGCCATGCTGCTGTTGCGCCTTCCCATTCTCCGGCATCGAGCTGCTGATCCGCGGCAGGCCTGCGTGCGATTTGTGCTTCTCTCGCACAAATGGTGCGTGCTAAGCTCAGTTGGGACGATCGACGATCATGGCCGGCGTTGGGCGGGTGCAAGAAGGAGGATCTGGCGTGAGCGAAGGCTTCTTCTCCGAGGTCGCGGAGCCGATCCCCTTCGGCGGGCTTGATTCGACCGAACCGCTCTCGTTCAAGGTCTACGAACCGGATCGACTTGTGCTCGGCAAGCGGATGGAGGATCACCTCCGGATCGCCGTCTGCCTGTGGCACTCGTTCAACTGGCCAGGTTCGGACGTCTTTGGCACGGGAACCTTCGACCGGCCCTGGCTCGACGCTCGCCTCGACCCGATGATCGCCGCCCGCGCGAAGCTGGCCGCGGCGTTCGAGTTCCTGAACAAGCTTGGCGTGCCGTTCTTCTGTTTCCACGATCGCGATATCGCACCCGAGGGTCGCACGTTCGCCGAGACCCAGGCCAACCTGGACGCGATGATCGACGAGGCGGCCGCCCACATGAGCCGGACCGGGGTGAAGCTGCTGTGGGGCACGGCCAACCTGTTCAGTCATCCGCGCTACGCCGCCGGCGCGGCCACGAACCCCGATCCCGAGGTGTTCGCCTACGCCGCCGCCCAGGTCAAGTCGATGCTCGAGGCAACCCATCGGCTCGGCGGGGCGAACTACACCCTGTGGGGTGGGCGCGAGGGCTACGAAACCCTGCTCAACACGGACCTCGCTCGTGAGGAAGCTCAGCTCGCCCGCTTCCTGAGCCTGGTTGCGGACCACAAGCACCGGATCGGCTTCAAAGGCACCCTGCTCATCGAGCCCAAGCCCCAGGAACCGACCAAGCACCAGTACGACTACGACGGGGCGACGATCCTCGGATTCCTCGAGCGGCACAACCTCGCGGGGGAGTACCGGCTGAACCTCGAGGTCAACCACGCGACGCTCGCCGGCCACAGCTTCCACCACGAGGTGGCCTACGCCCTCGCGCACGGCGTCTTCGGCAGCGTCGATGCGAACCGCGGTGACTACCAGAACGGCTGGGACACGGATCAGTTCCCGAACTCCGTCGACGAGCTGTCGCTTGCGGTCTACGAGATCGTGCGAGCCGGCGGGTTCACGACCGGTGGGTTCAACTTCGATACGAAGCTGCGCCGGCAGAGCATGGGTCGAACCGACCTGTTCCACGCCCACATCGGCGGGATCGACACGCTGGCACGATCGCTCCTCGTCGCCGCCGGCATGATCGAGAGCGGCGCCCTCGAGCGCCTCCGCAACGAGCGGTACGCGGGCTGGATGGGCGACCTCGGTCGGTCGATCCTGTCCGGTGACGTCCTGTTCGAGATGCTCGCGGGACGCGTTGCCACCGGCGAGATCGACCCGCGCCCGGTGTCGGGGCGGCAGGAACTGCTCGAGAACCTGGTCAATCAGCAGATCTGGGCCGCGGATCGGCAGGCACGGGTCGAGGCGGGCGTCAAGCGCTGACCGCCAGGCTCGTCAGGCGCGGAGCTCGAGCTGGGCGAGCTCCTTCTCGCTCACCTCACCGGGCTTCTTGCCGAGGATGATCATGCCGAGCACGTCGTCCGGGGTGACGTCGTTCTTGTTGACGGTGTCGACGATCCTGCCGTGGTACATGACGCTGATCCGGTCGGACAGGTCGAACACGTCGTGGATGTCGTGGCTGATCAGGAAGATGCCGATGCCTTCGTCCTTGAGCTGGCGGACGAGGTTGCGGACCTGGGCCGTCTCGGCCGGCCCGAGGGCGGCCGTCGGCTCGTCCATGATCAGGATCCTGGCATTGAAGTAGACGGCTCGGGCGATGGCCACGGCCTGGCGCTGGCCGCCGGAGAGCGACTTGACGGGCAAGGCGAAGCGCGTGAAGTTGGGGTTCAGGCGCCCCATGACCTTGCGCGTCTCCGACTCCATGCTCGAGTCGTCGAGGGAACCCAGGCGGGTCGTCAGCTCGCGGCCGAGGCACAGGTTCCCCGGCGCATC
>CAYLSK010000131.1:6136-7991 GCA_964385975.1 uncultured Anaerolineaceae bacterium | reverse complement strand
GCCGATTTCCGGGCGGCAAAGGACGAGGAGGTCGTGCTGACCAGCCAGGCCACGCCGCGCTGGGTCGCGCCGCATTTCGTCTGGGCGGTCCGCGACGAGCTGACCGAGCGGCTGTGCGGCGAGGGCGCCACGACCTGCCAGGCCCTTGAGCGCGGTGGCCTGCGAGTCACCACCACGCTCGACACCGGCCTCCAGAGAATCGCCGAGAAATGGGTCCGGGCGGCTGCCATCGTTCCCCACGCCAAGGATCCCGAGGCGAACGCCAAGGCGCTTGGCTTCGACAAGGTCGAGCCATGGATGGCCAACCTGCGCGACAAGGCCCTGCGCAATGGGGCGCTCGTCGCGCTCGACTATCAAACCGGCGAGCTGGTCGCCTACGTCGGCAGCGCCAGCTACTACTCGACCTCCACCCGTCCGGCCTTCCAGCCGCAGTACGATGTGGTTGGCAAGGGCTACCGTCAGCCCGGATCGGCCTTCAAGCCGTTCAACTACGTGACCGGGATCGATGATCACGCCCTGACTGCCGGCACGATGTTGATGGACGTGGCGACGGACTTTGGTGGCGGATACACGCCGAGCGATGCCGACCTCCTGGAGCGCGGCCCGGTCCGCGTCCGGAACGCTCTCCAGTTTTCGCTAAACATTCCGTCGGTCAAGGCGATGGCGGTCAACACTCCGGATCACGTCTTCGCCAAGGCCCAAGAGTTCGGCATGACCTTCCAGACGGATCGGACCCAGGCTGGCCTGGCCCTCGCCCTGGGGGTCCAGGAGGTGCGACCGGTCGATCTCGTGACCGCCTATGGGACGCTCGCCAACGGCGGACGAGCGATCGGCCACACCACGATCCTCAACATCCAGAATCGAGACGGCAACGACGTGGTGGATCCCTACCAGCCGCCAGCTGGGACTCGGGTCGTCAGCCCGCAGGCGGCGTACATCGTCACGGACATCCTGAGCGGCAACACCAACGAGAACATCAACCCGTTCTGGGGCAAGTTCGCGATCCAGGGTCCAGGCGGGCGACGTCCCGCGACGCTCAAGACCGGCACGAACAACGACGCGAAAGATCTCAACGCCTACGGCTACATCGCGCCGCCGACCGAGGGGGACCGAGCCGCAGGCGCGTACGCGCTGGCCGTCGGGGTCTGGAACGGGAACTCGGACAACAGCCTGGTGTCAACCGCGAAGGCCCCCCTCTTCTCGATCGAAGTCTCCACCTACGTCTGGCAGGGCTTCCTCGAGGAAGCCAGCGCCGAGTGGCCCGTCGCGGACTTCACGCCTCCCTCCGACGGCCTCACCGAGGCCGAGATCGACCCTTGGACCGGCCTTCTCGCGACGCCCGGCGGGCCGTCGGTCAAGGAGTGGTTCATCACCGGCACCGAGCCGCAGGACCGGCTCTCGACGGGCGTCTGCGGGGACGCCGTGCTGACCCAGGTTGGATACGAGGGTCGGTTCGGCAACTGGCTGGCGGCCGATCGCGACTGGCTGCGCCGAGCCGAGATAGGCGCCGGGACGGCGGGAGGTCCCGACCGGAGCCGCACGAGCTTCTTCTACAACGGGCGCTTCCAGCCATTCGGCGCCTCGTGGGGACCGCTCTTCGGTGGCGAAGGCTGCGGCACCCCGAGCCCGTCGCCGAGCTGCTTTGCGCTCCCTACCCCCGATGCCAGCGGCGTGCTCCCATCGATCGAGGTCCCGCCGCCGGTGGAATCGGCGCCGACGGGCTCCGAGGCGCCGGTGGCAGTCCCCTGCCCCACGCCCTCCGAGGCGCCATCGATCTCGCCCGAGGTCAGTCCCTCTGCGGAGATCACGCCGCCGCCCGAGATCACGCCGCCGCCCGAGATCACGCCGCCGCCCG
>CAYLSK010000131.1:0-6036 GCA_964385975.1 uncultured Anaerolineaceae bacterium | reverse complement strand
CCGAGATCACGCCGCCGCCCGAGATCACGCCGCCGCCCGAGATCACGCCGCCGCCTGGAGGTCAACCGGCCCCATGACCGGCGACGGGCGCACCTGGGCCACGGCAGCGTGGCTGACACCGGAACGTCACACGCCGCCCCGATGATGCGACGGTGACGACCTCCACTACCGCACGTCGGGTCGATTGGCGCGCCGCGCTCGCCGGCGCTGCCGCGGCGGCCGGTGCGCTCGGCGTTTCCGAGCTCCTGGCCGGGCTTCTGCCTGGCGCGACCTCGCTGGTCGCGGCTGTCGGGCAGGTCGCGATCGATCTGCAACCGTCGGGCGCCAAGGACGTCGTGGTCTCCCTGTTCGGGACGAACGACAAGCTCGCCCTCGAGATCTTCGTGGTGGCCGTCGGCCTGCTGATCGGCGCCGGTCTTGGCGTCCTCGCGCGCCGGCGCTTCGAGCTCGGCGCGCTGGGTTTCGCGGCCTTCGGCGCCATCGGGTTCGTCGCCGCCCTCGGTGATCCCCTCGTCAACGCGAGCATGGTGGCGGTCACCACAGCCGTCGCGGTGGGCGCCGGTCTGTGGCTCCTCGACTGGCTCCGCGGGCCCGCACGCACGCTGGTGGCAGGGGGTGGCACGGTCGCCCAGATGCCCGATTGGTCGCGCCGCTCGTTCCTGATCCGGGCGACCGGCGTCGGCGTCGCGGCCACCGTTGGAGGCCTCGGCGGACGCGCCCTCCTCGATCGACAGCGGGTAGCGCCGACGGGGGAAGCCTCGGCCTTGCCGCCACCGTCCGAGACCACTCCCTCGCTCGCCGCTGGGACGGATCTCTCGACCTCGATTGCCGATCTGACCCCCATCGTCATGCCCAACGACCGCTTCTACCGGATCGACACGTCGCTCCTCACGCCGATCGTTGCCACGGCCGGCTGGACGCTGCGCATCCATGGCATGGTCGATCGCGAGACGGTGCTGACGTGGGAGGAGCTGATTGGCTTGCCGATGTTCGAGCAGTACGTGACGATCTCATGCGTCAGCAACGAGGTCGGCGGGCGGCTGGTGGGCAACGCGAAATGGACCGGCGTCCGCCTGCGCGACGTCCTGGAGATGGCCGGGGTCCAGGCGGGGGCGACCCAGCTCGTGGGTCGCTCGGTGGACGGCTGGACCGCCGGAATGCCGACCGCCTGGGTGATGGATCCGTCGCGCGAGCCGATGATCGCCCTGAAGATGAACGACGAGCCGCTGCCGCCGGCGCACGGCTATCCGGCCCGCCTGATCGTGCCCGGCCTGTACGGCTACGTCTCGGCGACGAAATGGCTCAAGGAGCTCGAGCTGACGACGCTCGAGGCGTTCGACGGCTACTGGGTGCCGCTCGGTTGGGCCAAGGAGGCCCCGATCCTCACCCAGTCGAGGATCGACACGCCGCGCGGCGGACAGGTTCCGGCCGGCCAGGTCCCGATTGCCGGGATTGCCTGGGCGCCCGATCGAGGCGTCTCCAGGGTCGAGGTCGGCATCGGCGGGGTCTGGAGCGACGCCCGCCTCTCCATCCCGATCTCGGACGCCACCTGGGTCCAATGGGTCTTCGACTGGGCGGCGACCCCGGGACGGTATACGGTCGAGGTCCGAGCCACCGATGGGACCGGGGAGGTCCAGACCGAAACGCGCACGCGGCCAGCGCCGGATGGGGCCCGTGGCTGGGATTCGGTCTCGATCGAGGTGGCCTGACGCCGGACGGCGCGTGATCGCGGGATCGGGGCGAATCGGTATAGAGTCCAGACATGCCTCGACGACGCTATCTCTTCGATCCACCCGAACGCTTCGTGGCCGGAACCATCGGCCAGCCTGGCGATCGGACCTTCTTCCTCCAGGCACGCGACGGCCCGCGCGTGGTCAGCGTCGTGATGGAGAAGACCCAGGTGGCCGTCCTGGCCGTGCGCCTCGGCGAGCTGCTGGCCGAGCTCGAGCGACGCGGCGTCGCCCAGGCGGCACTGGCCGACGCGGCAGTGCCTGATGACAGCGGACCACTCGACGAGCCACTCAACGAGGCCTTCCGAGCGGGCTCGCTGACGCTCGGCTGGGACGGTGGCGCGGCTCGAGTGCTGGTCGAGGCGCGGGCCCAGTCCGAGGACGGCGAAAACATCGATCCGGACGAGGATGACGACGAGGACGAGGATGGGCCCGATCTGCTGCGCGTCCGGATCAGCCTGGACGCGGCTCGATCGTTCGTGGCGCGAGCCGGCCGGGTTGTGACAGCGGGCCGGCCACCTTGCCCGCTGTGTGGCGCTCCGCTGGACCCACAGGGCCACATCTGCCCGCGCCAGAACGGGCACTACGTCAACTAGCCGCCGACCAGCTGCCGATCCACATGCTCGACCCCGTGGCGACCCTGGAGGTCCTGCGCGACGGCGACATCGAGATCGTCGGGCGCATCGTCGGGTCGTCCAACAACGCGATGCTGGCGACCGTGACGCGACCCTGCCCAGAGCCCGAAACGACGGTCACGCTCCACGCGATCTACAAGCCGATTCTGGGGGAGCGGCCGCTCAGCGACTTCCCCGACGGCACGCTGGCTCGACGCGAGGTCGCGGCTTGGCACGTCTCCGAGGCGACCGGCTGGGGAATCGTTCCCCCGACCGTCCTGCGTGACGGCCCGTTTGGCAAGGGCATGGTCCAGTCGTTCGTGGAGGCCGATCCGGACGTCGACGTCGTCGCCATGATCGTCGAGGATGACCCACGACTCCGCCGTATGGCAGCGCTGGACGCGGTCATGAACAACACCGATCGCAAGGGCGGGCACATCCTGCCGGTCGACGGGGCTCGTCGGATCCACGGCGTCGACCACGGGGTCTGCTTCTCGTTGGTGCCCAAGCTTCGGACGGTGCTCTGGGGCTGGCGGGGTGAGCCACTCACGCCCGACGAGCTCGAGGGGTTGGAGCGGGTCCGGGCGGCGCTCGATGGCGACCTGGCCAGGACCCTGCGCGAGCTCCTGTCGCGGGCCGAGATCCGCGCGACCGCCCGTCGCACCGACGAGCTCCTCGCATCCGGCCACTTTCCCTTCCCGTCGCCGACCTGGCCGGCCGTGCCCTGGCCGCCGTTCTGACCTCCTGATACCCGACTGGCGGACCTCAGATCAGCCGGCGACGCGGGTCGCCTTCACGACCATGGTGTGTGCGTACATGTCGTGGAAGCCCTGCTTGGTTGGGCTGCTGTAGGTGGTCCAGAGCAGGAAGATGAACCAGGCGAATGCCGCCAGACCGATCAGGGCGCCGAGCGCCGGGATGACGAAGAGGACCTGGGCGAGGATGCCCGGTGCCGCGATCACGAGCCAGCGTCGCGTGGCCTGGTCCATCGTCAGGGTCTTGCCGTCATTCGCGTTGCCGATCTGCATGCCAAGCGCCTTCATTCCAACCGTGCCCCGCATGGCGGTCCAGGTGTAGATGAAATAGGCCGCGCTAATCGCCGCGCCGACGATCGCCGAAACAACGAGGCCGACGACATTGACCGAGAAGTTCAGCGTACCCGTCTGGAACGACCCAGTCGAGAGTCCGATGCCCCCGAGGACTGCACTGATGATGCCGGCCACGATAGCGACGAGAATCGCGTCGATGATGTAGGCGATGGCCCGATTCGGGACGTCGGCGTAGACGAAGCCCTCTGGACCCGCCTGGACCGGCGGCGGTGGGGCGGCCCAGCCGCTGCCCGACGGCGTGCCCGGGTCGCTGGTCGATCCGCTCTGATCCATGGATCCTCCCTCGGGTGCCCTAAAGGACGGGCAGGACGTCCGCCCGCCACGTGCTCGGCACGAGCATACGGCGCGTGTAGACCCCCGACTAGATGGTTTCACATCGGCGGGCGGCGTTGCTGGCGGCGTTGCGGGCGGCGTTGCGCCCGGCGCGTGATCGGCGGTGAAGCTCGCCCCGGTACGATGGTCTGGTGCCAGCGCGCGACCCCGACGCCCTCCTCGTCGACCTCGATCCGGCCCAGCGCGATGCGGTCATGATCACGTCCGGCCCGCTGTGCATCCTGGCCGGCGCCGGGACCGGCAAGACCCGGGTCATCTCCCGGCGGGTGGCATACGCCCTGGCGACCGGGGTCGTTCGCCCACGCGACGTCCTGGTCGTCACCTTCACCGACAAGGCCGCCGGCGAGATGCGGGCACGTTTGGGCGCGCTCGGCCATCCGGGCGTCACTGCCGCAACGTTCCATGCGGCCGCGCTCCGCCAACTCCGCCACTTCTGGCCGAAGATCCACGGCGGCGATCCGCCGAGAGTCGTCGAGTCGAAGATCCCGATCCTGGCGCCGATGGCGGCTGGACTGCCCGGAGGCTATCGCTACCTGGCGGTCCGTGACCTTGCGGCGGAGATCGAATGGGCCAAGGCTCGGCGGATCCGTCCGGGCGAATACGTCGCGGCGGCCGCGGCAATCGCTCGCGACGCGCCGCTGCCGATCGACCTGATGGCCGGGCTCTTCCGCCGCTACCAGACATCGCTGGAGCGGGCAGGGCAGATTGACTTCGAGGACATGCTGGCAAGAACGGTCGAGCTCATCGAGTCGAACGACGCCGTGGCCGCCGAGATTCGGGACCGCTATCGCTGGTTCTCGGTCGACGAATACCAGGACACCAACCCGCTCCAGGCGAGCCTGCTCGACGCGTGGCTGGGCGGCCGTCAGGACCTCGCCGTCGTTGGCGACGAGGACCAGACGATCTATACGTTCACCGGGGCGACCAGCGGTTACCTCATCGGATTCGTCACCCGGTATCCGAACGCCCGGCTGGTGATCCTCGAAACCAACTTCCGCTCGACCCCGGAAGTCCTCAGGCTCGCGAACCGCGTCCTGGCCGCCGGTCGGAGTGCCTCGGACGAACGGCTCCCAGGCGCCCCGGCTCGGCCCCAGAAGCACCTCGTGGCCAGCCTGCCGAGTGGGCCTGCCCCGTCCATCGCCGGATTCCCGTCGGATGAAGCCGAACTGGCGGCGATGATTCGCTCGATCGGGGCGCTCGCTCGCGCCGGCACGCCATACGGCGCGATGGCGGTGCTCGTCCGTACGAACGCCCAACTGCCGCCGATCGAGAGCGCCCTGGGGATCGCCGGTATCGGGTTCCACGTTCGCGGTGAGGGCTTCTTCGCCCGTCCCGAGGTGCGGCGGGCGATCGGGGTCGCCCGCTCGCTCACACGGACGGCTGCGGACGCGCCGCTGGTTGAGCACCTGGCGGCCGCCTTCGAGCGCGAGTTGGGCGTCCGACGGGATGTGGCGCCCCAGGGCGAGGCCGCCGGCGAGCGTCACGCGGCCGTCGTCACCCTGCTCGATCTTGTCGAGGACCTGGTCCGCTCGGATCCGTCAGCCGACCTGTCAGCCTTTCTGGCCGAGCTGGAGCGCCGGATCTCGAGCGAGGCCGCCGGCGTCCCGACCGGCGTGGAGCTGCTGACCTACCACCGCGCGAAGGGCCTGGAATGGGAAGCCGTGTTCCTGCCTGCTCTCGAGGAGGGCACGCTGCCCATCCGCCAGGCCACCGAACCGGCCGAGCTTGCAGAGGAGCGCCGCCTCCTCTACGTCGGGATCACGAGGGCGCGGCGCCACCTGTGGCTCTCGTGGGCCACGCGACGGACCGGCGCAACGGGACGCGAGGGCCGTCGGAGCCGCTCACGTTTCCTCGATGGGCTGGTGCCGCAGACCCCGGCGCGACTTCGCTCGGTCGAACCGTCGACCGCCGCGCGCTCCCCGGCGACCCGGACGGCTCCATCGGTCCCTGGCGAGCGCTCAGCGCTGTCGAACGCGCTCCGTGCCTGGCGGACGGCTCGTGCCCGGACCGACGCCGTCGCCCCGTTCATCGTTTTCCACGACACGACGATCGAGGCGATCGCGGCGTCCCGCCCGCGCTCCATGGCCGAGCTCCGGCGTGTGCCCGGTATCGGCCCGACCAAGCTCGATCGCTACGGTGAGGAGATCATCGGGGTGGTCGTTCGCGAGGGCTGATGACGATTGGCGGGCGAGGAGGACCGGCCCTGTTCCGGGGTCTTGCCGGAGCTGCTGCACCTGAACGTCGCTGTCA
>CAYLSK010000130.1:0-8106 GCA_964385975.1 uncultured Anaerolineaceae bacterium | reverse complement strand
CTGCGATGCTCCCGAGGACGCCATTCATGAGGCGTCGCATCGGGTCTCCACTGTATGTGCGTGCCAACTCGACCCACTCGGCGATGGCCACCCGGGCCGGCGTGGCCGAGTGTAGCACCTCGGATATGGCGGTACGGAGGAGGGCCCGGTCCATCCGGGCGAGGCCCGTAACGGGGTATTGGGGGGCGCGCCGCGTGATCTCGGCATCGATCGCATCGCGGTGGGACATCTCCGCGGCGACCAGCTCGCGGGCCAACTCTGCGGCATTCGCGTCCCGGTCTTCGTCGGCGAGATGGCGCTCGAGGACCGCGTCCGCCGTACGCTGGCCGAAGTCCGCTTCGAAGACCGCAGCGAGCGCGAGGCGGCGGCCGGTCCTCCGGCCGCGGACACGGTCAGCCCCCGACGCCATCGATCAGGATCGTCACCGCCCCAAGCTCCAGGCCGAGCAACCGCTCCACGGTCGCCGCGACGGCGACGCGCACCTGGCTCGTCAGTGGCCCGAGGGCCTGCGCTGGACGCGCCACGATCCACAATCGGACCAGGACGCGATCGTTGCGCAACTGCACCGAAACGGCCGGTCCGCCGAGAGCTCGTCGCCAGGTCGCGCCGCCTCGGCCGACTCGCGCCACACCCGGAACCTCGAAGGCCGCCAGGCGGACGAGCTCGGCGATCACGCCTCGCCCGACGGTCAGCTGCGGACCCGTCACGATGTCTCCTGTGCGCTGATCGGCGATGGCGGCGTTGCCGCGAGCGATTCGGCGATCAAGGCCGGCACTCGGGTCCGGGCGGTGGTCGCCGCAACCTCGCAGGCGAAGCCGATCATCCGTCGTCGGGCTCGCCCATGGGTGATGATGACCGTCCCGCGCACGCCCAGCAATGGTGAGCCGCCGGTCCGCTCGTAGTCGAATACGTCGCGAATCCGCGCGACGCCCGGGCGGAGCAGCAGATAGGCCAGACGGCCCCGGAGGGAGCGCTCGAACTCGCCGCGCCAGAGGTTGAAGATGAAGCCCGACAGGCCCTCGTAGAACTTGATCACCACGTTGCCGAGCACCGCGTCGCAGACCACGACGTCGGCCAGGTGACGGGGCAGGTCTTTGCCTTCGACGTTGCCCTCGAAGCGCAGCCCGGACGCGTCGAGGAGCTCGGTGGCCCGCTGAATGCGAGCGTCGCCCTTGCCCTTCTCTTCGCCGATCGAGAGGAGGGCCACCCGAGGAGCCGTCACGCCCAGCACCCGTTCGGCGAAGATCGCGCCCATGCGGGCGAACTGGACGAGGTTCTCCGGGGTGGAATCGGGGTTGGCCCCGATGTCGAGCAGGACCATGGGGCCCGAGGCCGTGACCATCTGAACGGCCAGTGCGGGGCGATCCACGCCGGGGAGCCGACCCAGGCGCAGGACCGCGGCGGCCATCCCGGCTCCGGTATGGCCGGCCGTCACGACGGCATCCGCCTCACCATGCCGAACCAGATCCATCGCGACCAGGATCGTGGAGTCCTTCTTCTCGCGCAGCGCGAGCGCCGGGTGCTCGTCCATCCCGATGACTTGCGAGGCCTGGACGATCGAGACGTTGGACGGCATCGTTCCGCCGACGGCCCGGATGGCCGACTCGTCGCCGACCAGGATCAGCTGGTCGCTGGGATGGTTCCGGGCGTGGTCCAGGGCGCCCGGGACGACCTCCGATACGCCATGATCGCCGCCCATTGCGTCGACCGCCAGACGGACGCCGCCTCCGTCCGCGCGCAGCGACGAGGGCTGCGATTCGGTCACCGCGTCAGCGCGCGGCGTCGTCGGTTGCGGCGGGCTTGATCTGGATCGCGAGTCGACCGTTGTAGTAGCCGCAATTCGTGCAGACATGATGCGGCAGCTTCATCTCGTGGCAGTGCGAACACTCCTCGAGGGACGGCAGCTCGATCGCGAGGTGCGCGCGACGCTCACCCTGACGGGCATGCGAGACACGTCGCTTGGGTACACCCATGGGCTTGGTGGTTGCTCCTGTGCTCGGGTCGTCGCGAGTCGCGACGCGCTGGCTGGCTTCGCGATGAAGGGTCCTCGGGCAACGGTGCCGGACCGACGGCGGAGTCTAGCGCGAATCGGGCCGCGTCGTCAGCCAGCGTCCGTTCGAAAGCTTCGCAGGGCCTCCAGGCGCGGATCGATCTCGTCGTCCGGGTGGTCGTGCGGGCCCTCGTCCAGACGACCGCCGCAGACGATGCACAACCCCGGGCAGTCGGACCGGCAGAGCGGCGCGATAGGCTCGGCGAGCTGGATCGCTTCGCGGACCGGTGTCTGGAGGTCCAGCTCGTGATGGTCGGTCAGGCGCAGCACGTCCGGCTCGTCCGAGGTGAGCAGCGGGCGTCCGGTGGCCAGGTCCAGCGACGGCAGATACTCCTCCTGGAGTCGAACCTCCACTGGAACCGCGATCTCGCGCAGGCAGCGGCTGCAATCGAGGGCGAGGGCAGTGTGCAGGTTGGCGTTGGCCAGGATCCCGCGATTCGTCCGCACGAGGCGGACATGACCGTCAATCGGCGCAGCTGATCTGAGATCGTCGCCGAGGTCGATCAGCGCGCCTTCGATTGCATCGGTGCGCTGGGCGCCGGGCGGCTCGCCGAGGAGTCCGGCGACGTTCCACAGGAACGGCTCGTCGGACGCGGGTGAGGTCACCTGTGGGCCTGCGACGGTTCGCCCGCCTCGCCCTCCCAGTGTTCGTCGCGCCGTTCGTCGTCGGTTGGGCCCGTCTCGATCATCTCGAGCGAGGCACGCCGCTCGTCGAGCAGCGCGATGCCCTTCTTGATGCTCTGGAGCGTCTTGACCACGTCGCCCTCGAGCCCGACCAGGACGCTGACGGCATACTCGTCGGCGCCGCGCCGGATCTCGTCGGCGTCGGCATGCGCGTCGGCGATGATCTGGCGACTGAGCGCTTCAGCGGCCTGGGTCAGGCCGCGCTCGTCGATCAGGAAGGCGGCCTGTTCCTGCGCCTTGGCGACGATCCGCTCGGCCTCGTCCTGGGCCTTCTCGATGATCCGCTCGCCCTCAGAGTTGATCCGTTTGGCGGCGCGGACCTCCTCGGGCACCGCGACGCGCAGCTCATCGATGAGCCCGAGCGCCGCGTTCTGGTCGAGCACGACATTGGTCGTCAGCGGCAGCTTCTTGCCATTCGCGATCAACGACTCGAGGCGCTCGACGAGGAAGATGATGTCGATCGGGTTGCCCTCCAGAGGCGGCCGGCTCGGGTCGGGTCGGACCGGGTCGATTATGGCACGCGAACCGGCCTTCAGCGGCCCTTGATCGCTCGACGAAGGGCAGTCATGGCGGCGCCAGGGAGCATCGTCGAGACGTCGCCACCGAACGTGGCGATCTCGCGGACCAGGCTGGAGCTGACGTAGCCATTGGCGACCGAGGTCATGAAGAAGACGGTGTCGACCTGCGGTGCCAGGACACGGTTGTTGTGGGCGAGCTGCATTTCCGTCTCGAAGTCGCTGATCGCCCGCAGACCGCGGACGATCGCTCCGGCGCCGCGGGCACGGCAGAGCTCGACGGTCAGCCCGTCGAAGGCCTCGACCTCCACCCTGTCGTCGGGAGCGTGGATCTCCGCGAGTGCATCACGGATCACCCGGACGCGGGTCTCGACGTCGAGCAGCGACGCCTTTCGCGGGTTGGCGAGCACCGCGACGATGACCCGCTCGAAGACGTTTGCGGCGCGCTCGATGATGTCGAGGTGACCGTTCGTGATCGGGTCGAACGAGCCCGGATAGACCGCGAGGCTGTTCATCCGTCCTCCTGGCGCCGGTAGAACGTCAGTGCCGTCTCACCAAAGCGGCGCTCCCGCTCGGATGCTAGCAGGCCGATCCGCTCGGGCGGTTGATCTCGCCAGAAGTGCTTGGCAACGACCCGGGCGCCGGACGCGAGCGGAGCGCCCGTGGTGCCCAGCCAGGCGAGGACCCGCGCCCGCAGATCCGTCTCCGCGTACGGCGGGTCGACCAGGACGATGTCGAACGGCCCGTGCTCAGCGGACGGTCGGCCGATGAATGTGGACACATCGGCCTGGATCACAATGACCATCGGCCCGGCGAGCCTGGTCGCCAGGAGATTGGCCTCGATGACGGCGACGGCGGTCGGGTCCCGCTCGACGAAGACCGCCGCGGCCGCTCCGCGCGAGAGGGCTTCGATCCCGCCCGCGCCACTGCCGGCGAATAGATCCAGGACCCGCGCTCCGGGCAGATCCGGCTCGAGGACGGCAAAGAGCGTCTGCTTGACCCGATCGCCCAGTGGTCGGGTGGCAGAGCCCGGGGCCTGCAGCCTCATGCGGCGAGCCGACCCGCCAATGACCCGGCCGGCGTCAGGCACGGATCATGCTCCGCTGGCTGGTTCGCCGGCCGCAACTCGACGGAGCCAGCCCGCTTCCAGCTCCGCGGCCAGGGCCGGTCGCGGCGGATCGAGCTCGCCCGACGGATCGAGCAGGGCCTCGGCGCGCGCGCGCGCTCGGACCGCCAGCTCGCGATGACTCGGATCCTGGAGCGAGGCGACGCGCAGCCGAGGCAGACCGCTCTGAACCAGGCCGAGAACGTCACCCTCGCGGCGGAGCTCGAAATCGCGCTCGGCCAGCTCGAAGCCATCACGAAGCTCGGCCACGGCTTTGAGGCGCGCCGCGGCGACCTCGTCGCTCGAGTCCGACACCAGGACACAGAACGATTCGACCGAGCCGCGCCCCACCCGACCGCGCAGCTGGTGAAGCTGGGCGAGGCCGAACCGGTCGGCGCCCTGGACGATCATCATCGTCGCCGCGGGGACGTCGACCCCGACCTCGACGACGGTCGTTCCGACGAGAACGTCCAGCTCACCATCACGAAAGCGGGTCATCTCCGCATCGCGCTCGGTGGGCTTCATCCGCCCGTGGACGAGGCCGACCCGGAGCGGCGCCAGCACATCGCGCAGACGAGCGGCCTCGCTCTCGGCGGCCACGGCGCCATCGCTCTCCTCATCGCTCTCTTCGATGAGCGGCACCACGACGAAGGTCCGGTGGCCGGCGGCTGCTTCCTCGCGAACCTTCCGCCACGTGGCGTCCAGATCGGTCGGGCGCCGGATCCCCGTCCGGATCGGAACTCGCCCCTCCGGCGGCGTCCGCAGATCCACTACGTCCAGGTCCGCATAGAGGACCTGACCAAGGGTCCGTGGGATCGGGGTCGCGGTCATCAGCAGGACATGCGGTGCACGTCCACCGGCCTTCGCCTCGAGCTGGCCTCGCTGGTCCACGCCAAAACGGTGCTGTTCATCGATAACGACCAGGCCGAGGTCGCGGAACGAGACCGACTCCTGGATGAGGGCGTGGGTTCCCACGACCACGCTTGCCTGGCCGGAGCGGATCGCCTCGGCCGCCTTTGTCTTGGTCTCGCCCGGGAGCGAACCGGTCAGCAGCGTCACGCCCAGACCGAGCCCTTCGAGCAACCCTGCGATGGTCTCCAGGTGCTGCCGGGCCAGCAGGTCCGTCGGCGCGAGCAGCGCGCCCTGGAGACCCGCCCGAGCTGCTGTCGCGAGGGCGTAGGCCGCGACGGCCGTCTTGCCCGAGCCAACGTCACCCTGGAGCAGTCGGAGCATCGGGGTGGGCTGCGCGACGTCGTGCCGGATCGTGCTCATCGCGGTCGCCTGGTCTGCGGTCAGCTGAATCGGCCGACCGATCCGCCGGCTCAGCGAGTCGCCGATCGACGCCCGGATGGCGGCGTCCGAGGCATCGTCCACCTCCAGCAGCGGTGCCGCCTCGCGACCGCGCTGTCGCCGGCGGGCGACCATTCCCAGCTGCAGGGCGAGCAATTCGTCGAAGGCGAGGCGACGCAAGGCGGCATCGCGACCCTCGAACGAGCCCGGGTAGTGGGCTTCCTCGATGGCACGTGCGATCGGCACCAGGCCCTCGTCGGCCACGATCGGTTCGGGCAGGTACTCGGGGTAGGCGTGCCCGGCCTTGTCGAGCGCCTCGCGGATGGCTGCCCGCAGGCGGGCCGCCGTGAGCCCGGCGGTGAGCGGATAGACGGGCACGATCCGACCGGCGTGGAGGACTTCCGTGTCGTCACCGACCGCCTGGAACTCCGGGTTGTCGAACGTCAGGCGGTGTCCGAAGTGCTTGACTCGACCCGACACGACGATCTCGCCGCCGACGCGCAGACGCCGCTCGATGAACCGGCGGCCGAACCAGGTGGCGTCGATGCTGCCGGTCTCGTCCTCCAATCGCGCGATCGTCCGCTGGACGCGTCGACGGAACGTGGGTTCGACCCGCAGGTCGGCCACCCGGACGCGAGCCGAGACCACGGTCCCGTCCTCGGTCCAGACGAGATCACCGAGCCGACGCATCTCCCGGAGGTCGTCGTAGCGGCGAGGCAGGTGAAAGAGGAGGTCGCCGACGGTGTAGAAGCCGAGCCGGATCCCGGCCCGTCGAAGGAGCCCGCCGGCGGCCAGCCCGGAGCGTGACAGCGGGGTCGAGAGGAGCGTGACCGGATCGGTCGGGATCGGCGCCGGAGTCGTCGCCTTGGCCATGCCTACTCGGCGGAGATCAAGAATCGGTAGTGCGGCTGGCCGCCGTGCCGCACCTCGACGTCGACAGCGGGCAGGATCGATCCGATCCGCCGAGCCATGAGCTCGGTTTCAGCGAGATCGGCGCCGTCGCCGTAGAACATCGTGATCAGCTCGAAGCCCGCAGTGAGCGCCGAGACCGCAGCCAGGACGCATTTCTCCCGGTCGCCATCCGCGGCGATAAGGCCGTCGTCCGGGTCGAGCGCGATCGTCTGGCCGCGCTTGACCTTCCGACCGCCGATCGTGGCGTCGCGGACGGCTTCGGTCACGACGAGGGTCTGGATCGCCCGGGCGGCTTCGGTCATCGGACCGGCGTTGGCCGCGGCGTCGAGCTGCGGCTCGAGCGCCAGGAGCGCCGCGAACCCCTCCGCCGCGTTGCGGGTCGGCACCACAACGACCAGCCGTTCGGTCATCGATGCAACCTGTCGGGCGGCCAGCACGACGTTCGGGTTGTTGGGCAGAACGATGATCTCGCGCGCCGCAACGCCTTCGATCGCGGCGAGCAGCTCCCCGGTGCTCGGATTCGCCGACTGGCCGCCATGGACTACGCCGGCGACCCCGAAGTCGCGGAAGATGGCGGCCAGGCCGTCACCGGCCACGACTGCGAGGACGCCCAGCGCCGGGACCTCCCTGACCGTTTCCGGAGCTGGCCGGGAGCGGAGATCGGTGAAGACTCCGGTAAAGGTCGCGGCCCGGCTCTCTCGGACATCCTTGGCCTGGTTGTCCAGGTTCTCGACGCTGATCCGGCTGAGCGTACCCACCGTCAGTCCATAGCCGATGACGAGGTCCGGGCGCTCACTGTGAACGTGGATCTTGAGCGCCCGGGCATCGCCGGCGACGAGGACGGACTCCCCGATCGACTCGAGGTGATCGCGAACCGCGTCCACGTCGATCGGGCCCATGTGGTCGGGCTGGAGCAGGAACATCGTCTCGTAGCCGAAACCCTCGTCGGCGCGAGCGACGAGCGTCGAAACCTTGGCCCCTTGTCCGGTTCGCGACCGACTCTGGACCGCCCCGGCGGGCGATCGCCCGGCGAGATGGAGCAGCGCTCCCTGGAACAGCCGGTAGAGACCCTGCCCGCCCGCGTCGACGACGCCGGCCTCGCGCAGGATCGCGAGCAGGCTGGGCGTCCGGGCGACCGATCGCTCGGCCGCCTCGAGGGTGGCTCCCAGAACCTTCTCGATGTCAGGGTCGTCCTCGGCGGCGGTGACGGCGGCCGCGGCCGATTCGCGGATGACCGTCAGGATCGTCCCCTCAACCGGCTTCGCGACGGCACCGTAGGCCGTTCGTGCGCCCTGCGAGAGGGCGTGAGCGAGGTCGAGCCCGTTGAACCGGCTCTTCCCGCCAAGGCCCTCGGCCATGCCCCGAAAGATCTGGCTGGTGATGACCCCGGAATTGCCTCGGGCGCCCATCAACGCGCCGAAGCTGATCGCCGCGGCGACCCGCTCCGCCGGCTGGCCGGCGACCGCGTCAGCCTCTTCCAGCGCAGCTCGCACGGTGGCCAGCATGTTGGAGCCCGTGTCCCCGTCCGGGACCGGGTAGACGTTGAGGGC
>CAYLSK010000129.1:2545-8171 GCA_964385975.1 uncultured Anaerolineaceae bacterium | reverse complement strand
AGATCCGCCAGGCGATGGTCGGGCGCTGGTTCTTCATGATCATCGGCACGATCTTCAGCATCACCCCGGCGTTCGTCTACTGGCTTGCCGGCTACCTCGCCATCAACCACGATTCGTCGGCGCCCACGATCGGCGACATCGTTGCCTTCACGACCCTGCAGAGCCGCCTCTACTTCCCGCTCGGCCAGCTGCTGAGCGTGCAGGTGGAGATCCAGGGCGCCCTGGCCCTCTTCGATCGAATCTTCGAGTACCTCGAGATGGACCCGGAGATCGTCGACGCGCCTGACGCCGTCGCCATGGATCCGGGGGCGATGCGTGGCCGGGTGCGTTTCCGCGACGTCTCGTTCCGCTACCCGACCGAGGCCGTCCCATCGAACCGAGCCCACGAGGCGATGGCGGCCGGCCCGGACGGCGTGGACGCGGCGGGCCCGAACGGCGTGGACGCGGCGATCCCGGCGCTCGAGCTGCTTCCCTCGTTCGCGTTGGAGGGGATCTCGTTCCAGGCCGAGCCTGGCGAGCTGGTCGCGCTTGTTGGCCCGTCCGGCTCGGGCAAGACGACCACGACCTATCTGATTCCGCGCCTCTATGACGTCGATCGCGGCTCGGTCGAGATCGACGACCTCGACGTGCGCCGGATCAGGCTGAAGTCGCTCGGCGAGATCGTCGGTGTGGTGACCCAGGAGACCTACCTGTTCCATGCCTCCGTTCGAACGAACCTGGTGTACGCCCGGCCGGAGGCGACCGACGCCGAGCTCGAAGCGGCAACCCGGGCGGCGGCCATCTATGACCGGATCGCTGAGCTCCCCGACGGGCTGGACACGATCGTCGGGGAACGAGGCTACAAGCTGTCCGGCGGCGAGAAGCAACGCATCGCCATCGCCCGGGTGCTGCTCAAGGACCCGCGTATCCTGATCCTCGACGAGGCCACGTCGGCCCTCGACACGGTCTCCGAGCGGTTGATCCAGGCAGCCTTCGAGCGACTGATGGAGGGCCGTACCACGATTGCCATCGCCCACAGACTCTCCACGATTCTGCGGGCCGACCGGATCCTGGTCTACGACCGCGGTCGAATCGTCGAGCGGGGCACGCATGCCGAGCTCATCGCCCTGGACGGACTCTACGCCCGGCTCTACCGCGAACAGTTCCTGACCGACCGACTGACCGAAGACGCCACACCGGAACCGGTATGAGCACGATCCGAACCGCCATGCTGGAGCACCTCGACGGGACGAACTTCCGCAGCTCGACCGGAACCGGCCGGCGGATCGAGTTCGGCGACGTCGCCACCGGGGCGCTGAGCCCAGTCGAGACAGTCCTGGCCGCCCTTGGAGCGTGCACCGCGATGGACGTCATCTCGATCGCCGCGAAGAAGCGCCAGGCGATCGATGACTACCGGATCCACCTGCGGGGCGACCAGCGCGACGAGTACCCGCAGGTTTACACGGAGATCGAGGTGGTCCACGAGGTGACCGGTGCCGACCTGTCCGAGGCGGCAATCCGCCGCTCGATCGAGCTGTCGGCCACGAAATACTGCCCGGTCAGCGCGATGATCTCGGCCGGCGCGACGGTCGTCCATCATCGCTACCGGATCCACTCGTCAGGCGCCCACACATACGAAGCCGAAGGCGAGGTCATCGCCACTGGGCCGTACGCCCGGCCCGACGTCGTAACCGATCAGCGGTAGCGGATCTGCTCCGCGAATCGGCCCACGCCGCGCGGCGGTAACCCGGGGGCAGCGCTCGAGCGAGCAGGCCGCGACCTGCGGCGCCTGTGACCCAGGGGCAACGATTCCGGCGGTTGAGCCGCCAATCAGCGCCTCGCGTTGACACGGGGCAACGACTTCGATATGAGCCCTCGGAAGCTGGTCTTCCCGGTGACTCGAAGACAACATCCGGTCTTGAGCAGAGCGCCCGGGGCGAGCTCCCGCCGAATTCGTTGTCCCGCGGCCAACGCCGAGGTCGGTACTCGCCGGCTGGGGCCAGAATCGTTGACTGCTGGTCACCACGGCGGCCGGGCGGCGGCCAACCAGGAGCAACCCCGGCCCCGCCTGGAATCCTCGCTGATCAGCGGTAGCGGATCTGCTCCGCGGCGAACGGCGTCGTGGCGATCCGGCCGCGACCCCGCGTCCAGATTCGCGTAACGAGGTCCGGAACCCACCAGCGCAGGAAGTAGAGCCGGCAACCGAGGCAGTAGCCGGTTGTCGCCAGGAGCGTCTGCAACGCGCCAACGGCGAAGGCGAGCACCCAGCCGACCGTGGTGGCGCCCAGGAAGAAGGCCACGAGTGAGGCGATCAGGACCACGCTGCCGAGTGTCTGGGCGAAGCGCGGCGGGTACTCGTGCTCAGGCCTGGTCGGTGGCAGCGAGCGTGCCCGGACGATTCGCCGCCAGGCCGCGCCGTAGACCGACCAGCGGAGCCCGAAGGCGGCGCTGAGGCCGATCGAGAGCAACACGATGGCCACCAGCCAAGGCGCGTTGAGCAGGAACGCGGCAAGCAGCACGATGGCCGAAACGCCGGCCCCGAACCGATGCCCGCGCGGGTCGATCATGCCTGCCTTGGGCAAGCGGGCTTCGGCATCACCAGGGACGGCGCTTGGCATCGGTCGAAGTCTCCTGAATTGGGGCTGGGTCGCGTGAGGATACCATAGAACTCCGACCGAACTAGTCGGATATCCTGGCGCTGATCGTCCCCTTCGCGACGGTCTGCTCTCAGCGGCCGCCGCGGCCAAATACACATGGCTGAGACGTTGGGCCGCCCGCCGACTCCCCTGCCCGCCATCAAATGGCACGACCGACCCTCCACGGCTGCACGGCGACGCTTTCCCGCGCACGACTTACGGCATCGATCGGCAATACGAAGGCGGTGCGGCCCGTATTGTGCCAGGCGATCGGTCCCAACGTCCCCCTGGCGTGCGAATGTCCGCGCAGGAGTTGCGCTGTCCGCCGAGCTGCCGTGTCCGCCGAGCTGCCCAGGCGCGTGGCACCGCGCCGCCACCGCCACCGCCACCGCATTGCGATTGCATGACTATGCATCGAGCCTGTATAGTCATCCCATCATGACCGCGGTCCACCCGACCATCTCCAACGATTCTGCCCTCTTGGCAGGTGCCTCAGGGTCCTCCGGCGTGCTGCCTCGGTCAAATCGCGGCGTCGATCCCGCGGGCGGTCCACGGCGGGTCCGGGTCGGAATCATCGGGGCAACCGGCTATGTCGGTGCCGAGCTCATCCGCCTGTTGGCCCGCCATCCGAACGTCGAGCTGGTCGGATTGGCCGGGCGCGGACGCGACCACGATCCGATCGCCGAGATCCATCCGCACCTCGGAACGACCGGTCTGACGGTTCACGCGGAGCTCCCGCCGGCCGATGCGGTCTTCCTCGCCCTTCCCCATGGCGCCGCGGCGGCCATCGTCCCGGACCTCGTCGCAGCGGGCACGGCGATCATCGATCAGGGACCGGATTTCCGACTTCGGAACCCGGCCGACTACCCGCGCTGGTACGGCTTCGAGCACCCTCGACCCGACCTGCTCGAGCTCGCGGTCTACGGCCTGCCGGAGCTGCATCGCGCGGCGCTGGCGGCCCTCGTTGACGCGCCCGTGGCGATCGTCGGTGCGCCCGGCTGCTACCCGACGGCGACCGTCCTGGCGCTCGCGCCGCTCGCTCGCGCGGGCCTGATCGGCGACCTGGTGGTCGACGCCAAGAGCGGGGTGTCGGGCGCCGGGCGCGAAGCCAAGCCGGACCTTCACTTCGGCGAGGTCAACGAGAGCGTCAAGGCGTACGGCCTCGGCGGCCACCGGCATGTGGCCGAGATCGAGCAGGAGTTGGCCACCATCAGCGCGAATGCGGGCCTGGGGGCCGACGCAAACCCTGGCATCGTCGCGGTCGACTTCCTCCCCCATCTCATCCCGATGACCCGGGGGATCCTGTCCGCCTGCCACGTCCGACCGACCCGGTCCGTCAGCCAGGCCGATCTCGACGCGCTCTATGCCAACGCCTACGCGAACGAGCCGTTCGTGACCGTCGTTTCCACGCCCCCGGCGACCAAGCAGGTGACCGGCAGCAACCAGGTGCTGGTCTACGTCCGGTTGGACGAGCGGACCGGGCGCATCATCGCGATCGGGGTCGAAGACAACCTGGTCAAGGGGGCGGCCGGCCAGGCTATCCAGGCCTTCAACCTCGTCCACGGCCTGCCCGAAGCCGCCGGCCTCGAGCAACTCCCGCTCGCCCCATGAGCAGGTCTTCAGGTCGACCACGATGACCACCACCTCGGCACACCCCCTCCCGACGTCCTCGACGGACCTCCCACCGGTCGAGCGACGAGCCGCCATGCCTGCCGGCTTCAGGGCCGGCGGACTCGCGGCCGGGATCAAGGCCTCGGGCCGGCCGGACCTCGCCGTCGTCGTCACGACGAGCGGTCCGGCCGCCGCGGCCGCCGTCTTCACCCCGAACACCTTCGCGGCGGCGCCGGTCCGGCTCTCGCGCGCCCACCTGGCCGCCACCTCAGGCGACGCCCGCGGCGGGTTTGGCTGGGCCGAGGCGATCATCTCGACGAGTGGCAGCGCGAACGCGGCCACGGGCCCGGCCGGCGAGGCCGATCAGCTCGAGGTCGCGCGCCTGCTGGCGGAGGCGACCGGCGTCCCGGTCACGCGGACCCTGCACCTCTCGACCGGCGTCATTGGGACCCGGCTGCCGCTCGACCGGGTGGCCAGCGGCCTAAAGGCGATCGTCCCGACTCTCACCGATGACGATGCCGGCCTGGAGGCGACGGCGATCGCGCTGCGGACAACCGACTCGGCGACCAAGACCGCCACCACCACCGTTGAGCTGCCGGGCTCCGACGGGCAATCCGTGACGATCAGAGTCAGCGGAATCGCGAAGGGGGTCGGCATGATCCACCCGCGGATGGCGACGATGCTCTCGGTCCTCCTGACCGACGCGGCCGCGGCGCCCAAAACGCTCTGGGGACTCCTGCGGCCGGCGGCCGCACGAACCTGGAACCAGCTCTCGGTCGATGGCGACACCAGCACGAACGACACGGTTTTCGTGCTCGCCTCGGGCGCTGCCGGGGCCGCGCCGGTCGAGCCCGGAACTCCCTCGGCGACCCGGCTCGGCGCCGCGATCGAGGCCGTCGCCCGGGACCTCGCCCGTCAGCAGGCCGCCGACGGCGAAGGAGCCTCGACCCTGATCACCGCGACCGTAACGGGGGCACGCGACGATGCCGAGGCGCGAGCCGTCGCGCGGGCGATCGTCTCGTCCAGCCTGGTCAAGGCGGCGGCTCACGGCCGCGACCCGAACTGGGGCCGCATCGCGGGCGCTGCCGGTAACGCGCGGCTGGCCGACGCCGCCGTCCTCGAGGCTGCGGGGATCCCGACCACGGAGGCGGCCGCCCGTGCCGGGACGCCCGCAACCATCGACCCGGACGCGCTCCGGATCTCGATCGCCGGGCACCTCGTCTTCGATGGGGCGATGGGTGGTCCGGTCGCTTTCGATCGCTCCGCGGCGCGCGCCGCGATGGACGCCCCGGAGGTCGTCGTCGCCCTCGAGCTGGGCCTAGGCAGCGGCTCGGGCGAGGCGTTCGGCTGCGACCTCACCGAGACCTACGTGATCGAAAACTCTGAGTACACGACGTGAA
>CAYLSK010000129.1:0-2445 GCA_964385975.1 uncultured Anaerolineaceae bacterium | reverse complement strand
TGAGCGAAGTCCTCGTGGTCAAGCTCGGTGGCACGACGATCGCCGATCAGCGTCAGGTTCTCGACGAGGTCGCGGCCGTCGCCCGCCGTCGCCCGGTCGTGCTCGTCCATGGCGGCGGCAAGCGGATCACCGAGTGGCTGGAACGCCTCGGCGTGCCAAGCCGGTTCGAGGGTGGCCTTCGGGTTACGGACGCCCAATCGCTGGAGGTCGCTGCGGCCGTCCTCCGCGGCGTGGTCAACAGCGAGCTGGTCTCGGGCCTTCGCGATCTGGGTGTCGATGCCGTGGGCCTCTCCGGCGTCGACGGCGGTCTGCTCATCGCCGAGCGAATCCCGCACCTCGGCCTGGTCGCCCGGGTCGTGGGGCTGCGGCGCGACCTGCTCGATGCCATCCTTGTCGGCGGCCAGGTCCCCGTCGTCGCACCACTCGCCCGCGACGCCGACGGAATCGTCTGCAACGTCAATGCCGATGATGCCGCCGCCGGGATCGCCAGCGGCCTGGGTGCCCGCCAACTCGTGCTGCTGACCGACGTCGACGGCGTCCGCGACGCCGACGGCCGGCGCCTCGATGCTCTGACCGCCGGCGAAGCCGAGACGCTGATCGAGTCCGGCGTCATCGCCGGTGGGATGGTCCCGAAAGTCCGCGCCGCCCTCGGCGCGCTCGGCTGGGACGGCTCGGAGGCGATCATCGCCGACTCGTCTGCTCCCAATGCCCTCGAACGGGCACTCGACGACCCGACCTTCGGCACCCGGATTGTGGCCGGGCGGGCGGCCCGCGCGGGCGCCGCGTGATCGGGCCGCCGCGAGCCTTGAACGCCAATCACGAGCTCAAGCAGCTCCGCCAGCGGGCGATCCGCCAGCTGATCTCCGACCATGTGGTCGGCAGCCAGCGTGAGGTCGTCGATGCCCTGACACAGCAGGGGTTCGAGGTGACCCAGGCGACTGTCTCGCGCGACATCACGGAGCTCGGGCTGCACAAGGCGTCGCGCGCCGATGGCCACGTCTACGTCGTCCCCAAGGAGGCCGCGCCGGCGACATCGCTCGCCTCGGATGAACGCCTTCGCCGGATCCTGAGCGACGTCCCGGTCCGGATCGGGCGGAGCGGCCTGACCCTGGTCCTGACCGGAACGCCGGGCACGGCAAGCGTGATCGCCCAGGCGATCGACGAATCCACCCTCCAGGAGCAGGAGGGGACGCTGGCAGGCGACAATACCCTGCTCGTGCTGTTTGCCGACGAAGCGCGCCTCGAACGCTGGCTCGAACGCTTCCGTGCCTTCGGGGCGTTCACCGCAGGATCGATCCCCGCCACAATCAGCCGCTGATCCGGAGGAGCATCGTCTCGTGAAGAAGGTCGTTCTCGCCTATTCAGGTGGACTCGACACGTCCGTCGCGGTCGCCTGGCTCCGCGAGCAGTTCGAGGCCGAGGTCGTGACCCTGACCGTGGATCTCGGTGGCGGCTCCCTCCGTGCCGGCGTCCAGGAGCGTGCGATCTCAGCCGGCGCGTCGCGCGCCTACGTCGTGGACGCCCGCGAGCGCTTCGTGACCGATTTCGTGTGGCCGCACCTCCAGGCCAACGCCCTCTACCAGGGCACGTACCCATTGGCGACGGCGCTCGCCCGTCCGCTCATCGCCCAACTGCTGGTCGAGGTCGCGAACCGCGAGGGCGCCGACGCCGTCGCCCACGGCTGCACCGGCAAGGGCAACGACCAGGTTCGCTTCGACATCGCAACCCACGCCCTGGATCCGGGCCTGGAGGTGATCGCCCCGATGCGGGTCGGGATGGGCCTCACCCGCGACCAGGAGATCGACTACGCGGCGGAGCGGGGGATCGAGATTCCGATCACCAAGGCATCGCCCTATTCGATCGACGTCAACCGCTCGTGCGAGACCGGCGTCCTGGAAGACCCTTGGGTGACACCGCCGGCCGACGCGTACGAGTGGACCGTCGCCGCGGCCTCCGCGCCCGCGCCGATCGAGGTCGTGATCGAGCTGGAGGGCGGGATCCCGGTCGCGCTCGACGGCGAGCGGCTCGCGCCGGTCGAGCTGGTCGAACGCCTCCACGTACTGGGCGGCGCCCACGGCGTCGGCCGGATCGATCACGTTGAGGATCGCCTGGTCGGGATCAAAAGCCGCGAGATCTACGAGACGCCCGCGGCGACGATCCTTCACGCCGCCCATCGCGCGCTCGAGGGCATGACCCTCAGCCGGGACACGCTCCGGTTCGACCGCCTGGTGGCGGACGAGCTGGCGCGCCTGATCTACGACGGTCTCTGGTTCAGTGCCCTGTCGCGCGACCTGCGGGCATACGTGGCGTCGTCCCAAAGAGTTGTCTCGGGCGAGGTTCGGGTTCGCCTCGATCACGGCAGCGCCGTCGTCGTTGGCCGCCGGTCGCCACTCTCCCTCTACGACAAGAGCCTCGCAACCTACGACGAGGGCGACGCCTTCGACC
>CAYLSK010000128.1:0-8360 GCA_964385975.1 uncultured Anaerolineaceae bacterium | reverse complement strand
TCAGGCGGCGGTCGAAATCGACCCGCAGAGGCCCCGGTTTCGCTTCACCCATCGGGTAGGCCATGACCGAGCCTCCAACATCGCCACAAGATGTTGATTCTTATAACAGAATCGACGCCTGGCGTCAGTGAAATTGCAATCTACTTGGGGAATCCGGGCTAAAACCTCGCCGGCGGAAGATGTCGGCCGGCCTCGCCGAACGGTCGGGGACCGAGACCGGGCCGAACGCCGCACAAGTCCGCGCATTCGATGCGCGCTCGACCGTCCGCCAAGTCGTTAATAACGCCGCGTGTCACTTGCGCGCCTTGCATGGGACGGTGACGGGACCCATCGCGGCGACCCCAGCGTTCGTCGAGGCCACCCACGCGGCTATCGGAGGCGGCCATGTGCTATCCCTCGTACCGAATCGGGCGTTTCTTCGCCTGTCACCTCTCTCGGGAACGGGGCCGAGTGCCCCGTCCCGAGACTGCCTGGCCAACGTCGCGCAAACCCCACTATCGCCACCGTCGGGGCCGGGGCCGTGAACCGAGCATCGTGTTTTCTAGGGCAAATCACCGGCTTGGACAAATATTGACAAATCAGATTAAGTGTGCCGTGGCGAATATTGACCAACCCGATCAACTGTACGCGGCTATCATTGACTAATATCTTATTGCGATGCAATTTTATTCTTGACGCCGCCGCGGGCTGAACCTTATTGTTGCACCTACGGCAACCCGCAGCGCTGCGGGTTTCCGGTTGGACATGGGTGCGGCCCCCGCAGCCAGTCGCCGAGCGACTGATGCGGGAGGGTCAACAGATGTTGGCCGGCCAGTCGCACATTGTCCGATTTTTCAGCTTGTCAAGAAGCTCACGGCCGGTTTGCGGCTCGGCGAAACTCATCCGCCAGCCATCAGTGGCCAACTCGGTACCGAACGGCGAACTCGATGGGGGAGTAGGACGACGATGCGACACGCAGGACCCTTGCACCCGAAGCGAACCAGGACGTCCTCCCGCGCTCGACCCCGGCTGCGGCACGCGGCCAGCCGCCGCGTCGTTAACGACGCCGCCCGCATCCTGGACAAGGCCATTGAGGTTCGGCCGATAAGTGAACTCAACCCGAACCCGCGGAATGCCCGGACCCACGGCGACCAGCAGATCGGCCAGATCGCCGCGAGCATCGCCGAGTTCGGCTTCACGGTCCCCGTCCTGGTCGACGAGAACAACACGATCCTCGCGGGCCACGGCCGGGTCGAGGGGGCCAAGCTCCTCGGGATGACCGAGGTGCCGACCCTCCGCCTCGACCACCTGACCGCAGCGGACAAGCGCGCCTACGTCATTGCCGACAACCGCCTCGCCGAGCTGGCCGGGTGGGACCGCGAGACGTTGCGCATCGAGCTCGAGACCCTGGTCGACCTCGACTTCGACGTCGAGTTGACCGGCTTCACCACCGGCGAGGTCGACCTCCTGATCGAAGGTGTCGGTGCGAACCCCGAGCCCGACCCCGCCGACCAGTTGCCCGCCACGGCCGGAGTGCCCGTCGTGAGCCGGCCGGGGGACCTGTGGCGGCTCGGTCGTCACCTCCTCCTCTGCGGCGACGCGCTCCTGCGCGAGTCGTACCAGCGGCTCCTGGGCAAAGAGGCGGCGCAGATGGTGTTCATCGATCCGCCGTACAACGTGCCCATCGACGGGTTCGTCGGCGGCAAGGGGCGTGTTCGCCACGACGAGTTCGTCATGGCCTCGGGCGAGATGACCCCGGCCCAATACACCGCCTTCCTGAGCGGCGCCTTCCGCCTCCTCGCGGCTCACAGCGTCCGCGGCTCCGTCCACTTCGTCTGTATCGACTGGCGGCATGTGCCCGAGCTGGGCGCTGCCGCGGCGCCCGTCTACACCCGCCAGCTTAACCTCTGCGTCTGGGTCAAGACGAACGCTGGAATGGGCTCGTCTTACCGCTCCCGCCACGAGCTGGTGTTCGTGTTCAAGAGCGGCGCCGGGAAGCCCATCAACAATGTCAATCTCGGCGTCACCGGGCGCTACCGGACCAACGTCTGGTCGTACCCCGGCATCAACGCCCTGGGCCACGGCCGGGACGAGCTCCTGGCCCTGCACCCGACCGTCAAGCCGGTGGCCCTGGTCGCCGACGCCCTGCGCGACGCCTCGCGACGGAACGGGGTCGTCCTCGACGCCTTCGCCGGCAGCGGCACCACGATCATCGCCGCCGAGCGGACCGGGCGGATCGCCCGCGCCATCGAGCTCGACCCACGTTACGTCGACGTCGCCGTGCGCCGCTGGGAGGCATTCACCGGCCAGGCGGCGTGCCACGCCGAGACCGCCGCCACCTTCGCCGCGACCTCGCGCGAACGCGCGCAACCGGAGCCGGAGGCACCGCCCGCCTCACCTCGGACCCGCCACCGGAGACCTACGCCATGACCAAGAGCCAGAACGGCAGCGACGACCACGAGGTTGGCCGCGGCAAGCCGCCCAAGCACACCCGGTTCAAGAAGGGGCAGTCGGGGAACCCGATGGGCCGACGCAAGGGGGCCAAGAACATCGCTACCATCGTGCGGGAAGAGGCCGCGGCCAAGGTCAACGTGGTGGAAGGCGGCAAGTCCAAGAAGACCTCCAAGGCCGAGGCCGCCACCAAGGCCTTGATGGCCATGGCGCTCAAGGGCGATTCGAGGTCGCTCACTTTGATGTTCTCGTTGCTGGAACGTCATTACTCCGACGCTGCAGCCGAGAAGGAAATGAGCCAGCCCTTCACGGAGGTCGAGCTCGCCGTGATCCGGAGCCGCGCCGCGCTCTTGAAGTTGATCGAGGACGCTACCCATGATGACGATGAAGGATAAGCGGCGCGCCCTCAATGCCCTGCTCGCCAACTCGCTCATGGCGTTCGCCGAGCGTGCGCTTGCAACCTTCCAAACCGAGCCGCTCGTCTTCGGCCTGCATCTCTATGCCATCGCCTATGCGCTCGAGCGGGTCGAGCGGGGCGAGATCCGTCGCCTGGCGATCGCGGCCCCGCCGCGCAGCCTCAAGTCCTTCCTGGCGAGCGCGGCCTTCCCCGCCTGGGTGCTCGGTCGCAACCCGCGACGGCGGATCGTCACGGCGAGCTACTCCCTGGACCTCGCCCATTCGTTCGCGCTGCAGACCCTGCGCATCGTCAAGGAACCGTGGTTCCACAACGTCTTCCCCGGGGTCTGGCTCGATCCCCAACGCGCGTCGGTCGACGAAATGAGGACGCTCCAGGGTGGCTACCGGATCACGACCTCGGTTGGCGGCACCTTGACCGGCAAGGGGGGCAACATCTTCATCATCGACGACCCGCTCAAGGCCGGCGAGGCCGACTCCGAGGCCGCCCGAGCGGCCGCGCGCGAGTGGTTCAAGACGACGGTCGCGAGCCGGCTCGACAACCCCGCGAAGGACGCCATCGTCCTGGTCCAGCAGCGTCTGCACGTCGACGACCTGTTCGGGCTGGTCCAGGAGCTCGGCGGCTGGACCCTGCTCGAGCTGCCCGCGATCTGGACCAAGAGCGAGGTGATCCCGATCGAGGACAGCTTGGAGTGGCTGCCCAAGCCTGGAAACCTTCTCGAGCCCGATCGCATCGGCGAGGACGACCTGGCCCGGCTGAAGAAGGAGATGGGCACCGCCAACTTCCAGGCCCAGTACCAGCAGCAACCGGAGTCGCCCGCCGGCAACCTCGTGAAGATGGAGTGGTTCGGCCGCTACGACCAGGCGCCGTCACCCGACGCCTTCGAAGCCATCGTCCAGAGCTGGGACACCGCCATGGTGCCCGGCGAGGGCAACGACTACTCCGTCTGCACCACCTGGGGCATCCTGGGCATGCGGCTCTACTTGCTCCATGTCTTCCGTGCCCAGCTCAACTATCCCGATCTGCACAAGGAGCTTAACGCGTTGAGGGATCGCTACGCGGCCGTATTCGTGGTGGTCGAGAAAATGGGCAGCGGCGTTTCGCTCTGCCAGGACCTGCGGCAAGGCGGTGCTCAATGGATCGCCCCTCTCGGCCCCGAAGGCGGCAAGATCAGTCGCCTACCCCACGAGTCGGCGAAGATCGAGGCGGGCATGGTTCTGCTCCCCAAGAACGCCCCCTGGCTCAAGGCGTTCGAGGCCGAAGTCGCCCAGTTCCCCCACGGCAGGCACGACGACCAAGTCGACAGCATGAGCCAGTTCCTGCGCGCCCTGGACTTCCGGCCCTACATCCTTCACAGGCTGTCCATGTACGCCGGCCGCCGCTGAGGCAAGCGGGCTGCCCGACCTCGGGGATTGGGACAGCCGCACGAGCAAGGTCGGCCTGAGGGCAGGGTAAGTTGCCACGGCTCCGGGGCACGACGCTGGGGCCGACCAAGGCAACTTTGGGCGCACGGCTCGGTTATCAGGGCGGGGTTCGATCCTTCTTCCGCTCCAACGATCCGGGGTCACCAGCGACGCACGACGAAAACCCGCGACCTTCAGGTTATGAGTCGTGTTTCGGCCCTTTCGCGCGGGGCCGAATAATTGCGCAAAATCACTGTTAAGTTGTTGTTTTAACTTGCTTTTCGTCGGTCTACCGCTACGTTGTCCTACGCTCAGGCTCGCGTCGACCTCCTCGTGATTCCACAGTGATTCCATGGAACCAGGGGCGGGCGACGCGGCGGGCCAGGAGGTGGGACACTGCAGGAGGCGGGCTGGTATGCCCAAGATCACGAAGCGGCTCGTCGATGCTGCCGAGGTCCGCGACAAGGACTACATCATCTGCGACAACCTCCTAGCTGGCTTCGCCGTCCGCGTCCTGCCTAGCGGCAGGCGCTACTACGTCGTCCAGTACCGGATCGGCGCCCGCTATCGCCGCATGAGTCTCGGCAGGCACGGTGTGCTGACCGCAGAGACGGCGCGCCGCAAGGCGTTTAAATTGCTAGCTGCGGTCAAGGACGGAGAGGACCCGGCTGGCGACCGACAGGAGTCCCGCAAAGCAATCACCGTCGCCGAACTCGCCGAGCGGTTTGACAAGGAGCATATCGCAGTGCGTCTCAAGCCCGGCACCGCGCGAGAGTACCGCCGCAACCTTCGTCGTTTCATCCGGCCCGCGATCGGCCGCCTGAAGGTCATCGAGGTGACTCGAGCCGACATCGCTCGCTTCCATCACGATCTTCGGCACATCCCCTACCAGGCAAACCGGAACCTCGAGGTCATCTCCAAGATGTTCAACCTCGCAGAGCTCTGGGGCCTGCGGCCGGACGGCACGAACCCGCGTCGACACATCAAGAAGTACCCGGAGAAGAAGCGCGAGCGCTACCTGAGCTCGGCCGAGCTCGCCGCCCTTGGTGAGACGCTGTCTCGGGCCGAGCAGGCACGCGTCGAAGACCCATACGCCATCGCCGCGATCCGGATGTTGATCTTCACTGGCTGTCGGCTCAACGAGATCATGACCTTGCGATGGGAGTACGTAGACACGGAGGGCCGCTGCCTGTCCCTACCCGACAGCAAGACCGGGGCCCGGATCGTCCACCTCGGCGCTCCTGCCCTCGATGTGCTTGCGTCCATCGAGTGCCAGCCCGAGAACCCGTGGGTCATCTGTGGCAAGAAGCCCCGGGCGCGGAGGGCCGATCTCCAACCCCCGTGGCAGCGGCTTCGCAATCGGGCGACGGTGCGCCTGTGGGCCCGCGCGCAAGGCACAGCAGCGGCGGGCCTCGTCCACAGGCTTGAGCGCGACCTCGGCCGCGAGTCCACCTACGACGAGTGCCTCGCCGCGGGAAGGCGAGAGAACCTGGATCTCCCGATAGGGCTCACGGACGTGCGCATCCACGACCTGCGGCACTCATTCGCGTCGGGTGCCGTGGCGTTGGGCGAGAGCCTACCCATGATCGGCAAGCTCCTCGGCCATACCCAGGTCCAGACCACTGCGCGTTACGCCCACCTCGCGGCCGGCCCTCTTAAGGCTGCCGCGGAGCGCGTGTCCGGCAGAATTGCGACCCTTCTCGGCGAGACCCAGGCCGAGGCCATCCCGATGACACGCCGATCGGCGTGAAAACTGGAGGGAGAGGAGCCGGAGCCAAACCGCCTCGGGAAGCCCGGGTTTCCACGCGGAATCCTCCGTGCGCTCGCTAGTCCGACACGCCAGCCTTGCGCAGGCCTTCGTGCAGGTGGTCGTTGTCGGCCGGGTTCCGGTAGGGCTGCTAGCCGCCGCGTTTCTTCACGAATCCCGCGTGCAGGTGCTCGCACGCCTCGACGGCGGCGCGGGCTTCCTCTCTGCGGCCCAAGTGACCGAGCGCAATGGCCAAGACATAGTGGGCGTGCGGGTATTCCGGCCGCCGGCTGAGGCTCTTCTGCGCCCACTCCACGGCATCGTCGTAGCGGCGGGCATGCAGGCCCGCGGGAGAAACGCCATGTGCACGTGGTTGCGCGGCTCCCGCGGGCTGAGCCGCATCGCCTACTCGAGCTGCGCGATCCCTTCCTCCGAGCGGCCGGCCACGTCGAGCTTGTAGCTCAGCGCACAGTGGGCGACGACGCTGTTGGGATCGAGCTCCACCGCCCTTTCCGCTTCGGGAACCGCCAGGTCGTACTGATCAGCCCATATGTGGGCCGTGCTCAGAGCCCGTTTGAGAATGGGGATTCCCTCGGGGTGGCGTTCGTGATTCACACTATGCATGTGGACACGAGAGACGCGAGGCCGCATGGCCGCGATCGAGCGGAAGACCAAGCGTTATCCGACCGATCTGACCGACGAGGGAATGGGCGCGGATCGCGCCGTTGCTGCCCAAGCCTGGACGGCGGGGGCGCAGGCCGGAGGTTGACCTGCGCGAGGTTCTGAACGCGATCCGTTACATGACCCGCTCGGGAGGCGGTTGGCGGATGCTGCCGAAGGACTTCCCGCCGTGGCAGACGGTGTACTGGTGGTTCCGGCGCTTCGTGCGGCTCATGCTGTTCCGCACGATCCACGACATCGCGTTGATGATGGATCGAGAACGAGCTGGGCGCGAGGCCAGTCCGAGCGCCGGCGTCGTTGACAGCCAGACGGTGAAAGCGCCGGCACCCGGGGCGAAGCGCGGCTACGACGCCGCCAAGAAGACGGCGGGTCGCAAGCGGCACGTCGTCGTCGACACCGATGGCCGGCTGCTGATGATCGACCTCACGTCGGCCGATATCTCCGACGCCGCCGGCGCGCAAGCAATCCTCGATGCCATCCGCAAGCGCTGGCCGTGGATCAAACACCTGTTCGCGGACGGCGCCTATGATCGGATGCAACTCATGGACAAGGCTGCTTTCCTCGACTTTGTTATCGAGGTGGTTCGTCGCATCGACAAGGAGCCCGGCTTCAAGGTGGTGCCTCGCCGCTGGGTCGTCGAACACACCTTTGGTTGGCTCACCCGATGGCGCCGCCTCGGGCGCGACTACGAGCAACGCATCGACGTCTCCGAGGCCATGATCCACGTCGCCTTGGGAAGCCTCCTGCTCCGAAGGATCAGCCATTGATCCAATTCTCAAACGGACTCTCAGGACCTCGTGGGCGGCCGACGATCCGTCGTCGAGTGCGACGGCCCGCCGTGCGGCCTCGAACAGCTTCGCGAGCGAAGCGCCGCGATCGTCCGCGCATTCGAGCAGAATGTCGCTGTGATGACTGTTGGCCGGCCCGGTGAACGCTTGGCTGTAGGTAAGATCGAGCGCGATCGCCCGCTCGAACATCTCGCGCGCGCGTTCGCCTCACTAGTGACCTCGTAGAGGTACGCCACGCCGCGCAGGTAAAGTCCCAGGCGTCCAGGGTCTTGGGATTCTTCTTCGCCGCTCGTCTTTGCTCCGCCCGTTCCAGTTCGGGTTCGATGGTCGTCACGATACGGCGCGTGATTTCGTCTTGAAGCGTGAAGACGTCCTCCAGGTCCGCGTCGAATTTCTCCGCCCACATATGGTGGCCGGTGGTGCCGTCGACGAACTGAGCCGTGGTGCGCACGCGGGCGCCGCTCCGGCGCACGCTGCCCTGGACTACGTAACGCGCCCCCAGCTCGCTCGAGACCTGCTGCACCGACCCGCCCTTGTCCTTGTAGGCGAAGCTCGAGTTTCGGGCGATCACTGGAAAGCATCGCCACGCAGCCAGCGCGGTGATCAGGTCTTCGGTCAGGCCGTCCGAGAAGTAGTCCTGATTGGGCTCTCCGCTAATGTTGAGGAACGGCAGGACGGCGACCGCAGGCCGATCGAACATCGGCTCCGGCGCATCCGCACGGACACGGCCGGACCCATCGGGGCCCGTCACGACGCGGTACGCGCGGACCGGTACGGCCACGTTCTTCAACCGCTGCTCGCCCAAAGCCTCGAAGCGGGCGGCGAGCTTGCCGCGGATGTGCTAGTGGATTGACGCATTCGGAGGATTCCCGAATGGGTCGGCTTGGTTCATGCTC
>CAYLSK010000127.1:0-8448 GCA_964385975.1 uncultured Anaerolineaceae bacterium | reverse complement strand
GTCGTCTGTTCCGGGCGAGACGGCGGGTCGTCCGACGGATGGCCGGATCGATGCCGCCAGATCAGGATCGCGAGCGCCGGAACGATGAACAGGACCGAGACGATCTGGGCCATCGGGATGCCAAAGAAGGTCCAGTTGTCGTGTCGGAAGGTTTCCAGCGCGAAGCGGACGACGCCGTACCAGATGAAGAAGGTCAGGGCCGGGTCTCCTGGGCGAAGGCGATCCCGGAACCGGAAGCCGAGCCAGATCAGGAAGGCGGCCGCGAGCACGCCCGACAGCGATTCGTACAGGAAGAGCGGGTGGAACCGGGTGGTCTCCGGGAAAGCCGGGCACAAGTAGTCGGCGATCCGATGGTCGCACTCAATCGGGATCCCCCACGGCAGCGTGGTCGGCGAACCGTAGAGCTCCTGGTTGAAGAAGTTCCCCCAGCGCGCGATCGCCTGCATCGTGAACAGCGCCGGGGCGATGATGTCAGCCCACCGCCAGATCGGCTGCCGCTTCATCCGCGCGTAGACGACCAGGGCCACGAGCCCAACGGCGATCCCACCGTAGACGCCGAGGCCCGAGTATGGCGGCAGGACGATCTTGAGCAGGTCGTCCTTGTAGAGCGCCCATTGGTCGATGACGTGGTAGGCCCGGCCACCGATCAGTGCGGCGATGGCGATGACGATCATCCCGTTGCCGACGACCTCCGGGTCCTCGCCGGCCCGCCGGGCCAGACGGACCAGAACCTGATAGGCGGCCGCCAGACCAATGGCATAACCGATGCCGTACCAGCCGAACGGCAAGGGCCCTAACTGGAAGGCGATCGGATCCGGGGTGAAGTCGAGCATCCGCTGGAGTGTAGCGGCCGGCCTGGAGCCCGCTCCCTATACTGGCCGCCGGTGAACGCAGAATTCAACGTGTGGCTGCTGATCGTCGGGCTCATCGTGGGAGCCGGGCTGGTCTGGCTCGTGGTCATGGATTCACGCCGTCGCGAGGCGGAGATCGACGCGGTGGAACAGCCTCGCGAGGCCGCCTGGCTCTCCGCGGTCCTGGCCGAGGATGGATTCGACGTGAGCCCCGAGGCCGCCGAGCGGCTGCTCGTCCTCCATCGCGCCTATCTCGGCGCGCCGCCGCCCGACGAGATCGTTGAGGACCAGCCGACCGAGGAGCCCGAGACGAAGCCCGCGGCGGAGGCTGACTGACCGGCTCGGGTCAGAGACCTCCGCCAAGAACCTGGGGCGCGTCGACCACGGCGCCAGACGCGTCCACCAGCGAGACCCCGAACGTCGCGTCGCTCGACAGGCCTGAAACCGCCGGAACCGGTCCGATCCAGTAGGCCAGATGGTCGCTGAAGAACATCATGCCGACCCGCTGCCGCTCTCCGGCCCGCTCGACCCAGCAGCGGTACTCCTGCCCAGCGGGCGGCGGCGTCAGGCCGGTCGCGACGACCACGAGCTCGGAGGTCGATGGCGAGAAGACGAGACTCCCATCCAGGCTCGGGTCAGACGTGCCCGTCAGCACGACGTGTCGGGAATCCGGTTGGGCGGTCACCCGGAGCGTGGCGGTCGTCACCTCTTCGAGGACGCCGATCGTGTCAGCCTGTTCGGCCAGGCGCTGATCCACCCGCCAGCCAACCACGACCGAGGTGGTCACGACAGACAGGACCACGGCCGCCGCGATCGCCCCGATCCAGCCGAGGACGGCCGGGCGTCCGCCTGGCGATCTCGTTGGTGCCGTGGCCGGGATCGGCGTGGCCAACTCGACGGGGACGGCGCCAAGCGTGGCGCCGGCCGGCGATGAGAGGTCGCGCGGGCGCCCGAGCGCCCGAACCGTTGCCAGCGTGCGCTCGCGCAGATCGGCCGGCGGTGCCTCCCGGACGACCGCGGCGATGAGGCTCGAGGCTCGCTCCAGCCGAGCTAGATCGTCGGTACAGGCGGAACAGCCAGCCAGATGCGCCGCCACGGCCTGGGCCGTGGCGGTATCGCCGGCCATCAACCGGTCGATCCCCCCCGGCTCGAGGGCCGCAAGCTCCAACTGCTCCCGCGTTGCGTCGTGATCCATCGTGTCCTTATCGATCCTTGCCGGTGGGTACTGGCACCGCATTCAGCTCGGCTGACGGGCCGAACTCCCCTCCGAGAGCCTCGCGCAGGCGCAGAAGCGCCCGTCGAGTCCGCGTCTTGACGGTTCCGAGCGGCCAGGCGAGCCGATCGGCGATCTCGGTCTGTGACAGCTCCTCCTGATACGCCAGCAGGATGACCGTTCGCTCCACGTCGGGCATCGCGGCGACCGCGGTCCGGATCGCGTCGCGCAGATGCGCGGCGACGGCCGCCTCTTCGGGCCCAGGCGGCTGGGCGGCGCCGGCCATGACCGTGCCGCCCGCGACGGCCCGCTCCAGCGCCTGCGTCTGGCTCTCGTCGGGCGCCGCCGAGGACGAGAGCGCCATCAGCTTCGGACGGCGGCCGGCCGCCCGCAGTCGGTCGACCGCTCGGTTCCGACCAATCGTGTGCAACCACGCGCTGAGCGATCCGGCGCGCGGGTCGAACAGCTCAGCGCGATTCCACAAGGTGAGGAACGTCTCCTGCACGACCTCCTCGGCAACCCCTCGATCTGACGTCAACCGGTATGCCGCCGCGAAGATCGCGTCGCCGTATCGGTCGTAGAGGATCCCCAAGGCTGCCTCCGACCCCGCCGCCAGCTCGCGAACGAGGCCGGCATCGTCAGTGGCTCCCGAGTGACGCTCTGTCATCGGTTACGCCTGCGATGAAGCATCGGTTTCACCGGGGCTGCCCGCGGCGGGCAGCGGGCGACGTTCGAACGCGCTCGAAAGGACCACGTCGGTTTCGGTCGAGAAGACGTCAGGGCTCGTCTGGAGGCGGTGAATGATCCGTTCGAGGTCGCGCGTGTCGACGCAACGGATCTTCAACAGGTAGTCGGCCTCCCCCGCGATGTGGTGGCACTCCTCGATCTCGGGAATCCCGGCAAAATCCGCGGTCAGATCGTGCGCGCCCGTGCCCGCAGCCTGGGTCAGCCAGGTGAACGCGAGGACGCCGTAGCCGAGCGCCTCCGGGGTGACGAGCGCGGCATAGCCCGAGATGACCCCACGGGCTTCGAGCTTCTTGACTCGCTCATGGGCCGACGGGCCACTGATCCCGACGTCCGCTCCGAGCTCGGCATACGGGCGGCGTCCATCAGTCTGGAGCAACTCCACGAGTCGCAGGTCGATCCGGTCCAGTCCTGGCCGAACGGGCACCTAGTCACACTCCATTAGGTAGCACGGCGTTGTCAGTATCGATTCATTAGGTTATGATGGGCGCCTGGCATCAGGTCGATGCCACGCAGCGGAGGAACACCCATGGTCGTCGCGATCATCATCGGGCTCCTGGCGCTGTTTTCGTTGATCAGCTTCGCGCTGGGCACCGACGACTGGCGCCAGCGGGGGTACACCCCCAGGGACGAGGTCATCTTCTGGATGCGGTTCGGCAGTCACTGAACCCACCAGCGTTACCCTTAGCCTACCCGACGAGACCCCGGAAACGGGGTCTCGTTCGATTCCCGGCGTCATCACCAGGTGGTTTGACACGCGGCTTATCAGCCGGCCGAGGTGATCCCGATCAGCGAGCCGATCAGGTACGTCACGAGCGCTGCAGCGAGGCCGATCCCGAGCTGACGGACCCCGGAGAAGACCAGGCTTCGACCGGTCAACAGGCTCACGGCAGCACCCACGGCGAAGAGCGCGGCGAGACTCAGGCCCAGGCTGACCAGGAGTGCGGTCGTCCCACCACCGAACAGGTACGGGACGACCGGCACGACCGCGCCGATCGCGAAGGCGACGAACGAGCCGCCGGCCGCCCCCCAGGCCGAGCCGAGCTCGTCGGGATCGAGCCCGAGCTCCTCGCGAACGAGCATGTCGAGCGCGTTCGCCGGGTCCTCGAAGATCCGGTGGGCGATCCGCGCCGCCTCGTCCGGGGCGAACCCCTTGGATCGATAGGAGGCGGCCAGCTCGGCCTCCTCCTCCTCCGGCATCGCCTCCATCTCGGCCCGCTCGAGCGCGATCTGGCGCTCGAACAGCTCACGCTGGCTCTGCATCGAGATGTACTCGCCAGCGGCCATGCTGAAGGCACCGGCGAGCAGGCCGGCGATTCCCGCGAGCAGGATGAAGCTCGGGTTGCTCGCCGCCGCGCCGGCCACGCCCATCACCAGCGACAGGTTGCTGACCAGGCCGTCACTGACCCCGAAGATGACAGCCCGAAGCGTCCCCGACCGACCGCCGGCTCGATGCCAATGCTCGTGGTCACCGATCTCCGCGGCACTCTTCGCCCGGCGAGCAATGGCCACGCCGTCGCGGCCTGGATCGGCGATCCCACCGTCGGCGCCGCTCTTGAGCCGGTCCCAGATCTCGGCGTGCTCACGCTCGTCGGCGGCGATCGCGGCGACTTCCGGCGAGCCGCCCTGGGCGTCGTACAGCTCCTCCTCATCGCCCTCGAGCGCCTTGACCAGCTCAGCGACCGACGCGGTGCCGAGGAAGCGGGCGGCCAGGATGATGAAGCGGACGCGCACCCGGGGCCCATCGGCGGACGGCACCGCGACCCCGAGCTCGGTCAGCTTGGACGCCCAGATGTCAGCATGGCGACGCTCGTTGGAGGCGATCCGCCGGAAGGCCTCCGCGCGGCGCTCGTCCTTCTCGATGCCCGCCAGCGCGTCGTACAGGACGATCGCGTCGCGCTCCAGCTTGAGGTTGTCGAGGCTTTGCTCGACGTCGATCGGGGCCATCGCAGCATCGTAGGCCATCGTCGCCGCGTAGACTCGCAACCCATGGTCACGGCCGAGCCACCGCCGCTGCGTTATCTGTCGGCCGCCGACGTCCTGGCGGCGATGCCCGATCTCGCCGAGCGCCTGACGCTCGCGGAGCGGACGATGACCGCGCTGGTGGCCGAGGCGGAGCTGCCACCCAAGATCGGGGTCCATCCGCGCTCCGCCGAATCGTTCGTCCATGCGATGCCGGCCCACCTGCGCGGCACCGATCCGGACGGGCGCGACGATCTCGTTGGAATGAAGTGGGTCGCCGGATACCCGGGGAATCGCGAGCTGGGTCTGCCGGCGATCCACGCGGTCGTGGTCCTCAATGACGCCTCGACCGGCCTCCCGATGGCCATCCTGGACGGCGGACCGATCACCGCCCTGCGAACAGCCGCGGTGTCCGGGGTGGCGATCCGCCGGTTCGCGCCATTCCTGGCCGGCCGACCGCCGCGGGCGGCCCTGATCGGTGCCGGCGTGCAGGGCCGAAGTCACCTGGCGGTTCTTGGGCGCACTCTGCCCGGGGTGCGGCTGACCGTCTTCGATCGCCACCCGGAGCGAGCAGAAGCGCTCGCCGTCGAGGCGGATGCGACCCCGGGGATCGAGGAAGCGCACGTCGCGCCCGACGCCAGATCCGCCGTCAGCGGGGCCGACGTCGTCGTGACCGCGGCGTCCTTCGGGCCTCTCCGCCAGGTGATGACGTCCGCCTGGCTGACGCCCGACGCACTGGTCGTAGCCGTGGATTACGCGACGTACTGTGCGGCGGAGGTTGCGCGAGGGGCTGCCCTCTTCCTGGTCGATCAGCGCGAACAGTTCCTGGCAAACCGTGCGGCCGGCCTCCTCGAGGATTACCCCGACCCGACGGCGACCCTCGGCGAGGCACTCGTTGCCGGAACGCCCCGGCCACCCGCCGGTCGGGTCGTGGTCACCCACCTCGGGGTTGGGCTTGCTGACGTCATCTTTGGGGCCGCGATCCTCCGGCGTGCCGCGGCGCTCGGTTTGGGGACCCTGCTCGCCCGCTGAGACACGCGCAGCGGGCCCCTGCACGAGCGCCCGCTGCCCGCCACACTACGGGCGGTCGGCCCGTCAGGCGGGCAATGTGGAGGGGTCCGTGCGCATCGTCAAGGGCGTCTTCGTCCTCGCGCTCGTCGCGATTCTCGTGCTCGCCGTTGCCGTCGCGGGCCTTCTCGCGGCCGTCACCGGCCGAGCCCTCGCACAGGAGACGGGGACGGCGCGGGTGCCTGGGCTCGGCGCCTCCGTCAGCGTCGTCCGCGATGGGGCCGGGATCGCCCACATCAGCGCCGAAACGACACATGACCTCTTCTTCGCCCAGGGCTACGTGCATGCCAGCGAACGAATGTGGCAGATGGAGATCTGGCGGCACATCTCCGCCGGGCGGCTGGCCGAGCTGTTCGGAGAGACCCAGCTCGATACCGACCGATTCATCCGGACGCTTGGCTGGCGGGTCGCGGCGGGGCGCGACCTGGACGCGTTTGCTCCGGCAACGCAGGCCGTGCTGGACGCCTACACCGCCGGCGTCAACGCGTGGCTCGACGGCCACCGCGATTCGCTCGGGCTGGCCTTCCTGGCCAGCGGCGACACGCCCGAGCCGTGGACGGATCTCGACACGGTCGCCTGGGGCAAGGTCCAGGCCTGGAACCTCGGCGGCAACTTCGATTCGGAGGTCTTCCGGTATCTGGCGGATGGGGCGCTCGGCAACCCCGCTCGGACCGACGAGCTCTTCCCGGCCTACCGCCAGGACGCCCCGGTCATCACGCCATCCGGCCTTCCGGGTTCGGGTGGAGCGGGCGCGAAGGGAACCGCGGTCGCGTGGCCTGGCGAGACCGCGGCGGCCGCGTCGGCGGCCGCGTTCGCAGCCGCGTCAGCGTTCGCGTCGCCGGCCGGCGCGGCCGACGCGGGCAGCAGGCCGCTCGATGCAGCCCAATCCGCGGCCTGGCGATCGGTGGCCGAGCTCGGGCAGGCCGCCCTGCAGATCGCCGGGCTCGACCCGGCGGACGGGCTCGCCTCGGACCACGGGATCGGCTCCAACAACTGGGTCGTCGCGCCTGTGATGTCGGCGACCGGAGGCGCGCTGCTCGCGAACGACCCGCACCTCGGGATCTCCATGCCGTCCATCTGGTACATCAACGGGCTTCACTGCCGAACGGTCAGCGATGCCTGTCCGTATGACGTGGCGGGCGTTTCCTTTCCGGGCGTCCCGGGGGTGGTTCTCGGCCACAACGCCCGGATCGCCTGGGGTGCCACGAACGTCAAACCGGACGTCGAGGACCTGGTCATCGAAACGGTCGACCCGGCCAACCCTGCCAACTACCTCGGCCAGGGCACATCCGTCCCCTTCGAGGTCCGACACGAGCAGATCAAGATCAAGGGCAGCGGCTCGGTGGACCTCGAGGTCCGCTCCACGATGCACGGGCCGATCCTCAACGGCGTGGACGATCAGCTGGCCGACGCGCCACCAATGGCGATCCGCTGGACCGCGACCATCGGACCGGACCGGACCCTGGAGGCCATCCTCGGTCTGAACACGGCGGCGAATTTCAACGACTTCCGGGCGAGCCTGGCGCTCTACGGCGCCCCGGCCCAGAACTTTGTGTACGCCGACGTCGACGGCCACATCGGCTATCAGCTCCCGGGCTACATCCCGATCCGATCGAACCCGAAGGATCACGGCGATCGACCGGTCCGTGGTGAAGACGGCAGCGGCGAGTGGACCGGGCGGATCCCGTACGACGACCTGCCCTGGCAGCTCGATCCGCCCAACGGCTGGATCGTCAGCGCCAACAACGCCGCCGTCGATGACGCCTACCCCTATTTCGTGGCCCAGGAATGGGATCCCGGCTACCGGGCGGAGCGGATCATCGACCTGATCAACGCCTACGGCGCCGATGGCCTGACGGTGGCGGAGCTCGGCAAGATCCAGTTCGACGGCTCACCGCTCCGGGCCCGCAGCATCGTGCCGATCCTGGAGGGTGCGGCGCCGTCGACCGAGGATGGCGGGACGATCGCCTCACGGATCTCCGGGTGGGACGGCAGTTGCGAGACGGACAGCCCCGGCTGCGCCGCCTGGAATGCCTGGGAGTACCGCGTCCTGCGCAACATCTTCGACGACGACCTTGGCCCGTCGCTGGCTCGCGATTACGTCGGCAGCCCGTTCTCGTGGGTCGTCCTGGGCCAGCTCATGGAGGACCCAACCAACCGCTGGTGGGACGACACGTCGACCCCGAATCTGACGGAGAGGGCCGACGACATCGTGTCCCGGGCGATGGACGAGGCGGGGGCGGAGTTGCGCGCCGCGATCGGCAGCCCGGATCGCTGGTCGTGGGGTCGGCTTCACACGGCCACATTCCGGGACTCGACCCTGGGCAAGAGCGGGATCGGGCCGCTCGAGTGGTATTTCAACGAGGGCCCGCACGCGGTTCCGGGGATGGCGGGCGCGATCAACAACACCTACTACCGCTTCTCCGCGGCCTATCCGGACCCGGACGATCCGGACTACCGGCCTGTCAGCATCGATCACGTCTTCGACATGACGAACATGCCCAGCTACCGGCTGACGATCGACATGAGCGACCTCGACGGCGCCCGGATCGTGATCACGACGGGCCAGGCCGGCAATCCGTTCGATCGCCACTACAACGACCAGATCGA
>CAYLSK010000126.1:0-8739 GCA_964385975.1 uncultured Anaerolineaceae bacterium | reverse complement strand
GCAGTCCCGTTCGGTCACGACGGTGTTCTCGGCCTCGATGAGCACCTCACGGTCCGGGCCGGCGAGCAAAGCCCCGAACGGGTGGTTACCGCTGGCCCGAGAATTTCGCGCCAGATCCACCGAACGGGCGAGGAGGCCGACGTCGACGGTATCCATCATGCGGGCCTCCGTCGCGGGGTCAGCGGTTCCGGTCGGGGAACGCAGATGGTGAGGACGACCCCGACACGCATGTACGCTCCGCGGCCATCGTCGTGACGTGGCGAGCCGGGTGGGATTCGAACCCACGACCAAGGGATTAAAAGTCCCGTGCTCTGCCACTGAGCTACCGGCCCGCCGACAGCGTACCTGACGACCGGCGGTCAGGTCGGCGGGGCGACCGGCGTCGGCAGCGGCTCGACCGGCGTCGGCAGCGGCTCGCCCCGAACGCCGGCGAGCAGGTTGGCGGCGGCCATCGCGGCCATCTTCCCGCGCGTCGCCCGCGAGGCGGACGCGATGTGCGGCACGATCAGACAGTTCGGGAGACCGACGAGCGGATCGTCCATCGGGATGGGCTCGGGATCGGTGACGTCCAGGGCTGCGGCCCAGATGACTCCCTCGCGCAGGGCGTCGGCCAGGGCGATCTGGTCGATGACCGGTCCTCGCGACGTGTTGACCAGCACGGCGGTCGGCTTCATCGCGGCCAGCGTCCGGGCGTTGATCAGGTGCCGGGTCTCGGCGGTCAGGTTGACGTGGAGCGAGATGAAGTCGCTCCGCTCCAGCAGCTCATCGAGGGTGACGAAGGTCGCCCCGAGCGGTGCGGTCACCTCGTCGGGCAGGCGGTTCACGTCGTGATAGAGGATCGTCATCCCGAACCCGGCCGCCCGCCGCGCCACCGCCTGGCCGATCCGCCCGAAGCCGACGATCCCGATCGTCGCGCCGTGGACGTCCGGCCCGAGCAGCAGGAGCGGGCCCCAGGTCTTCCAGTGGCCGGCACGAACGTATCGATCGCCCTCGGGGACCCGACGCGCGGCGGCCATCAGGAGCGTCCAGGCGAGATCGGCCGTCGTCTCGGTCAGCACGCCCGGGGTGTTCCCGACTGGGATGCCGCGCCGCGCACACGCCGCGACGTCGATGTTGTCGAAGCCGACGGCGTAGTTGCTGACGACCTTGCGCGCCGGCCCGGCAGCGTCCAGCAGCTCGTCGTCGACCCGATCGGTCAGCAGGGTCAGGATCCCGTCGCAACCGGCCACCCGTCGAAGCAGCTCGTCGCGCGGTGGCGGCAGCTCACTGGCCCAGACGTCGGCATGGCAGGCGGCTCGCACCGCCGCCAGCCCTTCGTCGGGAATCTGGCGGGCGATGAAGACGCGCGGGCGACCGCGCTTCACGTCAGCCCCGAGCGAGCCCGTCGACGAACCCGCGGATCCGCCCAAGGGCCTCGGTCAGATTCGCTCGCGACGTGGCGTAGCTGATCCGGATGTGGTCGCCGCCATACCCTCCGAATGCGGTTCCGGCCAGCACGCAGACGCCGGCTTCGTGGAGGAGCCGCTCGGCCAGCTCCGCCCCCGAAAGGCCCGTCCCGGAAATATCAGGGAACGCATAGAACGCGCCGACCGGGGTCGCACACCGGATTCCCGGGATCTCGTTGAGACCCCCCACGATCAGGTCGCGACGAGCCCGGAACTCAACCACCATCGCGTCGACGTCGTCCTGCGGGCCGCTGAGCGCTGCCACGGCGCCGACCTGGGCGAAGGTCGGGGCGCAGCTGACCGTGTTGATGATGAGCTGCCCGTACGTCCCGACCAGTGACGGCGGGACGATCGCATAGCCCAGCCGCCAGCCGGTCATCGCAAACGTCTTGGAGAAGCCGTCGAGCACGATCGTGCGCTCGGCCATGCCCGGCAGCGACGCTATCGAGACGTGCTCGGCCCCGTCGTACAGGATCCGCCCGTAGATCTCGTCGGCCAGCACCCACAGGTCGTGGCGGATGGCGAGCGCGGCGATCGCCTCCAGATCGCCCCTGGTCAGCACCCCACCGGTCGGGTTCGCCGGCGAGTTGATGATCAGCAGCCGGGTGCGCGGCGTGACGAGGGACGCCAGCTCATTCACGTCCAGCCGGAAGTCGTTGGCCATCCTGATCGGGATTGGGACGGCCGTGGCACCCACGAAACGGGTTAACGACTCGTAGATCGGGTAGCCCGGATCGGGCACGATGACCTCATCGCCCGGATCCACCAGCCCGAGGATCGCGTAGAGCATCACGCCCTTGCCACCGACCGTCACGAAGGCCTGTGACGGATCGGCATGGAATCCCTTGCGTGCGCTGACGTCAACCGCGATCGCCTCCCGCAGGGCGGGGATCCCGGCGAACGGCGCGTAGTGTGTCTGGCCCTCGTCGAGGGCGCGCTTGGCGGCTTCGCGCGCATGGGCAGGTGTATCAAAGTCAGGTTCGCCGAGCTGGAGGTGCACGATCGAGCGACCCTGCGCCTCGAGTGCGCGCGCTCGCGCCGCCACCTCGAACGCGCTCTCGGTCCCGAGCGACCCCATCCGGATTGCGACGCGCATCATCTGGCCTCCGACTACGGAAGGAGCTGGCGCATGGCGAAGCCGACATTCGCGGGCCGCTCGGCCAGGCGGCGCATGTACCACGGATACCAGTGCTCGCCGTAGGCGATGAGCGCCTGGATACGGTAGCCGGCGGCCGCCAGCCGGTACTGCTGGTCTTCGCGGATGCCGTAGAGCATCTCGATCTCGAAGCCGTCGCGGCCGATCCCGGCCGCCGACACCTGCTCGGCGATCTGCTCGAGAAGCGTCACGTCATGCGTGCCCAGCGCCAACCGTATTGGCCGGCCTCGGCCGTCGAGCAGGAAGCGCACCGCCAGCCCCACGTAGTTCGCATCGACGCTCCGCCGGCTCGTATAAGCGATCGACTCCGGCTCGTCGTACGCGCCCTTGACCAGGCGGATCGCGGGGTCGAGCGGTCGCAGCCGCTCGATGTCGGCTGCGGTTCGGTGCAGGTAGGCCTGGAGGCAGATCCCTGTCCGCGGCTGGACGGCGCGAAGTCGCTCGTAGAGTGAGATCGTGGCCTCCACATAGGCGCTGCCCTCCATGTCGATCCAGAGGTAGGAACCCGCTGCGGCGGCGTGCTCGGCCAGACGCACGAGATGGGCGAAACAGACTTCGGTGTCGTGGTCCAGCCCGAGCTGGGTTGGTTTGACGGAGATCTCCCCGTCGATGCGGGCCGCCACAATCTGGTCGATCGCCCCGAGGTAATGGGTGGCCACCTCATCCGCCGCTGCGAGGTTCTCGAGGTTCTCGCCCAGCCGCGTATAGAGGGTTCCGATGCCAGCCGCCTGGAGCGGAATGGCGGCGCCGAGCGCGTCGGCCAGCGTCTCGCCGGGCATGAACTTGCGGACGGCGCGCCGCATGAATCGCATCCGCGGCAGGTGCCCCTTCAGCCACCGATTCCGGGCGGCCCACAAGAACAAGCGCCGCACGATGCCTCCTTTGCCACTCGGAGAGTGTTTGATCCGGATGGTACGCGACCATGGGGCTAGAATCGCGCCGGATGACCCGCTTCTACGACATCGACGCCGCCAACGCCCTCCTCCCCGTGTTGGGCGGCATCGTCGGCGTGCTCGGCGAGCAGCGCGCCGAGCTCGTGCGTCTGCGCGACGACGTCCTTGCCGCTGGCGGCACCGGTGGTGAGGGCGCCGCGACCGCCGTGGGTGGAGCGGCCAGCGGCTCGGACGTTCCTCCGATCTCGAGCGAGCTACGGCTGACCAGGTTGCGGATGCAGGGGCTGATCGATCAGATGGCCGCCGGCGTCGCGCGGATCGATTCGTTGGGTCTCACCTTGCGCGACATCGAGCGCGGCCTGGTTGACTTTCCGGCGCTCGTCTCCGGGCGCCAGATCTGGCTGTGCTGGCAGCTCGGCGAAACGTCCGTCGGCTGGTGGCACGGGTTGGATACGGGATTCGACGGACGGCTGCCACTGGCAGAGCTGGCATGACGGCCCGAGCCGTCATCGTCGGTTCGGACGGCAGAGCCAAGGCGTACCGTCCACTCCCCGAAGCGGACCGAGCCGCAGCGGTCACCGCTGGTCTCAGCGCATATGAGCAGGGCGACTTCTTTGCGGCCCACGAGCATCTGGAGCCCGCCTGGATGGGCACCAGCGATCCCGTTGAGCGGGCCTGGCTGCAGGGCCTGATCAAGCTGGCCGCTGCCTACGTCCACGCCGTCCGCGGGAACCCGGCTGGGATCACCAGGAATCTCGAGGGGGCACGCACCCGCCTCGCGGAGGCGGCGACGACGGCGCCTCTTGTCACGATCCCAGGCGGCTCGCGGCTCGACCTCCAGGATCTGATCGCCGCGGTCGATCTGCGCCTGGCCGATCTGGCGGCCCACCCTACCTCGGCGACCCTTGGGCCGCCCGTCCTGCGAAGGAGCGTCACGTGACCCTGCCTGGCTCTCTTCCGAGTGTCGACGTCCACGAGGCCGAGCGCCGGCTGCGCGAGGATCCGGCCCGACCCATGCTCCTTGACGTCCGCGAACCGAACGAATTCGCCGAGCTCCGCGCTCCGGGCGCCGCGCTGCTGCCGATGTCGGTCTTCACGGCGCGGGTCAACGAGCTGCCGGCCGACCGGCCGCTGCTCGTGATCTGCCACATCGGTGGCCGCTCGGCGGCCGCGGCCGGCTATCTGGCTCGCACCGGGCGAGCGGACGTCGTCAACGTGACCGGCGGCATGGACGCTTGGGAACGCGCCGGCCTGCCCGTTCGCCGAGGCCCGGTCGAGGCGGGCGAGGGCGATCTCCCGACCGACTGACGAGCCTGGCGCCTAGTGTTGCCGTCGGCGCAGCACCCGGCCGACGATCGCGCGCGCCTGGGGTTTGTGGGCGAAGCCCCAGCCGATCAGGATCAGGATGATGAAGTCCACCGTCCCGACGCCGGTGGCGTTCAGGTAGCCGAGCTGCTGACCGATCTCGCCCTCGATCTTGAGGCCTGGGACGGTTGCTCCGAAGAGGCCCAGCTGGAAGAATGGGCTCTGTGGCGCGGTGTTCGCACGGGCGCTCGAGGCCAGGACTCCGCCGACGGTCGAGCCACCAACGAGGACCGCGTTCGGGCCGGTCACGACCGCAGCCGCACCTTCGAGCCCGGGCGCTGGAAGGTCGCCGACGTCCAGGTGCTTCCACTCTTGTAGGTCGCCGGTCGAGGTCGGGATCGCCCAGTAGATCTCTGCCTTCGGGCCACCGCCGTCATCGCCGCCGGCGAGGTAGATCGCGCCGTTGGTGCCCCAGCCGGCAGCATTCGTTCGGGCGACGGGGAGATTGGCAGAGTTGTTGACGTCCCAGCGGATGACCTTGCCAGCGTCCGGATTGGCCGGCAGCCCGGCCGCCGCGGCCTTGCCGAACGCGCCACGCTGGACGGCACCCACCGGGCCCTTCGCATCGCTCCCGCCGTACAGCCAGACGAAGTCGCCGACGACGACCGCGGTCCCGTCCGCCTGCGGCGAGGCGAGCTGCTGCTCCACGTTCCACTTGCCGAGCGCGCCCTTGGTGTCCACGAGCGACTTCCAGGTTGTCGTGACCGGGCCGGCGGCGTTGCGACCGCCGATCATCAGCAGGCCATCCGTGGTGACGGCGGCTGCCGCCCCACTGCGGGCTTCGGGAAGCGTCAGCGCGCCGGGCGCCGGCTTCCATTCCCCCAGCTCACCGGTCAGGCCGTCGGGCGTCAGCACATAGACGGTGTCCGTGGGCGCCCCCGTGTCGTCGATCCCGCCGATCAGATAGATGCTGCCGGCGACGTACGCCACGCTCGCATCGGCGCGTGGCTCTGGGAGGGCCGGCCCGTTGGCCCACGTGTCGAAGTTCCCGGAACCCACGGTTCGCGCGACGTAGACCGTCTTCTGGGCGGTCGTCCCGTCCGACCCGCCGATGTACAGGATCTTGGTGCCGACCTGAAGGATCGCGCCATCTGTTCGCGCGGCCGGCAGGGCCAGCTCAGGCGGGGATGGATGCCACGGGACGAGTGCTCCGACGGGAGCCGGGCAGGGCAGTTTCTCGTTCGTCGGCGGACACAGATTGATCGGCGACCAGGCGAGCACGCCGAGCTCCACCGTTCGTCCGACGGTCAGGTAGTAGGCGCGATCTGGCAGATAGCCGAGGATGAAGATGATGATGATGAGCCAGGCGAAGGCCTTGATCGAGGCCCAGGCCCAGCCGTCAGCGTCGAGCAGCCCGAAGACAGCTCGCCGTCGCGGCACCGACATCCCCGCTCCGAGCGCCTGCTGCGCCATCGTCCTCCATCCTCATCCGCCGACCGGTCGGGCCGGCGTGACGTCATTTCGCGGTCAGTGTTCCGGTCATGGTCGGGTGCACGGTGCACGAGAAGGCATAGGTCCCGGCCATCAGCGCCGGCACGTCGTAGTCCTTGGTCGCGACGCCGCTGAAGATGTCGCCCTTGAACACCTCGGCGCCCGAGGCATCCTTGATCGCCACGTTGTGCGGCGTCCCGGCGTCCTCGTTGTCGAAGGCGATGACGAACGCTGTGTCGGCCGGGGCCGTCACGTCCGTCGTGGTGAAGGCGATCCCCTGGGCCACGATCGAGACCGTCTGGCCGCCGGCCGCGGCCGACGCCGACGGTGCCGTCGAGCCCGATGGAGCCGCCGAACCTGACGCGAACTCGTCCGTCCAGCAGTCCGGGTAGGGCGTCGCACCGGAGGCCGGCTTGTAGTTCGGGTCGACCCAGCCCTTGAACGTCTCGACCTGGTGGGTGATCGGATCCAGCACCGGCTCACCGAGCGAGGGGTCGCGGACGGTGTACGTTTGGTCGCTGGGGGCACGGATGAACGCGATCAGATCGTCAATCTGGATGTAGTTGAGCGGGCCTGGCGGATTGGCCGTGTTCGACCAGACTGGCATCACCGAGTTGGGATTGCCGCAGACGTATCGGCCACCCGCGTTCAGCACCTGGCGCAGGTAATTCGCGTTGAGGTGCGCGAACAGCTTGTCCTGGCGATTGAGGGCCGGACCGACCCCACCTTCACCCTGGGTCCCGTGACAGCGCGCGCAGTTGGCCTCGAACATGTTGTAGCCGCGTTCGACGGCGGTGACTTGCTGGGCGTCCGCCTCGGCGTCCAGTCGTGGCGTGCTGATGCCCAGCGGCCCCAGCTCGTAGAACCAGTAGACGGTCACGAACAGCGCGACCACGACGACCACCAGGAAGCCGACCCAGCGGGCGTTCGACGACTGCCGGACCACCTGCGCGGCCCGTTCCGGCGTCAGCTCGAAGGTTCGCGCCTGGGGCGGCGACGTGAATCGCTCGACCGGCGCCGGCTCGACCGGCGGCCGGGGGACGGGCAGGCGCTGCTCGGACCCCTGCTCGGGAGTCTCGGCCATCAGATGCAGCCGGTGGGAGTGCGCGGTGGGATGATCCCCGGCTGTCCAAGCGCGACCGGCAACGGCCCGAGGGTGATCTTGCCGGTGTTGATGGTGAGCACGCCAGCGCCATCGACGCTGATCGAGAAGCGGTCCATGCTGCGCGGTGCGGGACCGTACTGAGGCCCATCGGCCTTGATTCCAAGGCGGTCATAGCGCGACCCATGACACGGACACTCGAACCAGAAGTTCTTTTGGCACGGATTGGGCTTGCATCCGAGGTGCGGACAACGCTGGTAGAGCGCCCGCACATTGAGCGCCGCGCCGTCGCCGACCAGGTCTTCGCCGGCCAGGAAGCGCTGCTGGCCGGGGTCGTACAGGATCACGAAAGCCCGCGCCTCCGGGTAGTAGGCCGGGAACCCCTGCTCGATCGGGAGCAACGAGTTCTGGAGCTTGACCGTCGCCAGATCGCCGATCTTGACCGGCGCCCCGAAGCCGCCCTTGAGATTGGGCCAGGCAAAACCGATGGTGCCGGCCGTGACTTCGAGCAACCAGAGCCCGATCCCGGTCCCAAGCGCGGCGCGCATGACCTGCCGCCGCGACAGGCCCTGGACCTGCTGCTTGCGCAGCGACTTGATCGCTTCCTTGGTCAGGGCGGCCGGCTTGTCGATCGGTTGGACGTGGTAGTTGCTCATGAACGCTGGTTCCTTCGGCGGGGCGTCACGGTCACAGGGCGAAATGCATGCCAGGGCTGGTCACATAGGGGACGACGAACGTGTAGCCGGGGCCGCGGAAGAAGATGCCGACGAAGGTCACGATGAGGCCAAGGCAGCAGAACATCGTGAACAACATGACCGCGGTCTTCCGCTTGGATGGGCGCACCGCGAGGATGTCCCCTCGATCGATGTACGGGATGAAGGCCGCGCCGACGAGCACGAAGGTCGGGACGAGGACGCCGGCAACCGTCGGGTGAAAGTAGGCGAGCAATTCCTGCAGACCCAGGAAGTACCACGGGGCCTTGGCCACGGCGGGCGTGACGTTGCCGTTCGCGAGCTCTTCGAGCGGAGCGTTGATGAACAGCCCCATCGCCAGCAGGAAGACGCTCATCACTCCGGCCGCCAGGAACTCGATCGAGAGCAAATGCGGCCAGACCATGACCGTGTCGTCCGGTTCCTTCTGAACCCTGACAACGGCGTCCTGCTTGACGAGCGCGAGGAGCCGGTAGGGTCGCGCAGACATGGGCACGCGCTGCTTGTCGATCTCCGTCCGACGGGTGGGATCGACGGGCAGCACGACCCGCTTCTCGGTCTCAGGCGGTGTCTTCTGGTCGGTCATTTCGAACGGCCTCGCCTCGAACTGCCTTGCGGCGCGCTAGGGCGATCCAGC
>CAYLSK010000125.1:0-8775 GCA_964385975.1 uncultured Anaerolineaceae bacterium | reverse complement strand
CGGGCGAGAACCGCGCCGTCGAGGCGGCCCACCAGGCGATCGCCAGCCCGCTTCTTGAAATCGACATCCAGGGCGCCCAGGGGATCCTATTCAACATCACCGGCTCGTCCAGCCTGAGCCTCTACGAGGTGACCGAGGCGGCCGAAGAGATCCGCGCGGCGGCGGATCCGGAGGCCAACATCATCTTCGGCACCAGTTTCAACGAGCGGCTCGGCGACGAGGTCATGATCACGGTGATCGCGACCGGGTTCGACGGCGGGAAGAAGCGGCAGACCGCGCGCCACGAGGCGACCGGCGTGATGGACCCGTCCGCCGTCCGGCCGGTGCGTGAGCGCGATTTCCTCGAGGAGCTCCAGCGCCAGCGTGACGAGGTCGCGGACGCCGCCTACGGTGGGGGCGGGCGCGACGAGGCCGCCGCGAACGTGGCTGTGCCGCGGGCCGAGCGCTCCGTGGGCGAGCCGGCGGCCACCCGGCGACCGTCGCCCGCCTACGACGCCGAGGATCTCGAGATCCCGAGCTTCCTTCGCCGCAAGTGATTCCCGCCGGCGCGATGCCGGCAGCCGAAGGATGACAGAGGCCGGATTCGGCGAGCGGATCGAGCGCTATCGCGACGCCCGGGCGGCTGTCCTCGGCCGAATCGCCGCCGCCTGCCAGCGCGTCGGCCGGGATCCTGCGGCGGTCACCCTGGTTGCGGTTTCGAAGACCGTCGAGGCGGAGCTGCTGCGCGACGCGGTGGCGGCCGGGCTGAACCTCCTCGGCGAGAATCGGGTGCAGGAGGCGGCCGCCAAGACGCCATTCGTCCCCGGCGCCCGCTGGCAGCTGGTGGGCCCCCTCCAGGCCAACAAGGTTCGCCGGGCGCTGGAGGTCTTCGAGGCGGTCCAATCGGTCGACTCGGTTGGTTTGGCCGAGCGGCTCGACCGGCTCGCCCGCGAGGTCCGGCCAGGTGCGCGCTATCCGATCCTCCTCCAGGTCAACGTCGACGACGATCCGGCCAAGGCCGGCTTCGCGCCCGACGCCCTCGACACGGCGATTGCGCGGATCGCCGAGCTCGACGCGCTCGAGGCGCGCGGGTTGATGACGATCGGGCGCCTGGTGACCGAGCTGGACGCCGCTCGCGCCACGTTCCGGCGGCTGCGCGGGCTGTCCGCCATGCTCCGCAACTCCGGCGCACCGATCGGCCCCGAGCTCTCGATGGGGATGACCGACGACTTCGAGGCGGCGGTCGAGGAGGGCGCCACGATCGTCCGGGTCGGCCGGGCGCTATTCGGCGAGCGCCCGCTGCGCGAGTGACCCGCTCGGGTCGCGGCCGCGCGAGTGACCCGCTCGGGTCGCGGCCGCGCGATCGCCGGACAGACCCCCATTCACAGCCGCGATTCCAGCCGCGTTGGTCTACGCAACCGAACCTGACCCTGTGTGGCCCGGGGCACCAAGCACGTTGGAGCTCTGTCCGGTGGGACGCCGCAGCAGTCGCATATTCCACCCGGACTGGAACGTCCGTGCGATCGGCGGTCTGTTCACCAAGGGGATTGGAATCTCGGTGCATGAGAGGCCTAACGTGGCTCGCCGGGGTAGACTCGGGGTGGTGGCATTCATTCTGACCTTCATCCAGTTCCTGCTGATCGCCGTCTGGGCGCTCGTGCTCGGTCGGATGCTCATCTCCTGGGTCGATCCGGCCGGACGCAGCCGGGCCTCCGTCTTCCTGATCCAGGCAACGGAGCCAATCCTGGCCCCGGTTCGTCGCCTGCTCCCACAAACCGGCATGATCGACTGGTCAGGCTTCCTGGTTCTGATCATCCTCGGCTTCCTGTGGCGCGCGTTTTGAGGCCTTGAGCCCCAACGGGGTGCGTTTCGCCGTCCGACTCTCACCGCGTTCGGCGACGACCTGCGTCGATGGCGTCGTAGACGGCGTGCTGAAGATCCGGGTGGCCGCACCGGCCGTCGAAGGCGCCGCCAACACGGCACTCGTCCGCCTCCTGGCCGACGAGCTCGGGCTGGCCCTTCGAGATGTCCGGATCGTGGCCGGGGCGAAGAGTCGCCGGAAGCTGGTCATGGCCGATGGCGTGGCCGCCGAGGCGATCGTTGCCCGCTGGCCGGGCCTGCGGGTATGATCGCCACCTCGTCCGGCGCCCGGTGCGGCGCCGCGACCTCTCGGGCGATTGGCTCAGTGGTTAGAGCACGCGGTTCACATCCGCGGGGTCACTGGTTCGAATCCAGTATCGCCCACCATCCTCGAACGTCCGCGTCGTGCGCGCGGTCGCGTCACGCCTGTCGACGGTCGCGCGTCAGAGCAGACGATACGGCGCGTCCTCCGCGTGGAAGCCCCCGGTTCCTCCCCCGGGGGCTTCTTCGTGTCCCGGGGTCTGCCTGACCCCCGAGGTCTGCCCGAACCCCCCAGGTCTGCCCGACCGCCCGGACCTATCCCTGGGCCGCGAGGCGGCGCAGGACCGTCGGCAGGATCCCGCCCTGGAGGTAGTACTGGACGTCGATCGGGCCATCGAGGCGGGCGATCGCCTCGAAGTGTCGCTCCCGGCCGTTGCCGCCCGCGGCCGGGTCGCGGAACGCAGTCACGGTCACGATCTGGCGCGGGGTGAGGCGGCCCTCCAGTCCGGTCACGGTATAGACCTCGCGGCCGGTCAGGCCGAGCGTGGCGGCCGTCTGGCCCAGGCCGAACTGAAGCGGCAGGATTCCCATGCCCACCAGGTTCGATCGGTGGATTCGTTCGTAGCTCTCGGCGAGAACGAACCGGACGCCAAGCAGGGCGGGACCCTTGGCGGCCCAGTCCCGCGACGATCCGGAGCCGTACTCGCGCCCGGCGATGAGCGCGAGCGGCACGCCCTCACCCGCGTAACGCATCGCGACGTCGTAGATGAAGCCCTGCTCGCCATCGGGCAGGTGGACGGTGTACGGACCTTCCGTCCCTTCCACGAGTCGGTTCCGCAGCCGGATGTTGCCGAACGTGCCACGGACCAGCACCTCGTGCTGGCCGCGCCGGGCGCCGTACGAGTTGAACTCGAGCGGGCCGACGCCGTGAGCCTGGAGCCACTGACCGGCCGGCGACCAGGGCGCGATCGAGCCTGCCGGCGAGATGTGATCGGTCGTCACCGAGTCGCCCAGGACCGCCAGAACCCGCGCGTCGACGATATTGCGAATTGGCGCCGGGTCGAGCGTCACGCCGTCGAAGAAGGGCGGCTTGGCGATGTAGGTCGACTCCCCCTGCCAGGCGTATCGATCGCCCGACGGAATCGGGAGGGCACGCCAGCGATCGTCGCCTTCGAAGACCGTCGCGTACGTGGCCCGGAAGAGCTCCGGGTCGATCGACTCGGCGATGACCGAGCGGATCTCTTCTGGCGCCGGCCAGACGTCGGCCAGGAAGACCGGAAGCCCGTCGGAGCCGGTCCCGAGCGGCTCCGTGGTCAGATCGATATCCACTCGGCCGGCCAGGGCGAAGGCCACGACCAGCGGCGGCGATGCGAGATAGCTCGCGCGGGCGAGGGGATGAATGCGGCCCTCGAAGTTCCGGTTGCCCGACAGGACGGCGGCCACGACCAGGTCGTTGGCCTCGATCGCCGCCGCAACAGCGTCGTCGAGCGGTCCGGAGTTGCCGATGCAGGTCGTGCAGCCGTAGCCGGCCAGGTTGAACCCCAGCGTCTCGAGCGGGGCCATCAGCCCGGCGGCCTCGAGATAGCCGGTGACGGCGCGGGACCCCGGGGCCAGCGAGGTCTTGACGGTCGGCTCGACCCGCAGGCCGCGGGCGACGGCGTTCCGGGCAAGCAATCCGGCGCCGACCATCACGGTTGGGTTGGAGGTGTTGGTGCACGACGTGATGGCCGCGATCGCGACTGAACCGGTATGGATCGAGGCAGGCCGACCGCCGATCTCGATCTCGACCGGCCGATACTGACGCTCGTCGACCGGGCCCCCGTCGGCGACCGGTCGCGCGGGCGATGCCGGAGCGTCGATCGCTGCGCCCCTCGCAAAGGATGTTGCGTCACTGGCGGGGAACGATTCGGCAGAGGCTTCCTCGACCCGTCCATTCCCGGCGATCGGCTCCTCGCCGGTCAATTCGGCGATGGAGCCTTCCAGCCCGGTCGGAAAGTTCGAGCGGAAGTTCTGGCGCAGTCCGCTGAGCGGCACCCGGTCCTGTGGCCGCCGCGGGCCGGCGAGCGACGGGTCGACAGACGCCAGGTCAAGCTCCAACAACTCGTCGAAGATCGGACCATCGCCGGGCTCGCGCCAGAGGCCCTGGGTTCTGGCATAGCGCTCGACGAGCTGTACCCGCTCTGTCGGTCGCGCGGTCAGGCGGAGATAGGCCAGGGTTTCGTCGTCGATCGGGAAGAGGGTCGCGGTGGCCCCGAACTCGGGGCTCATGTTGCTGATCGTCGTTCGATCGGCCAGCGACAGGCCGGCCAGCCCGTCGCCGGCGAACTCGACGAACGAGCCCACCACGCCATGCCCGCGCAACAGCTCGGTCACGACCAGGACCAGGTCGGTCGCGGTGGAGCCGCGCGGCAGGGCGCCGTGGAGTCGAACACCCACGACATGTGGCATCGGCTGGTAGAGCGGCTGGCCCAGCAGGACAGCCTCGGCCTCGATCCCGCCGACCCCGAAGCCCAGGACCCCGAGGCCATTGACCATCGTGGTGTGCGAATCGGTCCCGACGACGGTATCCGGATAGGCGATCCAGCCACCGTCGCCAGCCTCCCTGTCGGCGACGACCGTCGCCAGGAACTCCAGGTTGACCTGGTGGATGATGCCGGTCCCCGGCGGGACGACGCGCAGGTCGCGAAAGGCGGTCTGTGCCCAGCGCAGGAGCTGATAGCGTTCGCCGTTCCGCTCGTATTCACGCTCGACATTGAAGCCGAACGCCGCCTGCGTTCCGAACCGGTCGATCTGGACGGAATGGTCGATGACCAGATCGGCTGGAACCAGCGGATTGACACGGGCGGGATCCCCGCCCAGGTCGGCCATGGCATCGCGCATGACCGCCAGGTCCACGATGGCCGGGACGCCCGTGAAATCCTGCAGGACCACCCGTGACGGCATGAACGGGATCTCGGCCTCCGCCGCGACGCCTGGGCGCCAGGCCGCCAGGGTCTCGACGTCCTCGGGCCGGACGATCCCGTGACCGGCGTGGCGAAGCAGGTTCTCGAGCAGGATCTTGACCGTGACGGGTGTGCTGGCGAGCTCGATCCGGTCGGCCAGGACGTCGAGCCGGTAGAGATCGGCAAGGCCCGGGCCGAGCGGAGCTCGGGCGCCGAAGGGGTCGATCCGTGACATCGCGTCCGTCCTTGCTCGCTCGCTACACTCGAAGGGTGCAAGCGTACCGCGCTCGACCGGCTGCCGCGCCCGCCGGCTCATGAGGGCCTGGGGAACGCTGCCCGGAGACGATCCGGAGGGCGATCGAGCCGAGACCGAGGCCGCAATCGAAGCGGCCGGAATCGACCTCCACCCGCCGGTTCCGGGCGATCACCCGCACCCACATCAGCATTCGGGGCCCGGTGAGCCCCCGGTCATCGGGATCGTCGGAGCCGGGGCGGTCGGGACTGCGCTCGGCGTCGCGCTGTCACGTGCCGGCTGGCCGATCCACGCCGTCGCCAGTCGGGACGCCAGCCGGCGCGAACGATTCCGCTCGCTGGTCGATGTCAACCGCGCGTTCGTCGACCCCGAGCCCCTGGTCGAAGAAGTGGAGCTGATCATCCTGACCGTGCCGGATGACGTGATCGCCCCGCTGGCGAGCGGCCTTCGGATGTACAGCGGGCAGGCGATGATCCACACGAGCGGCGCACTCGGCGCGGAGGTCATGGCGGCGGCCATGGCGGCCGGAACGCAGATCGGCTCGTTTCATCCGCTGGTCGCCTTTGCCGACACCGAGCGGGCGGTCGCAGCGCTCCACGGCGCGACCATCGCGATCGAGGCGGACGACCAGCTTGCGGCGATGCTCGCCACCATGGCGGAGGCGCTTGGCTCCACACCGGTTCGACTTGCCTCGGGTTCGAAGGCCGCGTATCACGCGGGCGCCGTGCTCGCGGCCGGCGGGTTCGTGGCCCTGCTCGACGCGATCGCGGAGCTCGGCAGGGTCGCCGGCCTTGACGAAGCCGGCGCGCTGGCGATCTACGGCCCGCTCATCGAGGGCACCCTGGGCAACGCCCGCGCGCTCGGGATCCAGGCTGCTCTGACCGGGCCGATCACCCGCGGCGACCTCGGCACGCTTCGCGCCCACCTGGGGACCCTCCAAGCCCATGCGCCCGATGTGCTGGAGCTGTATGTTGCCGCCGGGCGTCGCGAGGTCGAGCTGGCTGAGGGGCGTGGCGCCCTTGCACCGGAGACTGCGCTGAGGATGCGCGACACGCTGGCTCGGGCGCTTGCACGGCGCGACTGAACGGGTACCATTGCGGCCCATGGAGCACAGCATCGCCGCCAAGTACGCTGCCCGTCCGACGGCCAGGTTCGTGCGTCCGTCTAGCCGGGTACGCGAGCGCCGACTCGGTCTCCGACCGGCCGATTCGTTCCGGGCGCCCGGCACGCGCTCGACGGTGCTCCACGGCCCAGAGGTTGCTCCGCTGACCCGGCTGCGGGCAGAGTGGCGTTCCATCAAGCCGGCTCGAGCACGCGAGCAGCGCGATGGTCAGCCCCGGCCCCGGGTGGTGATGCAGTGGGCTCGCTCCGGGTGGTCCGGGGCGGCTCGACGTCCGCGCGCCGCATCGGCGCCGTGGTCCGCCTGAGGGCCGCGACCGCCACCTCCGCGGGCGGTGTCGTCGTCCGCCATGAGTCCGGGCGAGCATGGCTCGTGGTCGGCAGCCGGCGCCGCGAACGCGACGGCTGGACCTGGACCCTGCCGAAGGGCACGCCCAAGCCCGGTGAGACGCGCGAAGAGACCGCACTGCGCGAGGTCGCCGAAGAAACCGGGCTCGAGGTCAGGATCAGCGGGCCCCTCGACTCGATCGAATACTGGTTCGTCCAGTCCGGCCAGCGCATCCACAAGACGGTGCACTACTTCATGATGGAGCCGACGGGCGGCGACCTCGCGAGCCACGATCACGAGTTCGAGCAGGTCCGCTGGATCACCTTCGCGGAGGCGGCTTCGATCCTGACCTTCGAGACCGAGCGGAGGCTCGTGGCGCGGGCCGGCGGGATGCTCGAGGATGCCACGCCGGTCGCCGCCGAGCGGTCGGCTGAGACCAGGCCGTGACCGAGGCGCTCGAGCCGACGGTCCACCTGACACCGCTGACCGATCTCCACCGGGAGCTCGGTGCGCGCCTGATCGAGTTCGGCGGCTGGCTGATGCCCGTGCAGTACAGCTCGATCATCGAGGAGCATCGAGCGGTTCGTGAACGGGTGGGCCTGTTCGACCTGTCGCACATGGGCGAGCTCTACGTCGAGGGCCCGGACGCCGGCGCGGCACTCGCCGGCGCACTCGTCACAGATCCGCCGAGCCTGGCCGTTGGCCGGGCCCACTACTCGATGATCTGCGCGCCCAGTGGCGGGATCATTGACGACCTCATCGTCTACCGGCTGGCCGAGTCGAGATTCCTGGTGGTCGCCAATGCCGGGAACGCGGCAATCGTTTCGGACACGCTGGCCGAACGACTGGAACGGTTCAGGGCTGTCCTGGACGACCGCTCGCTCGCAACCGGCCTGCTGGCGATCCAGGGGCCCCTCGCGGCCGGCCTCCTCGGGCCGCTGACCGACGTCGATCTGGCGGGCCTGCGCTATTACGCGGTCGCCGAGGGGGCGGTCGCCGGGATCCCGGCACTGGTCGCCCGAACCGGGTACACCGGGGAAGTCGGCTTCGAGGTTTTCATCGAAACCGGCCTGACGGCCGAGTTGTGGGCGATCCTGTCGGCCGCGGTCCGTTCGGCTGGTGGACTGCCGGTGGGCCTGGGCGCCCGCGATACGCTCCGGCTCGAGGCCGGCATGCCGCTGTACGGCAACGAGCTCGACCTCGAGACGACCCCGTACGAGGCAGGCCTTGGTCGCGTGGTCAAGCTGGGCAAACCCGGCGAGTTCGTGGGTCGGGCTGCGTTGGAGAAGGTCGCCCGAGACGGTCCTGCACGTGTGCTCGTCGGGCTCGTGGTGGAGGGGCGAGGGATCGCCCGACACGGACACCCGGTCTGGGTGGGCGAGCGGAGGAGTGGGATCGTGACCAGCGGAACCCAGTCGCCGACCCTCGGTGTGCCGATCGCGATGGCGTATGTCGCACCGGGCGACGCCGAGCCGGGTACCGTTGTCGACGTCGAGATCCGCGCCGCTCGCATTCCCGCGCGAGTCGTTGCGCTGCCCTTCTACAGGAGGCAAGCCTGACCCCAATGGTACCGACAGATCTGCATTACACCAAGGACCACGAATGGGTCCGGGTCGATGGCGACGAGGCGACTGTCGGGATCACCGCCTACGCGGCCGATCAGCTGGGCGACATCGTGTTCGTGGAGCTGCCCGATGTGGGCAGATCACTCGAGCCGTTCGCCACCTTCGGCGTGGTCGAGTCGGTCAAGGCCGTGAGCGACCTGTTCGCGCCGGTTGGCGGTGTCGTGGTCGCGACCAACGCCGCGCTCACCGGCCAACCCGAGCTGGTCAACAGCCAGCCCTATGACGGCGGTTGGATGGTCCGCCTCCGCCTTGCCGATGCGGGCCAGCTCGATGAGCTGCTCGACCCCGCGGCCTACGATGCGTTGATCGCGGCGGGCTGATCCACTCGATGCCGTACGGTCCACATACCGCCGCCGACCGGGCGAAGATGCTCGGGGCGCTCGGCCTCACCTCGGTCGACCAGCTCTT
>CAYLSK010000124.1:0-8812 GCA_964385975.1 uncultured Anaerolineaceae bacterium | reverse complement strand
ACGACGAGGGCACGGATCGCAAGCTGTTCATCGACCCGAACGAGTGCATCGACTGCGGCGCGTGCGAGCCGGAATGTCCGGTCAATGCGATCTTCCCCGAAGAGTCGCTGCCTCCGGAATGGGCCAACTACACGGCCATAGACGCGACCTGGTTCACCGACAAGGCTGCCGCCAGGGCCGCCGTCGACGCGGTGAAGCCGCGCTAGCCGCCGTTCTGGTCCACGGAGTCCCGAGCCGGGCGGCCTGACCCGGGCCCCGCGATGCGAATCGTCTCCCTCCTGCCATCGGCGACCGAGATCGTCTGCGCCCTTGGCCTCGCCGACGAGCTGGTCGGCGTCACCCACGAGTGCGACTTCCCTCCCGAGGCGATCGGCAAGCCGATCATGACCCGGAGCGTCCACGACCTGACGGCGACGTCGTCGCGTGACATCCACCGACTGGTGACCGCCGCGGTGCATGGTGGGTCGTCGCTCTATCTCCTCGACGAGGACGCCCTGACCGACGCCAGGCCCGACCTGATCATCACCCAGGAGTTGTGCCGCGTCTGCGCCGTCAGCTATCGCGAGGTGAACGAGGTCGCGCGCGCGATCGACGCCGAGATCTCGGTCGTGTCACTCGAGCCGACCTCGATCGAGGGGATCCTCAACACGATCACGACGGTCGGTGCGATGACCGAGGCCGAGGATGCCGCCGTCGATCTCGTGGAGTCGTTGCGCGAGCGGCTCGGTGCCATCGAGCAGCAGGTCCAGGCCCGTCGCGATGCCGGACAGCGGTCGCCCCGGGTCGTTGGGATCGAGTGGCTGGACCCGCCCTTCTCCGTGGGCCACTGGGTGCCCGAACAGATCCGCCGAGCGGGAGGCTGGGACCTGCTCGGCTCGGACGGGGAGAGGTCGCGGCAGACCACATGGGGTGCGATCGGCGAGGTGGACCCCGAGATGCTCCTGCTCATGCCATGTGGATTCCACCTAACCCAAACCGTCGAGGAGTGGGCGCGGATCGGTCGCCCGCCCGACTACGCCGAGCTGGCCGCGGTTCGTCGCGACCAGGTCTTTGCCCTCGACGGGTCGGCCTATTTCAGCCGCCCCGGGCCGCGGGTGATCGATGGCATCGAGCTCCTGGCCGAGATCTTCGACCCGCAGGCGTTCGTCGAGGTCTCGCCGCCCGGTTCCTGGACGCCGGTCGAGCCCTAGCCAACGGGATGCCATTTCGAGCGACCTTCGACTGTCTGTGGTGTGGCAGCCCGCACGTCTGCCGGGGCCCTGACGATCTCGAGGGTTGGGCCCAGCTCTGCCCGACCTGTGTCGGGAAGGCCGGCGACAACGGATTCCTGCGGTTTCGACTGCGCGACGCCCTGACCGAGCGCGGTGCTGCCGCCCGCGACGCGACGCCCCCCGCGCCGCCGTCCCCGGCTGCGTCGCCCGTCGCCGCGACGCCACCAGACATCGACCGTGACGCAGAGATGCTCGCCTACTACGAGGCACGCGCCCCGGAGTACGACGATTGGTACCTGCGTCGCGGGCGCTACGCGCGCGGACCGATCCACGATGCGGCCTGGAATGCCGAGCTGGATGCCGCGGGGCGTTGGCTCGACGGCCTGCCGATCCGCGGTGAGATCGTGGAGCTGGCCGCGGGTACTGGCTGGTGGTCGCCCCTTCTCGCCTCGAAGGGCGAGCTGTCTCTCTATGACGCTGCGGCGGCCCCACTCGAGCGAGCGCGCGAGCGCCTCGTCGCCCACCACCTCCGCGCGCACCTTCACCTCCGCGACGCGTGGGCCGAGCCGGATCGTGCCGTGGACGCCGTGTTCACCGGCTTCTGGCTGAGCCACGTGCCGCGCGAGCGGCTCGATGCCTTCCTCGGGATCGTTCGGCGCTGGCTCAAGCCGGGTGGCCTCTTTGCGTTCATCGACTCTCAATTCGACCCGCAATCGAGCGCCGAGGATCATCCGATGCCGGCCGACGATTCCTCCATCCGTCGCCTCGACAACGGCCGCGAATTCACGATCGTCAAGGTCTACTACGAGCGGGCGGATCTCGAGGCGTCGCTCGAGCGCGCAGGGTTCGAGGCCGCGAAGGTCACGAGCACGGGTCGGTTCTTCCTGACCGGTGACGCGCGCGCGAGATAGCCCCGCCGCCGCAGAACGCCGGGCGAGCGCCGCTATACTCCGCCCGATGTCCCCCCTGGCGAACTCCATGATCGCGACTGTGGGCTCCGGCGTGATGGCCGAGGCCATGATCGCGGGCATCCTGCGGGGCAAGCTCGTGGAGCCGAGCCAGGTCGTCGCCAGCCACCCACGGGCGGAGCGCCGTGACCACCTCGCTCGCGAGTACGGGATCAGGACCGTCGCCAGCAACGTGGACGCGGTCCAGGGTGCCGACGTCATCCTGCTCGGGATCAAGCCCCAGATGCTCGGCAAGGTGGGCCGCGAGATCGGGCCGCACCTGCGCCGCGGTCAGCTCGTCCTGAGCGTGCTGGCCGGCGCCACAACGGCCGCCCTGACCGGGATCCTCGGCCACGAGCAGGTCGTGCGGAGCATGCCGAACACGCCAGCCCGGCTCGGCAAGGGCATGACCGTCTGGTACGCCATGCCTGAGTGCTCGGCCGAGCAGCGCGCGCAGGCAGCGGCCCTGCTGGGCGCGCTCGGCCACCAGCTCGAAGTGGACGACGAGAAGATGGTCGCGATGGCGACGGCGGTCTCGGGGACCGGCCCGACGTACGTGTTCCTGGTGATGGAGGCACTGATTGACGCCGCCGTCCACCTCGGCTTCCCGCGCCACATTGCCCACGACCTCGTGATCGAGACGCTCGAGGGGTCGACCCTCTTCGCCAAGCAATCGGGGATGCACCCCGCCGAGCTACGCAACATGGTCACCTCGCCAGGCGGCACCTCCGCCGCCGCGCTCCATGAGCTCGAATCCGGACGGCTGCGGACCGTCCTCTCCGAAGCCGTCTGGGCCGCCTACCGCCGGACGGTGGAGCTCGGCGATCAGCTCGAGGCCGCCGTCACGCCCGCGAACGACCGCCGGACCGGAGGGCGGTGACGACCCTTCAGCCGGCCGCTCGCGTCGGACCCGGCCCGGGTTCGGCCGAACTTCGGCGCGCTCCACTCGCGGACATGCGCTCGATTGACATGCGGACGCCCGAACGCGACCTGTGGGCCGATGAGGCCGCACTCTGGGACCGCTTCGATGCGGCCTGGGCGGGTCTCGACGATGCCGCCTGGCACGTGCCCGGCGCGGCACCATCTGACGCTGGCGGCCCCGATTGGTCGCTCGCCGAGCACGTCGGTCACGTCGCGGACTGGCAGGAGCTGGCGATCGACTACACGACCCGCGCCCTCGAGACCGGCCGGTGGCCGGCCGACGACGATTTCGGCAACGGCGATTTCGATCGCTTCAACGAAGGTCGCCGCGAGCCCTGGGCGTCGATGTCGCGCGACGCGATCCTGGCCCGACTGTCGGCGGCGCGGCCTCGCCTGCTCGCCCTGGCCCAACGGTTCACCGCCGGCGAGCTTCGCGAGGATGCGCCGTGGGGCTGGATCCACATGACCCTGAGCGGCCACTACCTGGATCATCTCGCCGTCATCGAACCGTGGGCGGACGCCCTCCGCCGCCGTCAGACCGATGGCGACCCCTTCGTCGACGACCCTCGCCCCGCCAATCACGCGGAATTCCGGGCCCAGGACGCGGCGATCGCCCGGGACTTTGATCGAATCGTCCGGCCCATCGCGGCGAAGCACTGGACGACGACCGAGCTGACGCCCGGCTGGACCCTGCGCGATCACATCGCCCACCTCGCGGATTGGCTGGAGGAGGGGTCCCGGGCGCTCGAGATCCACGAGAAAACCGGCGAGTGGCTGGCCGATCCCGAGGAGGGGATCGATGCGTGGAACGAACGGATGGTGGCGCGCTCGCGGACGACCTCGTCGGCCGAGGTCCTCGCTCGGTACGACGCCGCTCGGCGGCGGTTCCACGAACGCGTCGCACGACTCTCGACAGAGGACCTGCGCTCGGCGGACGGCTGGAGCTGGGCCTTCGATTGTCTGCATGGCCACGATCGCAAGCACCTCGCGATGATCGGGCCGTGGTGTGCGGCCTTGGACTGGCCGGCCGGCGAGCGCTGATGGCCAACCCACCCGCCGCCTCGGCGATTCTGTCGGTCGAGTCAATGGTGGCGGTCGAGAGTCCGCGAGAGTTCCGGCTCCATCCGCGGGATCGCCTCGTCGCCTACACGACCGAGGCGGCTGGCGCGCGCCAGCTCTTCACGCTGTCGTTGCGCGGTGGTTACCCCACCCAGCTGACCGCCTCGGACAAGCCGATCTCGGATCCGCAGTGGTCACCCGATGGGCGCCGAATCGCCTATCTCCGCGACGAAGAGATCTGGGTGATGGAAGCCGACGGGTCTCGCCAGTCGCGGGTCGTGGCCAAGCCGGGCGGTGGCCGCCAGGCGCGCTGGTCGCCCGACGGGCGCCGCCTGGCCTTCATCTCCCGACGCCGCGGCTGGTCGCAGATCTGGCTGATCGATGCGCCGGTTCCGAAGCGAGGCCGGCCAGCGGCGGATCCGAAGCCGCCCGAGCCGACGGTCCTGACCGAGCCTGGAATCGACGTCGACGAGTTCGAGTGGGCGCCAGATGGGACGCGGATCGCGGCCATGGCCCAGCGCGACTCCGAACCGCGTGAAGCCTCCCAGATCGCCATCGTCGATGTGGCCACCGGCGCAACCCAGGTCGTCGCAGGCGAGCAGAGCGTCGACGTGGGTGCTCGCTGGCTGGCCGACGGCTCGCTCCTCTTCGTGTCGGACGCGGATGGCTGGTTCCAGGTGGTCCGGCTGACCGCCGACGGGCGCGATCGGATCGTGCTGACCAGCGGCGAGCACGAGCACGGCGAGCCCGGTGGCGGAGCCGGGTTTGCCCCGCTGCCGTCGCCTGACGGTCAGCGCTTCGTCCACATCGACGTGCACGACGGGCTGCAGGACCTGCTCGTCGGCATGCTGGCGGTCGATGCCGTGCCGAAGCACGGTCGTGGACGCCCGCCGAAGATGCCTCGAACCGTCAAGCTCGCGGCGGCCGGACAGCGGATCAACCCGTGGGACGGCGTCTGGCGATCGGTCGGCTGGCTGCCCGACGGTGCCTGGGTCGCGGCGATCGGTGAGAGCCAGGCGCGCCCCCAGGACCTTTGGCTGCTGCCAGTGCCCGGCGTGGCACCTGCCGGTTCGCGCCCGCGTCAGGTGACCGATTCGCTTCCGGTCGCCCTCCGCTCGGTCCTGCTATCGGGCGGGACGTCCATGGTCGAGCGCGTCGCCGTGACCGCGCGCGACGGCCTGCGCATCGAGGGCACGGTCTGGCGCCCGCCGGGCGCCACCGGGAAGCGCGGCGGCCTGCGCGTTCCAACGATCGTGCATGTCCATGGCGGTCCATCCGGCCAGACCTTCCGCGGGTTCGTGCCCTTCAAGCAACGTCTGGTCGCCGAGGGGTTCGCGGTCTTCGACGTCGACTTCCGTGGGTCGACCGGTTACGGTCGCACATTCCGCCGGGCCAATGGAGGCGAGTGGGGCCACGCTGACATGCACGACCTGATCGATGCCGCGCGCTGGGCGATCGAGCAGCCCTGGGCGGATGGACGGCTGGCGATCTACGGCGGATCGTATGGCGGCTACATGGTGTTGTCTGCGCTGGTTGAGGAGCCGGGCATGTGGCGCGCCGGGATCGACCTCTTTGGTGACTCGGAGATCGCCGAGAGCTATCGCCACGGTGACCGTCCCGGTCGCCTCGACCTGCACAAGATGATGGGCTCGCCCGACGATCCGAGCCGGGCTGACGTCTATCGCCGTGGCTCGCCGGTCTATCGCACGGAGCGAATCCAGGCGCCGCTGTTGATCCTCCACGGTCGCAAGGACAAGCGAGTCGTCCCACTCATGACCGAGCGCATGGTCGAGGCGCTCGAGATCGAGGGCAAGCGCTACGAGGTCCACTGGTACGACGACGAGGGTCACGGCTGGGAGCGGAGGGAGAACCGCCGCGATGCCTTCGAGCGAATCCTGACCTTCCTGCAGACCCACGTCCTCGACAAGCCGAAAAGCTAGCGAAGCAGCCCACCCTCCGGTGGATTCGACATCGGAATGACGCTGATCGAGCCGTCTGTCTCGAGGACGGCGAGGCGGACACCATCGACCGACGCGATCCCCGCGTTCCGTACGGCCGCGCGCAGATCGTCCGGTCGCACCTTGGAATCGTGGAGGGCGCGGGTCAGCATCCGCCCATCGCGCACGAGCAGCCGAGGTTCTCCCTCCACGATCCGCCGGAAGCGTTTCGATCGATCGATCAGGAAATCGAGGACCCGATCAAGGACCAGGAGCGTGAGCACCGCGACGATCCCGGCAGCCAAGCTCGTGTTCTGGCCGACCATCGCGTTCTGGACCGCATTCGAGATGATCAGAATGACGACCAGTTCCGGAACGGAGATCTGGCCGACCTCGCGCTTCCCGGAGAGTCGGATGGCGGCGACCAGGAAGAGATAGACGATCCCGGTGCGGAGGACGATCTCGGGAAGGCTCGAACCGAGATCGACGATGTCGGGCATGGATCCTCCGTTGGCCGGGCGTTGGCTACTTGGCGGCGCCGGCGACGTCTGCCGGCCGAGCGCGCATGGCGATGGCGATCGTGGCGGCCACTCCGATCCCGATCAGGACGTCGCCAACGCTGAAGACATTGGCCAGCAGGAAGGAGGATGGCAACACAAAGATGTCAGTCAGGCGGTGGAATGCCGGATCCGCCACGACCACGCCGGACCCTCAACCCGCAGCCGCGTCGCCGCCCACCGTCTCAGCCAGCTGATCGAGGTGATCCTCGAGGTGGCCAACGGCGAAACGGGTCGCGACATCGGCGACCGTCAGGGCACCGAGCGCGACATGCACGCCGCCATGCCCACGACCCGCCTTGTCAAGCTCCGCCCAGCGCCGCCGCCAGCGCTCGATCCCCACCCGCACGCGCGCGACGAGCTCCTGAGTCGGGAGGGTTCGATCGCGTTCGATGATTGCCAGCCGCTGGGCGTTCGTCGCCGTTCGCCCAAACGGGGCGAGCTCATCGGCCGCGGCCAGGATTCGCTCCGCTTCATCCAGCCAGTAGGGCAGCATCTCGCCGAGATGGGCCAGGACCTCGCGCGGCCCCCAGGCAGCCTCGGGGGCGTGATCGAACCGAGCCGCAAGCGCCCAGGGCCCACCGTCTTCCAGGGCGCGGCCGAGACCGGCCAGGCGCGCGCCGGCCGCGGCTAGCCGTCGGTCGAGTTGGTCGTCGCTCATGGGCGCCAGTGTGGCACGTGAGGCGTAGCATGGAACGCCAAGACAGGGGAGATCTTCGATGACGGAGACCATCTCGCGCGGCGCCGCCAATCAGGCGGGCGCCAGGATCGACTCGGACGCCTACGCGAAGGCGGCCGATTTCCTGCCCCTGAAGGGCATCGATCACGTCGAATTCTGGGTCGGCAATGCCCGCCAGGCGGCCGCCTATTACCGTGCGCTCTGGGGCTTCACCCCGGTTGCCTTCAGTGGCCTGGAGACGAAGGTTCGCGACCGGGCCAGCTACGTCATGGTCCAGAACGACATCCGGTTCGTCTTCACCGCGCCGCTCACGCCGGATGGCGAGATCGCCGAACACGTCCGCGCACACGGGGACGGGGTCCATGACATCTGTTTCGCGGTGGACGACGTCGAGTCCGCCTGGCGCGAGACGACGACACGCGGCGCTCGGTCAGCCCTCGGCCCGATCGAGCTCGACGGCGGAGAGGACGGCGTGCTGCGCAAGGCGTCGATCCACACCTATGGCGAGGTGCTCCATTCGTTCGTCGATCGATCGAGCTACGCGGGCGTCTTCTCGCCCGGCTATCGCAAGGTGAAGTCCCCGCCACGCGCGGCCTCGGGGCTCTCGCTGCTCGAGGTCGATCACTGCGTCGGCAACGTCGCGCTCGGCGAGATGGATCGGTTCGTCGACTTCTATCGCGACGTCCTTGGGTTCGCCCAGCTCATCCACTACGACGACAAGGTCATCCACACCGAGTATTCGGCGCTGATGTCGAAGGTCATGACCAATGGCAACGGCCGGATCAAGTTCCCGATCAACGAGCCGGCCACCGGCAAGAAGAAGAGCCAGATCCAGGAATATATCGACTGGTACGGCTCGCCCGGCTGCCAGCACGTCGCGATGCGGACGGACGACATCGTCTCGACGGTCCGCCGGCTGCGCGACAACGGGATCGAGTTCCTGGGCCTGCCGCACGAGTACTACGCCACGCTGGCCGACCGCGTCGGTGACGTCGGCGTGCCGATCGAGACGCTCGAGGAGCTCGGCATCGAGGCCGATCGGGACGAGGAGGGCTACCTCCTGCAGATCTTCACCCGCCCGGTCCAGGACCGCCCGACCTTCTTCTTCGAGATCATCGAGCGCCATGGCTCGCGCGGCTTCGGCGTCGGCAACTTCAAGGCGCTCTTCGAAGCGATCGAACGCGAACAAGCGAAGCGCGGGAACCTGTAGAACGAAGCGCGGGAACCTGTAGAAGGCTCCCGCGCCCGAGTCAGTGGGACCCCACGACGGCCGTGCTCGACGGTCCCTACGACCCGAAGCCCCCTCGAAGTGGTCCCACGTCAGACGCCGACAAGGCAAGGCGCCTCACGGGACAGCCGGCTGCGGCGGCGGGGTCTCACCGGGTCGGGCGATGCGGATGGAATCGATGACCCGTTGGAGCTCGGCGAGATCGGCGGGCTCGGACCTCACCTAAGGCGACTCGCGACGGGATACGTGGTCCGGGGTGCCGCGCGAGCTAAG
>CAYLSK010000123.1:0-8856 GCA_964385975.1 uncultured Anaerolineaceae bacterium | reverse complement strand
GTCAGGGTGTAGACGATCGCCTGGATCACATTCGCGAGGGTCGGATCGATGCCGCCGGACAGAAGCAGCCCGAACAGCGCGCCGCGAAACGCGACCTCGTCGATGAAGGCTGTCGCGGTCGAGTTGAGCAGCGCGCCCGGATACGAGCGCTCGTCCGGAAAACGGATCCGGCGGTATCGATAACTCGCGAAGCCCACAGCGACCAGCACGCCCGCCAGCCCGAAGGCGATCCCGCCCAGCACCGCGCCGAGCCGATCACCGGTCCCCAGGAAGAGCTCGGTCTGGGGTGCCGGGTGGATCGTCAGGATGCCGATCGCGAGGCCGAAGCCGATGCCGTACCAGGCCAGCCGCCGACGCACGCGCGGCCGTTCGCCGGCGCCGGTCGCCTCGTAGTACTCGGCGGTGCCGAAGCGCTCGGAATCCAGGCGGAGCATCGCCATCAGCAGGGTGAACCCGACCGCGATCAGCGAGCGGGAGACGATGATGAAATCGTCCACCGAATCGAGCCTAGCCTTCGTCCATCCGGAGCATCGCCAGGAAGGCCTCCTGCGGGATCTCCACCGACCCGACCCGCTTCATGCGCTGCTTTCCCTCTTTCTGCTTCTCGAGGAGCTTGCGCTTGCGGGTGATGTCGCCACCGTAGCACTTGGCGAGCACGTTCTTGCGCATGGCGCGAACCGTTTCGCGTGCGATGACGTTGGACCCGATCGCCGCCTGGATCGGAATCTCGAACATCTGGCGCGGGATCAGCTCCTTGAGGCGCTCGGTCAGCGCTCGGCCGGTCGACTGAGCGCGATCGCGATGAACGATCAGCGAGAGGGCATCGACCGGCTCGCCATTGACCAGGATGTCCACCTTCGAGAGGTTGGCGGCTCGGTAGCCGAGCTCCTCGTAGTCCATCGATGCGTAGCCCTGGCTTCGGCTCTTGAGCAGGTCGAAGTAATCGACGATCAGCTCGGCCAGCGGCATCTCGAAGTGGAGCAGGACCCGGCTCGGGTCCAGGTACTCCATCGTCTTGAACTCGCCGCGCCGGTTCGTCGACAGCTCCATGAGCGGTCCGATGTACTGGCTCGGCGTGACGACGCTGAGCTTGACCCAGGGTTCCTCGATCGCCTCGATGTCGATCGGGTTGGGCAGCAGTGCCGGATTGTCGATGGCGACGCTGCCTCGGCCGAGGGTCAAGACCACGTGGTACTCGACCGAGGGCGCCGAGGCGATCAGATCGAGGCTGAACTCACGCTCCAGGCGCTCCTGGACGATCTCCATGTGGAGGAGACCCAGGAACCCGCAGCGGAACCCGAACCCAAGGGCGACCGAGCTCTCCGGCTCGTAGGTGAACGACGCATCGTTGAGATGGAGCTTCTCGAGCGCCTCGCGGAGGAGCGGATAATCCTCCCCGCTGACCGGATAGACGCCGGCGAAGACCAGGCTCTTGGCTTCCTGGTAGCCGGGCAGCGGCTCGGTCGCCGGGTGGGCCGCGGTCGTGACCGTATCGCCGACCTGCGCGTCACGGACGCTCTTGAGGCCGGTCGCCACGTAGCCAACCTCGCCGGCGACGAGCTCACGGACCGGCACGAGCTGTGGCCGGAAAACACCGAGCTCGAGCGGATCGGCCTCCGCGCCGCTGGCCATCAGCCGGATGGCCTCGCCGTGACGAAGCGTGCCCTGGGCCAGTCGGACATAGACAACGACACCCTTGTAGGCGTCGTAATGGCTGTCGAAGATCAGGCCCTTCAGCGGCTTGGCCGGGTCCCCCTTCGGGGCCGGAATGCGGGCGACGATGGCCTCGAGGATCTCGGGGACGCCGGTGCCATCCTTGGCCGACGCGAGGAGGACCTCCTCGCGCGGGATCGCCAGGACGTTCTCCAGCTCGTCCATGATCGCCTCCGGGTCCGCCGATGGCAGGTCGATCTTGTTGAGGACGGGGATGAGGGTCAGGCCCTCGCGGATCGCGAGGTGAACGTTGGCCAGCGTCTGGGCCTCGATCCCCTGCGTCGCGTCGACTACAAGGATCGCTCCCTCGCAGGCCTGGAGGCTGTGACTGACCTCGTAGGCAAAGTCGACGTGGCCGGGCGTGTCGATCAGGTTGAGGCCGTAGGTAAGGCCGTCCCGGGCCTCGTACTCGAGGCGGACCGCCCGCGCCTTGATCGTGATCCCCTTCTCGCGCTCCAGGTCCATCGAATCGAGGACCTGGCTGGTCATCTGCCGCGCATCGATGGTGTGGGTCAACTCGAGGAGCCGGTCGGCCAGCGTGGATTTCCCATGATCGATATGGGCGATGATGCTGAAGTTACGCAGGCGGTCCTGGGGGATGGTCACGAGGCGGCAGTGTAGCCGGGACGAGGCGACCCGACGGGAGCTGCCTTCGCGTCACACTGATTGACGGGGCCGAGAGTTGGAAGGAGTGAGCGATGTCGCTTCCGCAAATCACGGGCGGCTACGGGCTGGGGCCCGGCGAGGGCGAGGCGTTGTGGTTCAACGGGGGGTTCGGCCTTCTCAAGGCGACCGGGGACCAAACGGAGGGGCGCTTCGCCGTGCTGGAGCTCCTGGCGCCCAAGGGATTCGCCTCACCCCTCCATATCCACCGAGGGGAGGACGAGCTCTTCGTGGTCCTCTCCGGCGAGGTTCGTGTCCGGCACGGTGAGGCCGTGATCGAAGCGGTGGCTGGCTCGCTTGTCTACGGCCCTCGCGGCGTCGCGCACGCGTTCCACGTCGATTCGGCGGAAGCCCGTCTGCTCTTGTTCTTCGGACCGGCGGGCGTGGAGGGGTTTTTCCGCGAGGGCGGGAAGCCGGCAATGTTCTTGGGGCTGCCTCCCGCCGGTGAGCAGTTCCTTGACAAGCAAGCCCTCAAAGAGATCGCGGGCCGCTACAACCAAGAGTTTGTTGGTCCGCCGCTGCCGCCGAAAGACTGACCCGTCCAGGCTCTCTGACTGAGGGGTTCCCCCGATCCAACGAGGGCCCACTCCGGATGATGATGTCTGCACTGTCGAAGGCGGTCCTTGGGGGGTCAGCGGTTCCTCACGGAGCGTAGGCGGGCATGACGGGACCGGGCCCAGGTCCATGGGTGGGCGCGACCGTAGCACTCGGTCAGCGCCGCTCCGCACCGCACGCCGCTCCGCACCGCGCCGCTGATCAACGGCGTCACGCAGAGACGCCGGCGAGGATCGTGACGCCGACGACGATCAGGACGACGCCGACGAGCTGGATCCGGGCGAGCCGCTCGCCGAACAGCACGAAGGCAGCGACCGCGGCAAGAGCCGCGAACTGGCTGCCCATCACGGCCGTGATCGCGATGCTCTCACGTGAACCCCAGGCGGACAGCATCGATCCGACGACCTCCCCGGTGCCGGCGATGACAACCAGCGGCAAGGCCGCCCGGGAGAGACGCAGCCGGCGCTGGAGGAGCAGCGGGATGACCACCCCGACGATCCCGATCAACCGCGCAGACAGGGCGACCCAGGCGACCGGCACAAGCAGCGCCGACCGGCCACTGGCCACGATTCCAACACCGAACAGGAGGGCGGCCACCACCGACAGTGCCGTGGTCCGTCGCGCATCGACGGGCGTCTCGGCGGTCGGCAAGGCGGCTGGCCCGGGGCCTTCGAGCGCGTCGGCCGTGAGATCGAAGTCGCCGGCCGCCACGTCCGGACGAGCGCGATCGAGCGACGAGAGGACGACGCCTACGGCGACGGCGACCAGCATCACGCCCGCGATGAATCCGATCGGGTCCCCCAGCGCGACCGAGACGAGGGCGGCCACGGCGCCCTCGGTCGAGACGATCGGGGCCACGATGGAAACCTTGCCGACGCGTAACGCGGCATAGGTGAGCTGGAGTCCGACGACGTAGCAACTGCCAGCCAGCAACAGCAGCGCGATCGTCGACGGTGCCACGGTTGCCGGGGCCGGACTCGCGACCGCGACCGGCAACCCGACGCCAACGCCGACGATCATGATCCAGGCCAGGACGACGCGCGAACCCAGCATTCGACTGGAACGCGACGAACAAAGGGTGGCAGCGGCCCACAGCGCGGCGGCACCGAGGCCGCCGAGGATCGCGGTCATCCGCGCAGTGTGGAGCGTGCGCGGGGTCGGTGCCGCTCAGGGTCGCCTCCAGGACCTGTGCTACCATCCGTCTCCGCGCCCGGCGCTTGTCTCGCGCCGCGTGCTCATCTCTCTACGAACCGTCAAGCTGAGGTTTGCCCACGTGGCCAAGACGCCCCGCACCTGGACTGGGGCTCGCACGCCGTCCGGGCTCAAGCGAGTCCGTCAGGCGCAGAGCCGCCACGAGGTGCTCCAGCCTCGCCGCAGCGCCGCCAAGACGTATGTCGCCAAGGCCCTGGCCGCGATCGCGCAGCCGGCTGACTCGTCGATTGATCCGGCTGCCGCCCTCGCCGAAGCCCTGAGCGCGCTCGATCGAGCGGCCAAGGTCGGGGCGATCCATCCCAACGCCGCTGCGCGCAGGAAGTCGCGACTGACCCTCAAGGTCAATGCGGCCCTCGAGGGCGTGCAGGTTCAGACGGCCGGCCGGGTGACCAAGACCACCGGCAAGGCAGCGGCCGCGAAGGCCGCCAAAGTCCGGATCGCCGCCGGCAAGGCGGGCAAGGCCAAGGGTGCTCAGACGGCCGCCGGCAAGGCGCGCGCCGCCTTGAGCAAGACCGCGCGAGCCGAGGCTGCAGCCGCCAAGGCCGCGGCCGCGGCCGAAGCCTCAGCAGCGAGCGCCGTGGCCGGCCCGACCAAGGCAAGCGCGGCTCGAACGACCAAGGCCGCCGCCGCGAAGCAGCCCGCCGCCACGAAGAAGGCTGCCTCGGCATCGAAACCGGCGTCGAAGGCGACCGCGAAGACCACACCGAAGGCAGCGTCGAAGCCGAAGAAGGCTGCCTCCAAGGGCTAGCCCATCTCGTCCGATCCCGCGACGCCCCGGGCCCGCCCGGGGCGTTTCGATTCGGCAGGTGGATGGCGGCGGTTGGTCGGAGAGCGTCAAACAACGCCCAGCCGCGTCAGATTCGCTTACCCCAATCTGACCGGACCTTGACTGGCCCGGCCCCAGCCTAGAACGCGATGCGCGGATTCCAATGCCGCTGGTCAACCGGGATGGACAGTTACCGTTCTACCAGCCACGTTGCGATTCTCGACCAGATCACGCGGAATACGTGATGTATTCCAATAGCCCTGGAGCTACCGACGGAGGCTGGATCGCGATCTGTCGCTTACGCCAACCTGGCTGGAATCGGCGCGAGAATCAGGACTGGAATCGGCGCGAGAATCGGGACTTGAATCGGTGACTCGATCGGGATCGGCACCGGCCCCGGCACCGGCCCCGCCCCGGCACCGATCGGCCCTGATTCGCGCCCGCTCATGCCGCGGCAATCGTCTTGGAGGTAATCGGCTTGGGGCGGAAGACGCCATAGAGGCCCGCGCCGCCCAGCCCACCCAGCGTGGTCAACATGAACACGGTTCCCGCGGTGCTCAACTGCTCGCTCCAGTAGAGCCCCGAGAACGAGGCGGCGTTGGTCACGCCGGCGGCCGCGAGGTCCTGGCCACGATTGGCGTCGAGATATCGCCGGTAGACGCAGTCGGCACCGGTCGAACAGGTGATCGAGCCCCCAAGGCCCGGATCGCGATAGCCGTTGTCAGCAAAGAAGAAGAGCGCCTTGATCGTCAGCAACAGCGCCGCGAGGGTCAGCCCGGTCAACACGCCGGAGAAGAGACCGTTGAACAGGATCCGACGCCACGGTCCCGCGCGCCGGTTCGAGCGCTGGTTGGCGTAGTAACCGATCAGCAGCCCAGACGGCAGAGCGAACAGCCAGATCAGGCCCTCGATCGGGATGATCAGCAGGAAGCTGACGACGATCGTGACCGCCATCCCGATCCCGACATACGCGGCGGCGATCGCGCCGCGGTCGACGAACCGGCTCACGACCCCGACAGGGCCGATCGACCCGGGTAACGAGCCGCATCGCCGAGCTCGCCCTCGATGCGCAGCAGCCGGTTGTACTTGGCCACCCGCTCTGAGCGCGACGGAGCGCCGCTCTTGATCTGGCCGGTGCCCATCGCGACGACAAAGTCGGCGATCGTGGTGTCCTCGGTCTCGCCCGAGCGATGGCTCACCATCGCCGTCCAGCCGGCGCTCCGGGCGAGCTGGATCGCGTCGATCGTTTCGGACAGCGTGCCGATCTGGTTGAGCTTGATGAGCACCGAGTTCATGGCGTGCTCGGCGATGGCGCGGGCGATGAACGTCGGGTTGGTCACGACGATGTCGTCGCCGACCAGCTGCACCTTGGAACCGAGACGGGCCGTCAGCTCGCGCCAGCCGGCCCAGTCGTCCTCGGCGAGGCCGTCCTCGAGCGACACGATCGGGTACTTGGCGATCCAGCTCTCCCAGAGATCGACGAGCTCACCGGAATCCAGCGTCCGCCCTTCGCGCTCCAGGCGGTACCGACCAGGCACGCCATCCGTTCCCGTGCCCGCCTCGAGGATCGAGCTGGTGGCCGGATCGAGCGCGATGGCGACGTCTTCGCCCGGCCGATAGCCGGCCCCCTCGATCGCACGCAGGATGACCTCGACAGCGGCCTCGTTGGACGGCAGCGATGGCGCGAAGCCACCCTCGTCGCCCTGGCCGACGGAGAAGCCCTGGTCATGGAGGATCGACCTGAGGGCGTGGAACACTTCCGCGCCGGCCCGCACCGCGTCGGCGAACGTCGCGACGCCGACCGGAGCGACCATGAACTCCTGGAAGTCGGTCGAGCTCTCGGCGTGCTTGCCGCCGTTGAGGATGTTGAAGAACGGGACCGGCAGGGTCCGCGCGCCGACCCCGCCGAGGTAGCGGTAGAGCGGCAGATCCACCGACGCCGCGCTGGCATGTGCACAGGCGAGCGAGACCCCGAGGATCGCGTTGGCGCCGAGCTTGCCCTTGTTTGGCGTTCCGTCCAGCTCGATGAGAATCGCGTCGATGCCGGCCTGGTCTGTGGCGTCGAGGCCGAGCAGGGCGGGTCCGATCGCCTCCACGACGTTGGCGACGGCCCGGCGCGTACCCTTGCCGCCGAAGCGGCTCTTGTCACCGTCGCGCAGCTCGACGGCCTCGTGGACCCCCGTCGACGCACCGGATGGGACGCCGGCGCGGCCAACCGAGCCGTCGGCCAGAACGACGTCGACCTCGATCGTGGGGTTGCCTCGCGAGTCGAGGATCTCCCGCGCGTCGACCAGCTCGATGCTGGTGTTCATGTCCGTGCCTCGACGCTCGCCGGGCGATCGAGCAGGACGCTGACACCGGGCAGGTCACGACCCTCGAGAAATTCGAGCGACGCGCCGCCACCGGTCGAGATGTGGGTCATCCGACCGGCCAGTCCCTGCTGGGTGACCGCCGCGACCGAATCGCCGCCGCCTACAACCACGGTCGCCCCAGCATCGGCTCGATCCGCCAGCATTCGCGCGACCGCATTCGTGCCGTGGGCGAACGACGGGATCTCGAAGACCCCGAGCGGCCCGTTCCAGAAGACCGTCTTGGCGCGGGACAGCGCGTCGACCATCAGCTCCCGGCTAGCCTTGCCGAGATCGACGATGTGCCACGATGCTGGGATCTTGTCGGCGGGCAGTGTCTTGTATTCGGTGCCCCGGGTGACTTCCTTGGCCACGATGACGTCGACCGGGAGAACGACCTGGACTCCATTGGCCTCGGCCGTCGCCAGGATCCGCCGAGCGTCCTCCACTCGATCCGGCTCGGCCAGGCTCTTGCCGACCGACTTGCCCTGCGCGAGCAGGAACGTGTTGGCCATTCCGCCGCCCAGGACCAGCATGTCCACGTTGCTCAGGAGACGATCGATCACCTTGATCTTGTCCGAGACCTTCGCCCCGCCGAGGATCGCCGCGAACGGCCGCTCGGGCGCTTCCAGCAGCTTCGAGAGCATCTCGATCTCGCGCTCCATCAGCAGCCCGGCGTAGGCCGGCAGAAGCTTGGCGATCCCGACGGTTGAGGCGTGCGCCCGATGGGCGGTCCCGAACGCGTCGTTGACAAAGAGGTCCGCGTACGACGCCAGGGTCGCGGCGAAGGCCGGGTCGTTCTTCTCCTCCTCGCTGTGGAAGCGCAGGTTCTCGAGCATCAGCACCTCACCGGGACGGAGGCGCTTGATCGCGTCCTCAGTCCCCACGCCGAGGGCATCGCCCGTCACCGGCACGTTCCGGCGCAGGAGCTGGGTCAGTCGCTCGCCGACCGGCCGGAGGCGCAAGCCGTCCTGGACCTTGCCCTCCGGGCGACCAAGGTGGCTGGCCAGGATGACTCGAGCGCCCGCCTGAAGAAGCGTGGTGATCGTTGGGAGAGCCGCCCGGATCCGCGAGTCGTCGGTGACCTTGCCATCGGCCAGCGGGACGTTGAAGTCGACGCGCACGAAGACCCGCACCCCCGCGACGTCCACGTCGCGGATGGTCAGCTTGTTCATCGCTGGGTCAGACCGCCACGGGCAGGCGCGCCGCCACGTAGGCGATCAGGTCGGCGATCCGGCAGCTGTAACCCCATTCGTTGTCGTACCAGGCGATGACCTTGACCATGGTGCCGCCCAGGACCATCGTCGACTCGGCGTCGATGATCGAGCTGCGGCTGTCGCCCTTGAAGTCCATCGACACAAGCGGTTCGTCCGAGACGCCGAGGATGCCCTCGAGCGGGCCGGCGGCCGCCACACGAAACGCCTCGTTGAGCTCCTCGACCGAGGTCGGGCGGCTGACCGTCGCGGTGAAGTCGACGACACTGACGGTGGGGGTCGGGACGCGCAGGCTGAAGCCGTCGAACTTGCCCTTCAGGTCGGGGATGACGAGCGCCAGCGCCTTGGCCGCACCGGTCGTCGTCGGGATGATGTTCTGGCCGGC
>CAYLSK010000122.1:0-8891 GCA_964385975.1 uncultured Anaerolineaceae bacterium | reverse complement strand
GACCAGGTCGTGAACCAGGCCGCCAAGTACCGCTTCATGTCGGGCGGCGAAGGCCGGGTTCCGCTCGTCATCCGGACCCAGGGAGGGGCAGGCAACTCGCTTGCCGGCCAGCATTCACAGAGCCTCGAGGCGCTCTATTACCACGTGCCGGGACTGAAGGTGGTCATGCCATCGACCCCGCGCGACGCGAAGGGCCTGCTGAAGGCGGCGATCCGCGACGACGACCCGGTCATCTTTATCGAGCACAAGCTCCTGTACATGACCGAGGGCGAGGTCCCGGACGAGCCGTTCGAGATCCCGCTCGGCCAGGCAGACATCAAGCGGGCCGGAACCGACGTCACGCTGGTGAGCTGGTCGCACATGGTGCTCAAGAGCCTCCAGGCCGCGGAACAACTGGCCGCGGAGGGCATCTCCACCGAGGTCATCGACCTGCGCACGCTGGTCCCGATGGATATCGCGTGTGTGCTCGATTCGGTCCGCCGAACCGGCCGGCTGGTGATCGCCCATGAGGCCATCAAGCGCGGCGGCGTCGGCGGCGACGTCGCGGCGATGGTGGCTGAACAGGCCTTCGAGAGCCTGCGGGCGCCAATCGTTCGGGTTGCCGGACTCAACAGCGTGATCCCGTTCAATCTCGCCCTGGAAAAGGCGACGGTGCCACAGGTCGCCGACATCGTGGCCGGCGTGCGCTCGGTCCTTGACGGGGTAGTCGACGACCGTCGCGCGCAGGGCGCGTCCGCCACGTAACGGCAGCTTCTTGGAACCGGCGCTAGTGCATGCCTCGGCCGCCGGCCACGATGAGCAGCTCTCCGGTGATGAAGGACGCCTCCGACGACGCGAGGAAGACCGCCGACGACGCGATGTCGTCCGGCGTGCCCCAACGTCCGAGTGCGGTCTCATCCAGGATGCGTTGCTGGACGACCGGGTCGATCATCTCGACCATGTCGGTGCGGATCCAGCCCGGGCAGATCGCGTTGACCGTGACATGCGGGCCCAGCGCCAGGGCCATCGCCTTGGTCAACCCATTGATGCCCGCCTTCGAGACGACGTACTCGGTGAAGCGCATCGCCGACGGGTGATACAGCCCCGAGTTCGACGACATGTTGATGATCGTCCCGCCTCCCTGCCCGATCATGATCGGGGCGACCGCCTTCGAGCAGAGATAGGGTCCCTTTAGGTTGACGTCAATGGTCCGGTCCCAATCGTCCTCGGTCGTCTCGAACAGGCCTTTGGCCACCATCACGCCGGCGTCGTTGACCAGGATGTCGACCCGCCCGAATCGATCGACGGTCGCATCGACCAGGCGTTGCACGTCGACACTGCTCGAAACGTCGGCAGCCACGGCGAACGCATCTCCCCCTGCCCGCCGGATGCTGTCCACGACCGCCTCGGCCTGGGCCGTGTTGGCGAGATAGTTGACGACAACCTTCGCTCCCTCGTCGGCGAAGCGAATGGCGATAGATCGACCGATCCCCCGGGACGCCCCGGTGACGATCGCGACCTTACCTTCGAGGCGATTGCAGGACGTCACGACTCACTCCTCTCCAGCAGGCTCCGTGCCGTCGCATCGTCGGTCACCAGGACGTCCAGGCAACCGGTTTCGAGGGCTCCGGCGATGGCACGAATCTTGGTGGCGCCGGCCGAGACGGCGACCACCGTCGGGATGGCGGCCATCTGGTCCCAACTGATCGCGATCGTTCGCCGCTCGAGATGGCCGACCGGCCGCCCAAGGGCGTCGAAGAAGCGCCCGTTCAGTGTTCCGATGGCGCCACTGCGCAGGAGTCGAGCGCGATCGGCCTGATCAAGATGGCCGACCCGCATCAGGGTGGCGTCGTCGCCCATCGAGCCGATGCCGACCAGCGCGATCTCGCTCCGAGCGGCGGCCTCCAACGCGGCGCTCACGGACCGGTCCGAGACCATCGCTGCCTGGATCGACTCGCTGTCCACGATGGCCGGCGCGTGCAGGTACTTGACCTGGCTGTTCGGGTAGAGCTGGGCGAGGTGCCGGACGAGCTCGTGGCACTGGTTGCCCGGCTCGGCATCGGACAGGCCGCCGGTCAGCTGGGCGATTGACAGACCGGAGACCGAGCGCGGCTGGAGGAAGCGGACCACGCCCGCCAGGGTCTGCCCCCACGAAATGCCGAGCCGCATACCGGTCACCAGGGAGCTGCTGACGAAGTCCGCCGCGACGGCGTAGAGGGCTTCGTCTGTCTCGGTTTCCTGCGGCACCACGATCGCCCGGCGCAGCCCGAACTGGCCTGCAAGGTCGCGACCGAGATCGACATGCTCTCGGCGCGGCGGGCGGATCTCGATGTGGACGATCCCCTCATCGCGAGCGCGCTTCAGATAGCGCGACACGGTGGAAGGGTCGAGCCGGAGCTCGCGCGCGATCTCGACCTGGCTCCTGCCGTGCCGATAGAAGGACGTGGCGACCTCGATCAGTTGCTCGGTCGCCTGAGCATCGACCGACAGGACCGACCGCGACGTCGCCGGCATGGGCTCCGGACCTCCTTGACTGCCGAAATCCGGCGGGCTGGCCGGAGCCATCGACAAGACTCAGAACATTCTGCCTGTCGGTGCAAGAACATGCACATCATGGAGTTGACCGTCCCTGCACAATCGTTCAAGGGGCCCCAAACATCGGAGTGAGACAGCACGAATCGTGGTGCTCAACGCAAGGAGACGACGATGGACCAGCCGACAACGCCGACGCGGATCTCCCAGGTGGCAATGGTCGTGCACGACCTCGACGCGACCATGAAGATGCTCAACGAGACGCTTGGCTGGGGCCCATGGAACGTGTACGAGCACGTCCCGCCCAAGTTGCATCACACCCACTTGCGCGGCGAGCCGGTCGCGTTCTCCATGCTCGGCGCCGAATGCGAGGTCCAGCCGGGCCTGGTCTTCGAGCTGGTCCAGCCACTCGACGGCCCGAGCATCTACAAGGAGTGGCTCGAGGATCACGGCGAGGGGGTTCAGCACATCGCTTGCATGATGCATTCGCAGGGTGATTCGGACGCCTTCAAGCGCGACTGGGAGTCGCGTGGCGCCAAGGTCCTGATGGGCGGTCGGATCGGCGACACGATCGAGTTCTACTACCTCGACACCGAGCCGATGCTCAAGTTCGTCCTCGAGTCCGGCAGTGGCCATGCGATCGATCTGACGCCCAGCCGCGTCTATCCGCCGCAGGCCTGATCGGCATCATGGATTGAGCAAACGGGGCCATGAGGATCCTCATCGTCGGCGATTCCTACTGTCCCGCGGACTCGTTCCGAGAGGCTTTCAACGGCCTGGCCACGCACCACGACCTCCGGTTCGTCGATGTCGTCGATGACCCTGGCTGGGTCCCGTCGAGCCCTTCCGAGCGGAAGCTCAAGGAATACATGGGCACACCGCGCCAGGTCATCGACGCGTCAGACGGTTGCGACGTGCTCGTCGTGCAGGGTGCTCCGGTCAGCGATGCCGTCCTGGCCGCGTCCCCGAACCTCCGTCTCGTTGGCTGCGCTCGGGGCGGCCCGGTCAACGTGGACCTCGCCGCTGCATCCGCCCGCGGAATCCCGGTCGTGACGACGCCGGGCAAGAACGCGGACGCGGTGGCCGAGCTGACGATCGCGTTCATGGTGATGCTTGCACGGCGCCTGCCCGAAATCGTCCTGTACGTCGATGGCGGTGGCGAATTCGGGCACGACAACTACGAGGGCGCCCGCTGGTTCGGCCACGACCTCGCGGGTCACACCTTGGGGCTCATTGGATTCGGGCAGATCGGGCGTCGCGTGGCAGTGCGCGCCCAGGCGTTTGCCGTTGACGTCATCGTGTTCGACCCGTTCGTCGACGCCTCGTCGATCGAGGCCGCGGGCTGCCGATCCGTGGACCTGCCGACGCTGCTGCACTCGGCCGATGTGGTGTCGCTCCACGCGCGGGCGACCGCCGAAAACCACGGGTTGATCGGTCGGCCGCAGATCGCCGAGATGAAGCCCGGGGCCTACCTGATCAACACGGCCCGCGACGTCCTGGTCGACGAGACGGCCCTGCTCGACGGTCTTCGATCAGGCCACCTGGCTGGGGTTGCCCTCGATGTCGTCAGTCCTTCACCGGCGAGCGGACCGCATCCGCTGCTGGCGTTTCCAAACGTGATCATCGCGACCCACATCGGCGGCGCCACCTACGAGACCCTCCACCACGGCGCCGAGATGCTGGCGGCTGAGGTCGAACGGCTGCTGGCCGATCAGCCGCTGCTCAATGTGGCGAATCGCAGCGATCTCAGGGCACGGGCTGCGAGCGGGGCTGCTTGATGCGCCACCTGCTGGCCATCGACCTGGGAACGGGCAGCTGCCGGGCGGTCGTCTTCGATGAGGCCGGCAACCAGGTCGCGATCGGGCAGCGCGAATGGTCGCACGCGGCCCTCCCGAACGTCCCTGGCTCGCAGGTTTTCGACACCGGACGGAACTGGCGACTGATTGGAGATTGCGTCCGCGAGGCGCTGGCGAAATCCGGCCTGTCGGCCAGCGCGATCGCCGCGGTGAGCAGCACCAGCATGCGCGAAGGCATGGTCCTGTACGATGCCGCCGGCCGCGAGATCTGGGCGTGTCCGAACGTCGACTCGCGATCTGCCGCCCAGGCAACGGAGCTCGTCGCGAGCGGTGCGGCCCGCACGATCTACGACCACGGCGGCGACTGGGTGTCCATCACCTCGCCGGCCCGTTTCCTGTGGATCCGTGAGCACGAGCCCGAGACGTTCGCGGCAATCGCGCACATGGGCATGCTCAGCGACTGGGTGCTCTACCGGCTGACCGGCCGCTTCGTCACCGATCCTTCGAGCGGATCGAGCTCCAACCTGTTCGACCTGGCGCGACGATCCTGGTCGCCCGAATCGCTGTCGCTCGTGGGACTGTCCAACGAGATCGTCCCCGAGGTTGTTGAGCCCGGGACGGTCATCGGGACGGTGAGCGAGCAGGCCGCACGGGAGACAGGCCTCGCGGCAGACACGCCTGTCGTCGTTGGCGGGGCAGACACCCAGCTCGGACTGGTGGGAATCGGTGTGGTCCGCCCGGACCGACTGACGCTCTTGGGCGGGAGCTTCTGGCAGATGACGGTCGTCACGGACCGGCCACTGATCGATCCCGAGGCGCGGCTGCGGACGCTCTGTCATGCCGTCCCCGGACTATGGATGACCGAAGGAATCGGCTTCTATGCGGGAATCGCGATGCGCTGGTATCGGGATGCCTTCTGTGAGCTCGAGAAGGCGGAGGCTGCCCGTCGCGGGGTCGATCCCTATGTCGTCATGGAGGAGGCAGCGGCGACCATTCCGCCCGGCTCGAACGGCGTGATCGGTGCGTTCTCGAGCGTGATGAACGCCAAGCGCTGGGTTCAGGCCTCGCCGAGCTTCCTCCAGTTCAACGTTGACGATCCGGTCGGTTCCGGCCGGACGGCATGCATCCGAGCCCTCGAAGAGCAGGCCGCGTATGCGACGCGAGGCCACCTCCGGATCATCGAGGAATTGACCGGCCAGACGTATCGCGAGCTCGTCTTCACCGGCGGCGCGGCGAAGGGCAGCCTCTGGCCCCAGATCGTGGCCGACGTCCTCGGCGTCCAGGTCAGGGTCCCGGCGGTCGTGGAGTCGACCGCGCTCGGGGCCGCGCTCTACGCGGGAATCGGCGTGGGTATCTACCCCAACCTCCCGGAGGTCATCGACCGGGTCGTTCGCTTCGACCGAACGATCGAACCCGACGGAAGGAACCGGGCGGTCTACGACGACGGCTACGGCACCTGGACGGCCGTCTACCCGCGGATCCTCCAGCTCTCCGAGGAAGGACTCCTGCGACCGATGTGGTGGCCGGCAGGAGCTTGATCGATCCGTCTCGACGGAGCTCCTGGCGCCGCAGATCGCGCGGCGTCCATGCCGGAGCAGATGCGATCGCGAACGAAGGTGATGGCGCGATGACCAACCAGGCGACAATCGTCGTTGGACGGGCCACCGACGGATGGCGGCCGACCCGGCGGCCAGGATCACTCAGCTGATCGATGAGGAGGGTTCCTGGATGACCGGCGCGGTCATCCCCGTGGATGGAGGGCAGACCCTGAACGGTGCTGTGTCAAAGATCTAGGAGGGAGTCATACCAGGAGGATCCAACGCAATGGCACAAACAACGGCGCCTCGGAACGTGACGGTCGCCCAAACCGAGCTCAAGGCGGGAGCCCTGCAGCTCCCGGCCGTCGTGATGCAGAGCATCACCCACATTGCCCCGGCGATCGCCGCATTGTTCTTCATCCAGTTCATCGTCGGACAGGCGGGCCTCGCGATGCCGGTCGGCTATCCGATCGGCGTGTTCTTTGTGCTCCTGACCGGCTTTAACCTCGTCGAGCTGACCCGCGCGATGCCCTCCGCCGGCGGCTATTACACGTATGTCGCACGCGGCATCCACCCACGGGCCGGGTTCCTGACCGCCTGGATCTACATGCTGTTCTCGCCGGCGAACGTCGGGCCGGTCCTGGTCTTCGCAGGCTCGATCTTCGCCGGCGAACTCGGCCTGGCCCAGGAATCCATTCAGCCATTCGCGCTGGGCTTCCTCGTCGTCGGCGCCATCTTCGTCGCGTTGCTCCAATACCGCGGCATCCAGATCTCAGGCAAGACGATGGTGGTTCTCGGGATCTTCGAGCTCATCGTCGTCAGCGTCCTCGGCCTGTGGGGCTTCCTGACGCCCGGACCGGGCGGCCTCAATCTCGCCCCGCTCAATCCGGCGACTTTCTTTGCCGCGCCAGGGTTCGCCATCGGCATCCTGTTCGCGATTCAGGCCATGACCGGTTGGGAATCCGCGGCGCCCCTCGCCGAGGAGAGCACCAACCCACGCAGGAGCGTGCCGATCGCGATCATCGGCTCGATCCTTGGGATCGGGGTGTTCCTGACCGTCGTGACCTTCGGGTTCTTCATCGGTTGGGGGACTGACCGTGTCCTCGACCCGACGAACGGCCTGGCGGCCGCACCGCGACTGCCCGGGCTCATCCTGGCCAAGCAGTACTGGGGTGTAGGCGAGATCCTGCCACTGCTGGCGATCTTCTCGTCGACCATCGCGGTCAGCATCGCGTGCAGCAATGTGTCGACCCGGATGTGGTTCAAGATGGCCCAGACCGGCACCTTGCCGAAGGCCCTTGGCAAGCTCCATCCGGAATACAAGACCCCGGTGAACGCGATCATCGCCCAGTTGATCCTGACGGTGGCCATCGGCTTCGGCCTCACCTTCTGGCTCGGCGTCTCGGACCAGTACTTCTTCGTGGGGACATTCACCGGGGCTTCGGTGCTGTTCACCTATGTCCTCGGCAACATCTCCGTGTACCGGGTCTACAGCACCGAGCGACGATCCGAGTACAGCGTCCTGCGCCACCTGATCCTCCCGATCCTGTCGACGCTGGCAATGCTCTTTGTCGGCTACGAGATCCTCATCGCGATCCCGCCTGGAAACGTCGGGCTGGCCGTCCCGTTCACGGGAGTCTGGGTCGGAGTCGGCATCGTGATCGCGTTGCTCCTGTCGAAGGATGCGGTCGCTCGTGCCGGCGAAAGTGTGGAGGAGCGTCCGGCCACCGCAAGCGAGCTCAAGGCCATCGAGGGGGAGTGGTAGCCGAGCGTCGCCGGTTTCGATCCATCATCTCGGGGCCCGGCCACGCCGGGCCCCGACCGCAACTCAAAAGCGCCTCGCAGCAGCTCGGTTCGGAGACGTGATTTCGATAGGAGGAATGGATGCCTGAGCTCTGGGGACGGAAGCTCACTCGCTCGGAGCTGCTCCGCCGCGTCGGCCGACTCGATCAGGTCGCCGGAGTGCGCCTGGTCACGCTCGGTGACGGAGCGGGACGAGGCGTCCGGCTGCTGGAGTTCCGGACGGGTTCCGGGTTCAGCTTCGACGTGGTGGTGGATCGGACCTTCGACATCGGCCGCTGCGAGCTGGGCGACCGGCCGCTGGCCTGGATCGCGAACCCCGGAACCGTGGGTCCCTGGTACTACGAGAATGACGCGTGGGGCTGGTTCCGTGCCTGGGGTGGAGGGATGGTCGTCACCTGCGGCCTCGATCACACGCTCGGGCCCGGCGAGGACACAGCCGAGCCGTTCCATCAACCGCACATCCGGACCACCCAGCCATTCGGGCTCCACGGCCGCGTGGGCGGCCTGCCGGCCCGTCTTGTCGGCTACGGGGAGCGCTGGAATGGTGATGAATGCCTCCTGTGGGCCGAGGGCGAGGTGCTCCAATCGGCCATCTTTGGCGAGCACCTGGTCCTCCGCCGGAGGATCGAGGCCAAGGTCGGCGAGAGCCGCTTCACGATCCACGACCATGTCGAGAACGTGGGCCACAGCGAGACGTCGCACATGTTCCTCTACCACTGCAACGCCGGATTCCCAATCGTCGACGAGGGCTCGCAACTGCTCGTCCCGGCGAGCCACACGACGACCGACTATGGCGTCCCGATCGAAGGCTACCGAACGCTGTCGGCGCCGATCCCCGACTTCACCGAGGCGTGCTTCGAGCACGCCCTCGTGGCCGAACCGGACGGTCGCGTTCCGGTTGCCGTGGTCAACCCGCGGCTCGGAATCGGTGTCTACCAGATCTTCCGGATCGATCAGCTGCCCCATCACACGGTCTGGCGGATGATGGGCGAGGACACCTACGCGATGGCGATGGAGCCGAGCACGAACCGCGACGCCGGCCGTTGGGATGCACGGACGCGCGGCGAATTGATGTCGCTCAAGCCCGGCGAGATCCGCGAGTACGACCTCGAGATCGGCGCGCTCGATGGCAACAAGGCAATCGAGGGCTTCACCAGGCGGGTCGAACGGATCGTGGGCGCCGTCCCCGCCTGATTCAAACGATGAACGCGTCACCGAGCGCCTAAGCCGAGCGCCCAACCCG
>CAYLSK010000121.1:3156-8919 GCA_964385975.1 uncultured Anaerolineaceae bacterium | reverse complement strand
CGTCGACGAGTTCACCGGCCGCCAGATGCCCGGCCGGCGCTGGAGCGACGGCCTCCACCAGGCGATCGAAGCCAAAGAGGGCCTGCGCGTTCAGCGCGAGAGCGTGACCTTGGCCACGATCACGTTCCAGAACTACTTCCGCCTCTACGACAAGCTTTCCGGGATGACCGGTACCGCGATGACCGAGGCGGAGGAGCTCCACAAGATTTACCAGCTCGAGGTCGTGGCCGTCCCGACCCACCAGGAGATGATCCGCGAAGACTTCCCGGATTTCGTCTTCCGCGACGAACCGGCCAAGTTCAACGCCCTGATCGACGAGATCGTCGAGATGCAGGAGACCGGGCGCCCCGTCCTGGTCGGCACGATCTCGGTCGAGAAGTCCGAGCTGCTGGCGACCATGCTCAAGCGCCGCGGCATCCGCCACGAGGTTCTCAACGCCAAGTTCCACGAGAAGGAATCGGGGGTCGTCGCGCAAGCTGGCCGAACTGGCGCCGTGACCATCGCGACGAACATGGCCGGCCGCGGTACCGACATCCTGCTGGGCGGCAACCCGGCAGGACTCGCCTCGGAGAACCTCCACAAGCGCGGGTTGAACCCGGCCGAGGTGGACAAGGAGACCTACGAGGCGGCGCTCACCGAGGCCGAGGCGATCACCAACGAAGACCACGAGCGGGTCGTCGGCGTCGGCGGGCTCCACATCATCGGGACCGAACGTCATGACTCGCGGCGGATTGACAACCAGCTTCGCGGCCGCGCCGGCCGTCAGGGCGACCCGGGGTCGTCGCGCTTCTACCTGTCACTCGAAGACGATCTGATGAAGCGGTTCGCCAGCGAGCGGGTCACCGGGCTGATGGAGCGCCTCGGACTCGACGACGACGTGGCGATCGAGTCGCGTCTCGTCTCGCGCACGATCGAATCGGCCCAGAGCCGTGTCGAGGGCTTCAATTTCGACATCCGCAAGCGGGTCGTCGAGTTCGACGACGTGATCAACAAGCAGCGCGAGACGATCTATGCCGAGCGCGACAAGGTGCTCCACAACGAGGACCTGACCGAGACGATCCAGGTCTTCCTCGACGACGAGATCGATGCGCTGGTCGCGGGAGACCTGGTCGGCGAGGATCAGGCCGAGTGGAACCTCGACGCCCTCTCCCACGCGGTCAACGCCACGGGCCTGACCGGTCCGGGGACGTCGGCGGACGAGCTCTGGGATCTCGGCGGCCGCGAAGCCATCGCCGAGCACCTTCGCACGCTCGCCGACGAGCGTCTCGAGGCGCGGGCCGCCGAGGTTGGCGAGACGGACTGGGCCATGGTCGAGCGCCTCGTCCTCATCCGGACGATCGACTCGCTCTGGGTGGAGCACCTCACCGAGCTCGACGATATGCGCCGCGGCATCGGCCTGCGCGGGTATGCCCAGCAGGACCCACTCAACGAGTTCCGTCGCGAGGCGTTCACCCTCTATGAGGAGCTGCGCGGGCTGATCCGTCACGGCGTGGCCTCGACGATCTTCCGGGTCACGGTCACCCGCCAGCCACCGCCATCGGCAAGCGGCGGGGATCCCGCTGTCTCGGCGTCCCTGGCCCAGGGCGCAGCCGCCCTTAGGGCCGCCCAGGCGACGACCGGAGCGACCTCGGCGGGTCCCGCGGCACGAGTGCCGGCCGGGGTCGCCGTCGGCGGCTCGGCGATCCTGCGCGGCGGGCCAACGGGCGCGCCGGCCATCCGAGCCCTGCGCGAGTCGCTCGGCGATGAACCGCTGACGGGCGCGAACGGGAGCGGCAACGGCTCAACCGGCGGTGGCCCCAGGCCCGGCTATACCCCGAGCGGAGCGAGGATCGGGCGCAACGACCCGTGCTGGTGTGGCTCCGGCGCCAAGTACAAGAAGTGCCACGGCCGCTGACGGGGCATCCGGGGGTGGATCGGTGGCTCGCGACCTGATCCGGATGGCCGGCGCGGCATGCCTGGCCCTCGCCATGGCCGCCGGCTACACGACCTATCGAGTCTGGGCTCAGGGCCAGCGCGACGAACAGCGCCCGGCCGACGCGATCGTGGTCATGGGAGCCGCCCAGTACGATGGGCATCCGTCGCCGATCTTCGCCTCGCGGCTAGATCACGGCGTCGAGCTCTACCTTGCAGGCCGCGCCCCCCGGCTCGTTGTGACCGGTGGCAAGGCCTCCGGCGACCGCACGACCGAGGCGGCCGTGGGGCGCGCCTTTGCCATCGAGCATGGCGTGCCGCCCGAGGCGATCGTCGTCGAGGACCAGAGCCGGACGACCCTCGAATCGATTCGGGCCGTGGCCGGCCTGCTCAAGGCCGACGGCGCCGGGACGGCCATCTTCGTCTCCGACCGCCCGCACATGCTGCGGGTCTTGCGAATGGCCGCCGACGCGGGGATCACCGCCTGGGGTTCGCCGACGCGAACCAGTCCAATCGAGGGCGATCTGGGCGGCCGGATCGACGCGACGATGCACGAGCTCGGGGCGTTGGCCTGGTACTTCCTCGCCGGCGGCGAATCCTAGACGGTCAGGCGGGACCGAATCGGCCGCCGGATCGGTTCAGAACCGATTTCCCTCTTGGCGATAGGGGTTTGGCCCCGTATACTGTGCCAAAACCCGCCGTTCTGGGCCACCCGAGCCCCCGGCACGTCTCGTCCAAGCTCCGTTCACCCGCGCCCGCAGCAGAGAGAGGGAGTCCGTGAAGCAGGCCGAGGAAGTAGCGTTCGTCGATCTCATCGCCTGTGAGAAAGACTGCCGGACTTGCAGCTATGCGGCCGCACTGGACTGTGACGGCAACTGCGGCGTCTGCCCCCATAACGGCTACTGTCCGTGCGTGAACCCCGTCGTCGCCCGGAGCAAGACGGCCCTGCGGCTCATCGAGCTGCGACCCATCCTGCTCCAGGATCTGCAGGTTCGCAGCTAGGTGGAACCCTCCGCCATCCGCGACCTGGCCGAACGGATCCGGTCGACCTCGGGGCACCTTTGACCTCGAGGCCAAGGCAGCCCGCGTCGCCGAGCTCGAGGCGCTGACCCAGGTACCCGGCTTCTGGGATGACGGCCGCACCGCGCAGAAGGTCCTGCGCGAGGCCGACGGCCTGCGCGGCGAGCTGACCACCTGGCAGGAGCTCCAGGCCCGAGCGGACGATCTTCTCGCCGCCCTCGAGCTGATCGCCGAGTCGCCCGACCCTGAGCTCGAGGCGGAGCTCGACCGCGACGCCGCGACGCTCGAGATCGATTATCTGCGGGAGCGGACCGCGCTGCTCTTTTCCGGTCTCTACGACGATCGGCCGGCACTGCTCTCGATCAGCGCCGGCGCCGGTGGGACCGAGGCGACGGACTGGACGGAGATGCTCCTTCGGATGTACCTGCGCTGGGCCGAGCGTCACCGCTTCCCGACCGAGATCCTCGACCAACAGGAGGGCGAGCAAGCCGGGCTCAAGAGCGTCACCGTCGCCGTCAACGGACGTCGCGCCTACGGCTGGCTTCGTGCCGAGCGCGGCGTCCACCGCCTCGTGCGGATCAGTCCGTTCGATTCGCAGAATCGGCGCCAGACCACGTTCGCCCTCGTCGAGGTCCTGCCGGAGGCCGACGAGGACGTCGAGATCGAGCTCGATTGGGACCAGATTCGGGTCGACACCTTCCGCTCGCAGGGCGCCGGCGGCCAGCACGTCAACAAGACCGATTCGGCCGTCCGGCTGACCCATCTGCCGACCGGGATCGTCGCCCAGAGCCAGAACGAGCGGTCGCAGACCCAGAACAAGGTGCTGGCGATCAAGGTCCTGAAGGCCCGCCTCCTCGAGCGAGCGCTCGAGGAGAAGGAGGCAGAGGTCCGCAAGCTCAAAGGCGAGCACGTGGAAGCCGGCTGGGGCAACCAGATCCGAAGTTACGTGCTGCACCCGTACCAGATGGTGAAGGACCTGCGCACCAACTACGAAACCGGCAACACCTCAGCCGTCCTGGATGGCGACCTGGATGCATTCATGCAGGCAGAGCTGGAGCGAAACATCGGCGACGAAGCGGTCGCCTCGTGAGCTCGCTGGTTCGCCCGGGGGCGCACTCCGCCGAGCTGACCTACCGACCGGCCCGACCGAGCGAGATCGCGGCCTGCGCCGAGATCTGGCGAGCGTCGATCAACGACTACATCGTCCCCCTCGGCCAGCATGAGATCCCGGCGGAGGCAAACCCCGTGATCCGCTTGTTCACCCACCTGCAGGCGACCGACCCGGATCGGTTCGTGGTGGCGACCGCCACCGGCGAGTCCGACGGTTCGAGCGGGGCGAGGGCGGAGCGCGTCGTTGCCTTCGTCTCGGCGATCGTGCGCGAACGCCTCTGGTACCTCTCGATGCTGTTCGTCCTGCCGGAGCTCCAGGGCGCGGGCGTGGGCCGCGAGCTGCTGGCACGCGTCCTGCCATCGGACGGCGAGATGGCCCGGGCGACGGCCACGGACAGCGCGCAGCCGATCTCGAGCGCGCTCTACGCGACCTACGGAATCACGCCGCGCATGCCCCTGCTCAACCTCGTCGGCCTGCCGGATCGGCCTGGCGCGTTCGGGGCGTTGCCGACCGGGATCGTCCCAGTCGGCTTCGAGCAGGTCGCGGCAGGACCGGCGGACGGGCAGGGCCATCGCGACCTCGTTCGCGCCATCGATCGGCTCGATCGTGAGCTGTTCGGCGTCGCCCACCCGCAGGACCATCGGTACCTGCGAATGGAGGGGCGACACGGCTGGCTCTATCACGGTCCCGACGGGCGACCGGTCGGCTACGGCTATGCCGGCGAGGCCGGCCGGCTAGGGCCGGTCGCCGTAGATGATCCGGACCTGCTCGCACCGATCCTGGGCCACCTCACCTCGGCCGTGGTGCCGCGCGGCGCGTTCGCGGTCTGGATCGGGGGCGCCGCCGATCGGGCGCTCGTTCCGATGCTCCAGGCCGGCTTCCGCCTGGAGCCGTTCCCGGTCCTGATCTGCTGGGATCGGCCGTTCGCCGACTTCTCGCGCTACCTGCCGATCTCGCCGGGCCTGCTCTGACCGCGATTGGCGGGGTTGTCGACCCGGTGGTAGCCTCAGCCTCGACGTGGCTCCCCCTACCGTGCCCGCGGACGGAGTCCAGCAGATCCTGCCAGACGGCGGGCCGATCAGGCCATTCTCGACCGCGGAGCCGAACGTGACCACCGCCCCAGCCCCGCGCCAGGCGCGCTCGATTCGCAGCCGCGTGCTCGGGCGCAGCCACGATCAGGCCAAGCAGGAACGGGCGGTCCTCGTCCTGCACGACGTCACGAAGGAGTACCCGAACGGGAAGTTGGCGCTGCGCGAAGTCGACCTGATCATCCCCGAGGGCGATTTCGTCTTCCTGGTCGGGCCGTCCGGTGCCGGCAAGTCCACTCTGATCAAGCTGCTCATTCGCGACGAGCTGCCGACCCGCGGGGAAGTCGTCCTCGACGGCCAGGATCTGGCTCATCTGCCACGCCGCCAGGTGCCGCGGATGCGTCGCAAGATCGGGATCATCTTCCAGGACTTCAAGCTCCTGCCGACCAAGACGGTCTGGGAGAACGTCGCCTTCGCACTCGAGGTAACGGGCACGCCGCGCGGCCGGATCCGGCCGGCAGTTGACCGCGTGCTCGCCCTGGTGGGGCTGACCGAGCAGGCCCAACAGGTCCCGTCCCAGCTCTCGGGCGGCGAGCAGCAGCGCACCGCGATTGCCCGTGCCCTCGTCCACGATCCACGCCTGATCATCGCCGACGAGCCGACCGGCAACCTGGATCCACTGATCAGCTGGGA
>CAYLSK010000121.1:0-3146 GCA_964385975.1 uncultured Anaerolineaceae bacterium | reverse complement strand
TGGGAGATCCTGCAGCTCCTGCTCCGAATCAACGAGCTGGGCGTCACGGTCATGATGGCGACCCACAATGCCCAGGTCGTGACGGCGTTGCGCAAGCGCGTCGTTGCGCTCGAAGAGGGTCGGATCATCCGCGACGAGGTCGGTGGCGCCTACCACCGCGAGGACTGAGCCCTGTTCCGGTTCATCCTCTTCAGCCTGACTCGCGCCTGGCAGGGGTTCTGGCGGAATGCCGTGATGAGCCTCGCGGCCACGGCCACGATGGTCCTGATGCTCCTGCTGCTGGCCGGCTTCTGGATCATCCAGACGGGGCTGCTGGCGGGCCTCCAGTTCACCGAGCAGAAGGTCGAGGTCGTGGGGTACCTCCAGACGAACGCGACGGCGAGCCAGATCGACACCCTCCAGGCAACGATCGCAGCGATGCCCCAGGTCGCCAAGGTCACCTACGTGGATCGCGACGCCGCGCTCGAGCGCTTTCGCGCCTCGATGGCGGCCCAGGGCCGCGAGGATCTGACTCGCTACCTCGATTCGAATCCGCTGTACGGGAGCCTCGAGGTCAAGCTGGTCGATCCGACCGACGTCCGGGCCGTCGGCGACGCGCTGCGCGCCGACCCCATCGTGCGCAACGTCATCAACATCGAGGACCTCGTCCAGCGGGTCCTGACCGTGACCAACGTCCTGCGTACGGCCGGCACCGTTGTCCTGCTGATCGTCGGTGTCATCGTGCTCTTCATCATCGTCAACACGATCCGGCTTGCAGTCGTGGCTCGCGCTGAGGAGATCGAGATCATGCGGCTGGTCGGCGCCTCCGACGCCTTCATTCGCTGGCCGTTTGTGTTCGAGGGCGCGCTGGTCGGTTTGCTCGGCGCGCTGCTGGCTCTGGGAGTCCTGGCCGCCGTGGCCGACCCGATCAGCGGCTTCATGGCCGATTTCTTCCGGGTCCTGCCGCTCCAGTTCGGCTCGCTTACGCGCGACGTGGTGGCGCTCGTTCTGGGTGCCGGGGTGGGACTCGGGGTGCTCGGTTCGTGGCTCTCCGTGCGGACGTACCTGATCCGCTGATCCTGGGCAGGTCGGTGTACCCTAATCGCCCCGTCAGCACCACAGGTCCCTGTAAACCATGGTCCCGGCCGAGACTGAATCTTCCAAGATTCTCGATGTTCCCCTGACCCCGCTCGCCCAGTCGGGCCGACGGCGAATCCACCTACTCCCGATCGCGGTCGCGGTCATTGCCGTCCTGGCTGGTTCGGCTCTCTTCGTGTCGGGCTACACGATGGGGCGTCAGGCAGCCGCCGAACCCGGAACTCCGGTCTCCGAAGACGCGGCATTCCAGCCCTTCTGGGACGCCTACCACACCATCAACGAGCGGTATGCGGGCGGCGATGTCGATCGAAGCGCACTGATCCAGGGTGCCATCCGGGGCATGATCGACGCCCTGGGCGACCCCTACTCGTCGTACCTGACCTCCGAGGAGTACCGCAAGAGCCTGCAGGGAATCAGCGGCCAGTTCGAGGGAATCGGCGCCCAGATCGCGACCCAGGCCAACGACGGGACGCGGGGCTGCGCAACCATTGGGCCTGACTGTCATCTCCTCATCCTCGGCTCGATACCCGGTTCGCCGGCCGAGCGCGCCGGGCTCAAAGCCGGCGATCTGGTCCTCGAGGCGGATGGCGTCTCGCTGGATGGGTTGACCGTGGACGCGGCGCGCGACAAGATCCGCGGCCCGAAGGGGACCGTCGTGACACTCACGGTCCGGCGCGGCACGAACGATCCGTTCCAGCTCGCGATCACCCGCGACGTGGTCCAGGAGCAGGAGGTCGTCAGCAAGGCCCTGGCCGATGGGTCCGTTGGGTACGTCCGGCTCATCGGCTTCTCCGATGCCGCCGCGGATCAGCTGAGCGAAGCCTTCGCGGCTCACCTCAAGGCCGGCCGGACCAAGCTCATCCTGGACCTCCGTGGCAACCCGGGCGGATACGTCACGGCGGCACGCAAGGTCGCCAGTCAGTTCATCGATTCGGGCGTCATCTTCTGGGAGCAGGACGCCACGGGCGCCCAGATCGCCACCGAAGTCCTGGGCGACGGCGTGGCGACGGACCCGAAGCTCAAGATCGTCTGCCTCATCGACGGTGGCAGCGCATCCGCAAGCGAGATCGTCGCTGGCGCTCTCCAGGACAGCAAGCGCGCGACCCTGGTTGGCGAGCAGTCGTTCGGCAAGGGCACCGTCCAGCAGTGGCAGGAGCTGACGGGCGAGGGTGGGGCGTTCAAGCTCACGATCGCTCGCTGGCTAACCCCCGACAAGCGCTGGATCCACAAGACCGGACTGACGCCCGAGGTCATCGTCACCCTCCCGAATCCGATCCCGTCGGGGACGGACCCGATCGTCGACGCGGCGCTCGAGGTCCTCGGTGCATCGGCCCAGGGCGACCTCCTCCGAGACGCCGCCTGACCGAGAACGAGTGGGTGCTCCGCGCCGGCGGTTGAACGGGTGCTCGGCGCCCTGAGCTCGGCCGGACGGGTGCTCGGCGCCCTGAGCTCGGCCGGACGGGTGCTCCGCGCCTTGGGCTCGGCCGGAGCTCGCCCGGCGTTGACCCTCGGTCAACGATTCCGGCCGCAGACCCGGACGCGCCCCTGGCCAACCAGTGATCCGGTGACCGTGGGGCAACGATCCGGTGGCTGCCGGCCGCTTTCCGCCTTCACGGTGACCCTCGGACAACCCAACGACCGTTCGGTTCCCGTCCGGCAGGGCTGGAGCCAGATTCGTTGACTGACCGTCAGCATTACGCGGTGGCGGCCCCGGTGGCGGCCCCGTCCTCGGCCTTGCGCTCCCCCGAAGCATCGGGTACGGTTCGCGCGAACGAAAGGAGGTGGTGTGCAGTGATCGACAGTACGCGTAGCTGCACCACCTCGCAGGAGATGGCCGTTTAGTCGGACACCCCTGTGGGTGGTAAAGCACTCGGACGCCGGCCCGCATAGGGCCGGCGTCCGTGCGTTCCGGCCATACTCCCTGCAAACTCGAAGGAGCCCTCGCATGCGCGACGAGACCACCGTCGCCCTCAACCGAAGAGCCCGCCACGACTTCACCATCGATGAGACGTTCGAAGCGGGGATCGTCCTGACCGGGACGGAGATCAAGTCGATCCGTGCCGGCAAGG
>CAYLSK010000120.1:5476-9001 GCA_964385975.1 uncultured Anaerolineaceae bacterium | reverse complement strand
GCTCGAGGCGATCGGCGACCTCGCTGCGGATGAAGACCTGTTGCGGGCTGAGCCCGTCGCTGGCCAACTGCTCGAGGCGATCGGCGACCTCGCTGCGGATGAAGACCTGTTGCGGGCTGAGCCCACCCTTCGACGTTGCGCTGGGCGCCTGAGTCTGCTGGGTTGACAGGACGACGGCCGCGCCAACGAGGGCCATGACGGCCGCCGCGGTTGCGGCGAGGAGGGGGGAGCTCCAGCGGTTCGTACGAACGTGGGCGGTGCGACCCGGGAACGCGGTATCCATGTCTGTGCCTCCATCGTCGCCGCGCTTTCTGCGCGGCTTCCGTTTGATGGCTCGAACAATGGATTGGGTCAGGTGCCGGGTTCATCGGCGAGTTCCCTCATTTCCGCGGCAGCCCTCCCTCGCTCGGAGCGGCCGGAACGGCTGCGTGGATGGCAGCTCGTCGGTGAGGCACCTACGCGAGAGGAGCACCCCCGTTCACTGGGCAGGTCCCTCGCTGGCGAGACCTGCGTCGTGGCCTGCCTGTGTTCCCGCGTCGGCGAGCCGGGCGGCCAATTCGGTACGGTTGCGGACTCCCGCCTTGCCCAGCACGTTCGAGACGTGGCGCTCGATGGTTTTGCGGGATAGAAAAAGCTGCTCGGCGATCTCCGGGTTGCTCGCGCCGGCGACGACGAGCCGGGCTACCTCCCGTTCGCGAACGGTCAGCGCATCGAACCCCGAGACGCCCGCGGCTGCCGTCCCGCGGCGCCACGTCCGAACGCCGAGCGTTCGAAGCGCTTGCTCAGCCATCCCGACCTGGCTGATCGCGCCTATCCGATCGGCGCGAACCGCGGCGGCTCGGTAGGCCTCGGCGGCTCGACCGCGATCGACCCGCTCGAGCGCGTTTGCCATGTCGAGATTGGCCCACAGCGCATCGACGCCGCGTTCGAGCCGTTCGGCCTCCGTGATGAGAGCCTCAAACTCCGACGCCGCCTGCGACGGCGCCTCAGGCGCGTGCAGCAGCGCTGCAATCACCCTTCGGTGGTACCGCTCGGGGAGATCTGGAGGGATGGCTGACGCTGCGTGGCTTGCGAGCGCCTGTCGGGCTTCGTTCGGGCGATCGATGCGTGCCAGCGCCTCAGCGGCATTGATCTCCAGATCGTGCCAGCAGCCTGGGCAGCCGGATTCCTCCACGTCACGTCGGGCGAGGGCGAGATTACGTTCCACGTCTGGCGCCGCCGACGGTCCACGCAGTCGTGCCAGCCATACCACGAGTGCTCGATAGTAGTCGTGGCGGTAGTGCGGGTCGGACTCGCGTTTGGCTCCATCGATGATGTGCAGCTGTGCCTGCCGCCAGTCACCCGTGGAGAACGCCAGCTCCAGGCCGGTCATGGCCTTGCCACCGATCATTCGGGAGACATCGTCGACCCGCAACGCTAGGTCGCTGACCTTGGCCCAGACAAGCTCGGCTTCATGGAGGTCCCCGAGATCGTGCAGCGTCAAGACGAGCCACTGCCCAGCGTCGAGCGCGACCGTAAGCAGGATCCGCTCCTGGGCATCCTCCCAAACGCGCCGGAATAGGTGAGCGGCAACCCGCAGCTCGCCGCCGACGGCGACCACGGCCATGGCGTGGAAGATGTCCGCGTCCAGCTGCGCTGCTTCCCCAAGGCCACCCATGCCGGCGACGATCTCGTCGGCAAATGCGGCCAATTGGGCCCAATCACGGTGCTGGCCGACGACCTCGAAGGCGATACGCATGGCATCCAGGTACGCCGATTGTGCATCGGCGTCGAGCGAGGCGGGCCCGCCAGCGCCGGTGGCGAGCCTTCGCGCGGTGTCGACGACGGGCTCCATCACCGCCCACCTGTCGGCTGCGCGGGGGTCGAGCCAGATAAGGACCGAGGCTTCGATCGCATCGAGAGCCAGTGCCAGCGCGACCGGCAGCGCACCCAATCCGCGACATCGCTCGATCCAGGCGAGTGCTTCGTCACGTCGACGCAGCTGGTAAGCCTCACGGGCCGCGGCCACGCCGGCTCGCATTCGGAGCGCGGGATCCTGCAATTGCGCTGCCACGGCTGCCCAGCGACTGAGCGAGAGCTCGTGGTCTCCAAGCTCAGAGGCCAAGTTGGCTACGGCCGCGCGGAGCTCGACCGTCGCTGGATCGGATAGATCCTGGGCGGTGTCGATCGCGGCTAGCAGCGCGAGGCCCTGGCGGCCCAGCAAGCGGCGGCGTGGGGAACGAGCGAGGCGCAGCGCCAGATCGCCCATCGGCGATCCACCGGCCTGGCGGTGGACAAGAGCCGCCTGCAACTCCTGGAGATCCTCGCCGGCTTCGTCCTCGAGCAGGTTGGCTAACCGCCGGTGAATCCGGCGCGCGACCGGTTCAGACAGGTTGTGCGCGGCGGCGGCCCGGATCAGGTCGTGGGCCAGGGCGACGGCCAGGCCCGATCTCACGATAAGGCCTCGATCGATGAGTTCCGCCAAACCGATCGCAACCCGATCGGCCGACCAGCTCTCAAGCCGCGCGAGGTCGTCGGGACTCATGGGCCGAGCCGCAACCGTCAGGTCAGCGAGCAACATCGCCGCATCGGGGCTCGTGCCTGTCAGACGCATTGTCACGACCTGCTGTGCGTCGGTGCCTGACGCGTCAGAACGCGTCAGCACGACGAGCCAGAAAGGCGAACCCGCCGCCTTGGCCCACAGATCGGCCGCTTGGTCACGCGTCAACGCGGGCCGGAGTCGGAAGACGAGGTCTATCCCTTCTTCGCGCCCCAGCGGGCTGAGCTCGATGAGAGCGGGACGCTCCTGATCTGACCGGACCTTCGAGAGCGAATCTGCCAGGGAAGCGACCGCGGACGTAGGGCGGGATGCTGCCACGACGAGGAGCGGCGGGCCAGTAGCGGCGGCGCCTCGGGCGAGATAATGGACCAGAGCGAGCGACAGCTCGTCCACCCACTGCAGGTCGTCGATCGTGATCAGCGCAGATCCGAGCAACCCGATGGCTCGATGCGCCGCCTCGAAGACTCGGATCGGTTCGAGCGGTGCCGCGCTGGCGCTCACTGAAAGAGCCAGGATCTCTCGTAGCAGCGAACCAGTATCGTCGCCGGCCAACTGGCGGAGAAGGGCGGAAGCGGCCGCCAGCGGAACGTTCCTTTCGGTCTCGTACCCGATAATCTCGAGCTGCGCAGGACTCGCCAGTCGAGTGCGAACCTCTGCCAGCAGCCGGGTCTTGCCTTGACCTGGATCACCCACGATCAGCACGGTCGAGAGTCCGCCACGGTCGTGGAGCTCGTGCATGACCGCGTCGATCGTCGCGAGCTCGCGTGCCCGGCCAACCAGGGGCGTACTCATGCGCGCATCACTGCCTGGCTTGACCGCCTGCAATCACCCTTGGCCTCCCTGGCTGGTTCGGCGCGGGCCAACCAGGCTCATCATGCATTCGGCGGCCGGCCATTCAACAGGTGAGATCGACCCGATCTTCAATTACCGTGACCTAGACGCCGGGGATCCCGTGACCGCTCCTGGTCCGATCCGACCGAGCTGCG
>CAYLSK010000120.1:0-5376 GCA_964385975.1 uncultured Anaerolineaceae bacterium | reverse complement strand
GCTTCGACCCGGAATGTCGCATCGATGTGCTGGCTCTGTGTCCCGGGCCGGACCACGAGCAGGTCGGTCTCGTAGGTATTACCTGTGTCCCGGATGTTGCCCGGGATCATCTTCAGGCCAGTGTCGCCGCGGAGGAACCAGCCGCCGACGCGCTCCACGCCGCGCAACGTCTGGACGCTGTCGCCGACGTGCACGCGCATCTCGGTCTTCTCGTCCATCAGCGCGACCGCTGCCTCGCGATCTCCGCCGTTGAGCTTCTCGAAGAAGTCTTCCATGGTCTCGACAGCACCCATGGGCGGAGTGTACCGTCGGGCGCCCATGACCGCCGACGACCCCGGCACCCTCGCCGCTGCCTGGCCGCTCTTCGGGCTGCGCATCCACAGCGAACGGCTGGTCCTGCGCCTGCCGACCGAGTCGGACCTGGTGGCGCTGCTCTCGGTCGCCAAGGCCGGCGTCCACCCGGACGACGAGATGCCGTTCGGGGTGGCCTGGTCGACCGCCCCGAGCCCAGCCTTCGAGCGCGGGTTTCTGCAGCACCACTGGGAGATGTGGGCCCAGTGGGCGCCGGAGGCGTGGGGATTGAACCTGATGGTCGAGCTCGATGGCGGACCGATCGGCAGTCAGTCCATCTACGCCCGCGACTTCGCGATCCACCGCACGGTCGATACGGGATCCTGGCTGGGAAGGGCCTATCAGCGCCGAGGTTACGGGACGGAGATGCGGTCCGCCGTACTGTCGCTCGCATTTGATGGTCTCGGAGCGCAGGTCGCGGAGAGCTCGGCCTTCCTCGACAACACTGCCTCGAACGGCGTCTCGCGGAAGCTCGGCTACGAGGAGAATGGGCGAGGCAGCCTCGCGCCTGAGGGCGTCGCCCGCGAGACGCAGCGTTTCCGGATGAGGACCGAAGCCTGGCGCTCGCGTCCGCGTCTGCCGGTCACGATCGAGGGTCTGGACGCCTGCCGGGAGCTGTTCGGGGCCTGACGGCAGGCCCGGAGGGTGGCCGGCCAGAGGGGTCGAGCCCGTTCCAGCGACGCTGGTGTACGCGACACGTCCCAGCGCGTTCGACCAATCAAGCTGGAATGGATGACCGATTCGATCGTGGCGGCGTTGGGTTCTCCAACCCGATTGGAACCTACGACGGCCGACCGCGCTGAACGGTCGAGTAGACCAACCGGACTGGAATTGGCGTCGGGGCCGTTCGGGGCGCGGGCCTCCAGCGCCCTAGAATCCGCCGCCGGCGCCACCTCCGCCACCGCCTCCGCCACCGCCCGAGAAGCCCCCGCCGCCGCTCCCCGATGACGCCGGGGAGTTGCCGATCGTCCCGAGCGTGGACATCATCCCGCCGAGGTCCGGGATCGCCGAATTCGAGAAAAGGCTTCCGCCGCTCGCGCCCGCCCCGGCCCCTAGGAACGGAGTGCCGCCGGCAGTCTGATACCAGATCGGGAAGTAGGGGATGACGCCGCCAGGCTGGCCCTCTCTGACGTCCTCCAGGCTGCGATTCAGGACTCCCTCGATCTCGTGTTGGAGCCCGAGCGCCGTGCCCCACACGACAGCCTGGTCCGGCGTGTCCAGCCAGTCGAGCCCGGCCTCGTCGACGACCTGCTGCATGGATCGCGCCTCGGCCATCGTCTTCTGGAGCGTCCGTCGATAGGCCGCCAGCATCGCCCGAATCATTGCGCCGGCCATGGTCACGGCGGGCATCCCCCGGGCGAACAGCACGACCACGATCCCGCCCGCAATGCCGGCGGCGCCGATCAAGATCAGGCCGGAGAACGGGATGATGAGGCCGGCGGCGAGGGCGATAGCGCCCGCGACGATTGCCAGGGCGCCTCGGAGGCTCCAGGCGACGACCACCTTGCTTGGCGTCTCGACGAACCAGCCGCGCTGGACGGCGTTGGCCTCCAGGGCGCGATCGAAGCCGCCCACCTTCTCACCGAACTTCGGCAGCTCCCCGGGCTCGATGTAGGCGCCGCCGCCCTCCGCGGAGGCGCTTAGCGAGCGCAGGTCGCGCAAGGCGAGCTCCTCGGCGGGTCCCATCGGGCGGCGCGAGTTGCGGGCCCGCTGTGCCTCGATCTCGGCGTCGCCGTGCTCCGGGGCCATGTCGATGCCGACCTTCTTGCCGATCCCGAGGATCCCGCCGTCCTCGCGAAATGCGATGAGCCCGCGACTGGCCAGATCGAGCATCGCGGTGGTGAGGGCGCGCCGGGACGTCCCTCCATCCATCACGACAGCCCCGGACGCCGCGGTCAAGGCCGGCGGCGGCGCCGGCATCAGGACCGATGGATCGTCGAGGTAGACCGGATCCTTGCCGAAGCGGCGCCAGTGGAAGAAGGCCCAGCCCGACAGCCCGAGGAGCACGATTGGCGCACCGACGAGGCCCACCACGGCGTTGATCAGGCGCGAGGTCTGGAGCTGCGCGGCGTGCTCCGGCGTCGCGGCCGCGTCCACCCTCGCCAGGGCGACAGCCAGGGCGCCGTCGAAGTCGGCCGATCGGAGGTACGGGAGCACGTCGTCTTCGAAGATGCGCTGACGTTCCTCGTTGGAGAGGAAGGCTGCCTCGAACCCTGGGGCCGCGTAGAGCTGGACCTGCCCGTGCTTCAGGCTTGGATACAGGTCGAAAAAGATTGCCAGGCCGTCGTCGAAGCCAGCTCGCCCGACGCCCCATTGATCGATCAGGGCCCGCGCCTTGACCATCGTCCCGTCGGTCGTGAGCTCGTTGGAGCCGCTGTCCTGGATATAGACGACGATCTCGGCGCCGGTTCGCCTCTCGATCGCATCGATCGTCGACTCCGCGCGGGCGATAGCGCCTGCCGACAGGACGCCGGCGTAGTCGTACACCGCCTGCCCTTCGGTGGGCTGAGGGAACGGCGGACCGGGTGGCGGCGCCGAGGGCGAGGCGGCCGAGACCGAGCCGGCCGCGACGGCAAAGCACCAGACCAGTCCGCCGGCGATCGAGAGCGCGACGCGACGGCAAGTCATCATCTGATCACTCCCTGGCGAGCGCGCAACCGGCGGACGAGCTCGGCCGCCTGTTCGTAGCGCCCGAAGCTTGGCATGACGTAGGTGCCGGCGACCCGCGACTCGACCTGTTCGAGCAGCCTGAGCGTCATCTCCAGGCCGACCTCGGCGCCTCGATCGCCGGCCGCACGAAGCGCTGCCCGAGCTGCTTCGGGGATCGTGATGCCGGGCACCTCGTTGTGCAGGAATTCTGCGTGGCGGGCGCTCTGCAGGGGGAGGACGCCGAGCAGGACTGGGACCGGGAAGCCGCCGGACCCGAAGCGACGATGCGACTCGGCCAGCATCGCGTCCACCTGGGCCTGGTCGTAGAGCGGCTGGGTCATGATCAGGTGCGAGCCGGCGGCCAGCTTCCGCTCGAGCCGATCCCACTCCGTTGCGGCATCGTCGGCAGTCGGGTTCAGGGCGCACGCGATCGTGAAGCCGGCCCGCTGCCCGATCGGGCTGCCGGCCGCGTCCTCGCCGCGGTTGAGGCGCGCAAGGATCTCGACGAGGCCGATCGAATCGACGTCCCAGACGCCGGTCCCGGCCGGGTAATCGCCGACCCGGGGCGGATCGCCGGTCAGGGCCACGATGTTGCGAACGCCGAGCGCGTGCGCACCCAGCAGCTCCGACTCCAACGCCATCAGGTTCCGGTCCCGGGTCGTGACATGGACGATGCACTCGAGATCGAGGTCATGCTGGATGCCGAACGCGACGGCCAGCGCCCCCATCCGGACCCGGGCCATCGCCGAGTCGCTGACGTTGACGAGATCCACGCCGGCGGCCTTGAGCAAGCGCGCCGCCTCGATCGTGCGCTCGATCCGGACGGAGCGCGGGGGGTCGATCTCGACGGAGATCACGAAGCGGCGTTCGACGAGGGCCCGGGCGAGCGCGGTGGGCGGAGGCGGGTCGGTGGCGGAGGCAGACGTGCCGGCGACCGTCGTGATGGAGGTCGGTCTTGGTTCGGTCTTGGCCGACGGGGCCGGGGACGCAACCGCGGTGGCGCCCGTGCCGGGCAGCCGCGGCGTCGCCGCGATCGTGTCGAGTGCCAGCCGCATGGCGGCGACGTGCTCCGGGGTCGTCCCGCAGCAACCGCCGAGCAAGCTCCCACCTGCGGCCAGGAATCGGGGCACCATCCGGGCGAGGTAGTCCGGGCTGGCGGCATAGATGAACTGGCCCTCGATCCGCTGCGGGAGGCCGGCGTTGGGCATGATCGAGCGCGGCAGGCCCGACCCCGCGCCGGACCCGGCGATCATCTGCAGGGACTCGACGCATGCCTCGGGGCCGCCGCCGCAGTTGACTCCGATGACGTCCGCACCGGCCGCGGCGAGGGCGACGGCTGCGGTCTGCGGGGTTGTCCCATCCGGCAGCTGGAGCTCCTCGCCGAAGGTGAGCTGCGCGACGATCGGCAGGTCCGCCGCGTGGTGCGCCTCGTCGATCGCAAGGAGCAGGTGCTCGAGGAGCGAGAAGGTCTCGAAGATGAAGAGGTCAACCCCGCCTTCGAGGAGGCCATCGAGCTGCTCGCGGACGGCTGCCCGGACAGCGGGCTCTCCGAGCCGCACCAGCTCGCGCGTCGGCGCGCCGAGCGGTCCGACCGAACCGGCCACCCAGGCGTCGCGGCCGATGACGTCCCGTGCCTCGCGCGCTACCTGTGCCCCGCGCCGGTTGAACGCGGCGGCTCGTTCGCTCATGCCGTGGGCCGCCAGCCGGATGCGATTGGCCCCGAAGGTGGCGGTCTCGATCAGCTCGGCGCCCGCCTCCAGGTACTCGCGATGGATCGCCCCGATGATCTCCGGACGGGTCGCGACCAGCTCATCGAGATTCGCGCGCTGCGGGATGCCCCGCGAGTAGAGGAGCGTGCCCATCGCGCCGTCCGCCAGCAGCGGCCCGGCGGCGAGCCTGGTAAGGAATCGGTCACGCTCGTTCATTGCGCCCATCCGAGCGCGAGGCCCATCCCCGATCGCCGGCGCCCGACGCGAAGGGTGCCGTCCGCGTCGAGCAGGACTTGGGGCGGCCTGGGGCGACCGTTGTAGGTGGATGACTGGGAGGCGGCGTACGCGCCGGCGTCGGCGATCGCGACGAGATCGCCACGGCGGAGCGGCGGGAGGTCGTGATCGCCAAATGAATCGGTGGACTCGCAGATGGGCCCTTCGACATGGGTCGGAGCCTGGGAAGACGCGCTTCGTCCGCCGTCGCCGCCGTGGCGTCCGCCCACAGGCCGCCCGAGTGAGGTCAGGGCAAGCACCGGGTGGCGTGCGCCGTAGAGCGCCGGGCGTATCAGCTCGGTCATGCCGGCGTCCAGCACGACCTGGCGTCCGCCGCGCTCACGGACATGCAGGACGGAGGCGATCAGCCAGCCGGCTCGAGCGACGAGGAATC
>CAYLSK010000119.1:0-9004 GCA_964385975.1 uncultured Anaerolineaceae bacterium | reverse complement strand
TCGTCCATCTCAGCCGACCCGCTTGAGCTTGCCGGTCCGCTTGGCGTAGCGCTCGGCTCGACCGAAGGCCCACAGCCCGAACGGGATGAGCGCGGTGCCCATCACGATCAGCGGCCAGACGTCGCCGAGCAGCGCGCTGACGGGTGCTCCCTTCAGGAGCCCGGCCCGCACGCCATGGAGGACGTACGTCGCCGGCGAGAGGTGCGAGAGGACCTGCATCCAGGGTGGCAGGATGTCGATCGAGTAATAGACGCCACTGACGAGCAGCAGGCTGGACTGCAGGACAAAGGTCATCTGCGCGCCGCGCTCAACGTAGAGCAGGGGCAGGATCGCCGCGATCATCCCGATCCCGACGAAGCTGAACGAGCCGAGGAGCATGAACGCAAGCACCGTGACCGGGTTCGCGCCATGGAGGTCGAGCTGCGGGAAGAACAGGATCAACGCGACGAGGATGACCGAGGTATGGACCAGGCCGTAGACCATCGCGTAGAGCACGGATCCGAGCAGCTGGGACCAGCGCCGGATGGGCGCCATCATCGTGTACTCGAGGGTGCCTTCCCAGCGTTCGACCGAGATCGTCTCGGCGATCCAGCTGAAGACCACTGACAGGTAATTCCAGAAGATCGCTCCGACCATCAGGGTCAGCAGCAACGCTGGGCTGCCCTGGTCTGCACCGATGAGCGAGATCGACAGCGCGCCCGCGACGGAATAGACCAGGAACGCGAGCTCCCAGCCCCAGTAGCGGCGAGTCAGGAAGAAGTTGCGCTCGATGAAGGCGTACGACGCCTTCAGCTCATGGGCGACGATGGTCACGGGAGTGGTCTCCTGGTGGGGGAGCTGGCCCGGCCCTCAGCGGGGCCGAGCCAGCTCGAGTGATGGCTCCGCCGCCAGCCGGGTCCCGATCGCGATGATCGCGTGGCCCAGGCGGCGACGGCTCGATCCGGCTGGTTGGATGACGCGATGCCGTTGCGCGGCAGCCGTCATCTCCTGGTCGATCCGCTCATGCCAGAAGCGGTAGTGCAATTCGAGATGTGTACGCATGGGTTCTCACCTCCTTTCAGTCGTCAGATTCGGTGCCGTCCTCGTCGACGTCGTCGTCGAGCGAGCGGCCGGTGAAGGTCATGAACACGTCTTCGAGGTTTGCCGGGCGGCCCAGGCGATTGGCGGTGAGGGCGATCAGGCCCTCGGGCGTGTCCAACGCGACGACCCGGCCGTCGTTGAGGATCGTGATCCGGCCGCACAGGCGTTCTGCCTCGGCCAGGTCGTGCGTCGTCAGGACGATCGTGGCGTCGTGGGTCTCGCGGAGCTCCTCGATGAATGCCTGGACGTCGAGCTTGGAGCGCGGGTCCAGGCCGGTGGTTGGTTCGTCGAGGAGCAGCAGGGTCGGGCTTGTCAGGAGCGCTCGCGCGATCGAGACCTTCTGCTGCATGCCTCGGCTCATCTGTTCGATCGGGCGGCCCGTCCGCCTGGTGGCGATACCGAGTCGGGCCAGGATCGCCAGGGCTTCGCGCTTCGCCGTCGTGCCATCCAACCCGTAGAGGCGGGCGGCGAAGAGCAGGTTCTCCATCGGGCTCAGCTTCTTGAAGAAGGCGGCGTCCACGCTGACCCGGTTGATCAGCCGCTTGACCGCCATCTCGTCGCGCTCGATGTCGTGGCCGAAGACCTCGACCCGCCCCTCGTCGAGGGTCAGGAGTCCGCAGATCAGCCGGATGAGCGTCGACTTGCCCGAGCCGTTGGCGCCCAGGATCCCGTGGATGTCGCCGCGCTCCAGGCGCATCGACACGTGCGAGATCGCAATGACCGGCTTGCGCTTGCGCCCGACCACGAACCGCTTCGTGACGTCCTCGATCAGGAGGGCGGGCATGGCGGCGCGACCATCGCGGTCAGCGACCGCCTGGGTCGTTCGACTCGGCGAGCCGTTCTTCAATTCGGGGATGAGGGTGGCGGTCACGGTGGATGCTCCAGTGGTGAGGTGAGGGGTCCGGGGACGAATGACTTCTCAGAACGGAAGAGCCGCGGGCTCCGACCTGACGTGCGGTACGTCGGTGGGCCTCGCGGCTCCTGAGGTCCGGGCCTGCCGGTTGGGCAGGAAAGGGCATCAAAAAAGCCGGGGGCCCGTCTGGCCCACGGCTCGTGGTTCGTCCGGATGGCGGTCCTGCCGCCTGCGGTCTAGCTCGAGATGGGCACAGATCTCCCGTGTGCATCGGCGCTGGTAGGCGCGACGCATCGGGCGAGGAGCTTCTTCGTCATCATTCGGAGCCGCCTCCTCTTGAAGTCGATCAGTGCACGCGACATGCGAGCGGGACGGGAGTCTACCCGCCGAGCAGAACGAGTGTCAACCCGAGACGGATGACGTAGACCGTCGGTCAGCCGCTCGTCAGCGCGCGCCGAACGATGGGCCGGACCGGCGTCGATGCATTCCACTGACGCCGCGCGGCAACGGTAAAGCCCGCCCGTTCGAACATGGCGAGCGTGCCATGGTAGACGTTGGCCGATGGCACGCGACCCTCGCCGGTGTCGACCGGATATGCCTCGAGCGTCGTCGCGCCGTGCTCGCGCGCGTAGTCGATCGCGGCATCGAGGAGGGCCGCCGCGACGCCCTGACCGCGCGATCGGCGTGAGACCACGAAGCAGACGATCGACCAGACCGGCATCTCGTCGAGCGGCGCCAGGATCTTCGAGTAGGAGAGCCGCTCGTAGTCCTCCCGCGGTCCCAGGCTCACCCAGCCCACCGCCCGACCGTCGCGGCAGGCGACCAGGCCCGGTGCCGGGCGCTCACGTTGGTCGTGCTCGGCCAGGGCGAGCAGCGCGGCCCGATTATCGGCGGCGGTCGCGTTCGTCCAGTCGCGCCCGCGGAACCGGAAATAGGCGCACCAGCACCACCTGGGATCGCCGCCCTCTTCGAACAGAGCGGCGAGGTCGCCGAAGCTCTCCGCGGTCAGCGGCTGGATCTCGAGCCCTGTCACACCCTCCATCCGGAGATCCTAGCGGCCGAGGCTGACCGTTCGCGTCACGCATCTGGGTCGTTTGACGCTCCAAGCGGCCGGCCGTACGCTGCCGATCCGACCCATCCAATCTCGCCCTCGTGGAGTCACCGTGGCCGACACCTCGCCAATGCGGGGCCGGTGGGACTTCCGCCCGGTTCCGCCGGATTCGCGCTCGATCGTCGAGCTGATTCGTGCCGGCACGCTGGATGCTGAGCTGGCGGCGACGGTCTGGCTTCTGGTGGAGGCTCGCGTACCGCTCCTCGTCGCGGCGGAGGGGCAAGGTGCCGGCAAGACGACGCTGCTCCGGGCCCTGCTCGATTTCGTGGCGCCGGAGACGCGGGTCGTGGAGCTCGCTGGCGCGAGCGAGACCTTCGAATGGCTGCCGCATGCCTCGGAGCTCGGCTGGCCGGGCGTCGCCCGACGGACGGCCGAGGCCGCCCTGATCCGTCCGGACACGACCATCCTGCTCGCCCCGGAGCTCTCGGATCATCTGCCCGCCTACACCTGGGGCGAGGCCGCCCGTATCGCGGTCCGGGCCACATCGATCGGATACGGACTGGTCAGCACGATCCACGCCGACTCCCTCGACGAGGTGTTCGAGGAGCTCGGCCGGGCGCCCGTGAACCTGACCGACGACGAGCTCTCGTATCTCGGGGTCGTCCTGGTGCTGCGCCGCGTCGTCGACGGCCGCCGGCGCCTCGTTGCGGCGCACTATGCCCGGCCGGTCACACGGGACATGAACGGCCACGTCCAGCGCCTCGGGCCGGCGGTCCTGGCGACATGGGACCCGGCCACGGACGCCTTCGAGCATTTCGGCTGGGGTGTCGTGCCAGAGCTGGCGATGCGGGTCGGACGTCGAGCCGGCGACTTCGAGCTCGAGGCTGCCGCCCGCCACGCATTCCTCGACGAGCTCGCAGCGGCCGGCGTAACGGACGTCGATCGCGTGCAGGCCGCGCTGATCCGATACCGCAGCGCCTCCCCGGGGGTCTCCTCGATCACCCGACCATCCTCCGTCAGCCGCCCTCCATCCCCTGCGCCGAATTGAGGCCCGCATGACCACCGCGCCCCGCCCCACAACACGCGCCGAGCTTCGAGCCTCGGGATGGCATTCCCGGACGGTCAAGGAGGAGCTTCGGTCCAACCTCCTGGCACGGCTGGCGGCCGGTGGCGAGGTCATGCCGGGCGTCGTGGGCTTCGAGGACTCGGTCATCCCGGCGATCGAGAACGCGATTCTTGCCGGCCAGGACCTGGTCTTCCTGGGCGAACGCGGCCAGGCCAAGACCCGGATGGCGCGCCTGCTCGTGGGCTTGCTCGACGAGTGGCTTCCGGTGGTCCGCGGCAGCGAGCTCAACGACGATCCCTCGGCGCCGGTCAGCCCTGCCGGTCGGGCCATCGTCGAGCGAGACGGCGACGCGACGGCCGTCGACTGGCTGCCGCGCGATCGCCGCTACGCCGAGAAGCTGGCGACCCCGGACATCACCATCGCCGACCTCATCGGCGAGGTCGACCCGATCAAGCTGACCATCCACTACGGCCTCATCCCGCGCGCCAATCGCGGGATCGTCGCGATCAACGAGCTGCCGGACCTGGCCGAGCGTATCCAGGTCGGCCTGCTGAACATCCTGGAGGAGCGCGACGTCCAGATCCGCGGCTTCGTGGTCCGGCTCCCCCTCGACCTGTTCGTCGTGGCCTCGGCCAACCCAGAGGACTACACCTCGCGCGGCCGGATCATCACGCCTCTCAAGGACCGTCTCGGCTCGCAGATCCGGACCCACTACCCGCGCACGCTCGAGCACGAGGTGGCGATCGTCCGACAGGAGAAGCATCGCTTCGCCGCCGAGGACGGTGTCCCGCCCGTCGTCGTCCCGCCGTTCATGGAGGAGCTGGTCGCGGAGCTGACCCACCTCGCCAGACGCTCGCCCGAGATCAGTCAGCGGTCCGGGGTCAGCGTTCGCGTCTCGGTCGCCAATACAGAAGTCCTCGAGGCCGCAGCGCTCAAACGGGCCGTCCGGCTGGGTGAGCCGCTTGGCTCGCCACGCGTCTCGGACCTTGGAGCCGTTGTTGCGTCGACGGTCGGCAAGGTGGAGCTGGAGTCGGCCGGTGACGAGACGCCAGAGGAGCGAATCGTCGAGCGACTCATCACCAAGGCCCTCCACGCCACTTTCAGCAGGCACGTCTCGATCGACGAGCTCGAAAGTGTCATCGAAGCCTTCGAGGACGGCTTCACGGTCGAAACCAGCGACCGGACGCCGTCCCGCGAGTACGTCGCCTGGATGCGCGAGGTGCCGGGCCTCGCTGCGTCCGTACGCCGGCTGGGCGCATTCGACGTCACCGACGGTGCCGAGGAGCCGGCGGTCGTGGCGTCGGCGGTCGAGTTCCTGCTCGAGGGGCTCCACCTTGCCCGCCGTCTCAACAAGGATCGGATCCCGGGCGGGATGGTCTACCACCGATGATCTCGTGGGGTGCGGGCCTCCCCGCCTGTGTTGACCCGCCTGGCGTTGACCCGCGGGCAACGAATCTGGGCGGAACGTCACGCGCGAGGGCCCACGGCGTCCTTGGAACCCCGATTTCGGTCGCGTCGTTGACCCCAGGGCAACACCAGAGCGTGTACGGACTCATTGGAGGGCAGCCACGACCGCTTGCGACGGGAATCGTTGACCGCAGGCCAACGCGGCACCATGGCGACCCGGTTGCGGTGCCGGCCGACGCCGGATCCCAACGATGACCGCCTACATCCCGGATCCAGGGGACCTGGCGCTGGAACCCTCGCCATCGGCTCGTCGCCCGATCGGCGACGGCCCGGCGACCCGAGCTCGCTACTCCCGGTGGGACGGGAGCCAGCAGATCGCCGACCTCGATGCGGACGAGATCCTTGCCGCGCTCGCCGACGACGTGATGGCCGAGGGCGACCTGGCCGAGGCCTTGCGACGGCTGATGGAGCGGGGCTGGCGAACAGGCGACCCGACGCGCGGGGAGATGGCCGGCCTGCGCGATCTGATGGAGCGCCTGGAACGGCGTCGGGAAGAGCTCCTGGGGCGTTACCAGCTGCGCGACGTCCTATCCGACATCCGACGCGAGCTCGACGAGATCGTCGTCCAGGAACGGACCGGCGTCGTTCGACGCCTCGACGAAGCGTCGAACGCGAAGGACCCTGCGACCGACGACGCGGCCCTCCGGTCGATGCTCCGCGACGTCGCCGCCCGCCGGCTCGACCAGCTCGACGCCCTGCCGGCGGATATGGGGCAGCGGATCCGCGGCCTCCAGGACTACGACTTCCTCGAGCCCGCGGCCCGCGAACGATTCGATGAGCTGGTCAAACGGCTTCGGCAGCAGGTTCTGGATCAGTACGTGTCGAGCATGTCCGACGCCATCCGCTCGCTGAAGCCGGAGGATCTGGCGGCCAATCGCGAGATGGTTCGCGACCTCAACCAGCTGATCCGTGAACGGATCGGGGGCGGCAATCCGGACGCTTCCGCCTTCCTCGCCAAGCACGGCCAGTTCTTCCCTGGCGCCCGGACCTTTGACGACATCATCGATCAGCTGGCGCAGCGGATGGCCGCAATGCAGTCGCTCCTGCGCTCGATGAGCCCCGAGCAACGCGCGGAGCTCCAGTCGATGATGGAGGCGCTGCTGCGCGACGACCGGCTCCTCATCGATCTGGCCCAGCTCGCCTCGAACCTCGATCTGTTGCTCCCCGGCGGGCTGGGCGAGCGAGTCCCGTTCGGTGGCGATGAATCGATCGGCCTGGAAGGGGCGCTGGCACAGATCGCCCGACTCGGGGCGATAGACCGGCTCGAGGACGCCCTCTCTGACGTCGAGTCGCCGGAAGACCTGGCGGCGATCGACCGGGCAGAGGTGCGCGAGCTGCTCGGAGACGACGCCAGGCGAGAGATTGATGCGCTCGCCGACCTCGCCCGTCGCCTCGAGGAAGCCGGGTACCTGACGGCTGACGGCGGGCACCTCACGTTGACCGCGCGGGGCAGTCGCCGGATCGGCCAGAAAGTGCTCGACGACCTGTTCGCGAGGCTCCAGCGCGATGCGTTCGGCGGGCACCGGCTCGATCGAGCAGGTCGGGGCGGGGAGCGCGAGGAGACGACCAAACCCTATGAGTTCGGGGACCCATTCCACCTCGACCTGCGCGGGACCTTTTTCAACGCCCTGGCCCGCGAGGAGAACGCGCCCGGCACCCGAACGCCGAAGGGACGGATCCGCCTCGCGCCGTCCGACTTCGAAGTCCACCGCACCGAGCTGCTGACCCAGACCTCGACCGTCCTGCTGCTGGACATGAGTCGCTCGATGCTGTTGCGTGGCTGCTTCCTGGCGGCCAAGAAGGTGGCGGTCGCGCTCGACACGTTGATCAGGACGCAGTATCCGCGCGACCATCTGTCGGTCATCGGGTTTGCCTACTACGCCCGCGAAATCCCCCCGGGCTCGCTCGCCGAGCTGACCTGGCACGGCTATGAGTACGGCACCAACCTCCAGCACGGCCTGCTCCTGGCCCGCCGGATCCTGGAACGCCATCCCACCACGAACAAGGAGATCGTGGTGATCACCGATGGCGAACCCACCGCCCACTTCGAAGGCGGCCAGGTCGAGTTCAACTACCCACCAACTCGCCGCACGATCGACGAGACCCTCCGGGAGGTGCAACGCTGCACGAAGGATGGGATCACGATCAACACGTTCATGCTCGAGCGATCGCGCGCCCTGGCCGAATTCGTTGCCCACATGACCCGGATGAACCGGGGTCGTGCGTTCTACGCGACGCCCGAGCGCCTCGGCGAGTACGTCCTGGTGGACTTCGTCAGCCGGCGGACAAAGCGGGTGAGCTGAGGCCGATCGCGGGCCGGCGACCCGGACGCATATCCGGACCAGCTCGAGAGCCGAGGCCTGCAGACGTGGGCGCCGAGCAGGCTGTACGAGGTAGTGGAGAAGCTGGATCGGCGCCAAGAGTTATGACGGGCCCTGAGGAGTAACGGGGGGCCGGTCACGACGCGCGTCGACGTGCGGTCGGTCATAGACGTCAAGTACGCTACCCTCGCCGAGCACCGCTCGCAGATCGGTCCGGACCGCGATCAACTCACCCTGAGCGCCGATGAGCGGCGGCCCGTGACGCGGACCGAATGCTTCACGCTCTGCGCCTCACGCATCGGGGCGGCCATTCCCGAGTACGACCTGTTCGCTGGTCTTCGCTAGAGGCCCGCTGCGATGTTCATCGACGCACGAACCTTGCCTCCCGGCGCGGAGCTGACTGCCGATGTCTGTGTCGTGGGCGCCGGACCGGCCGGCATCGCCCTGGGACTCGAGCTGATGGCCACCGGCCTGCAGGTGCTTATCCTCGAGAGCGGCGGGATTACTCCGGAGGTGCTGGCGAAGCATCTCGATCGCGGATCGAGCGTCGGCTACCAGTACTACAACCTCATGTTCACCCGTGCCCGAGCGTTCGGGGGCACCTCCACTCGCTGGCATATGCACGCCCGCGGAGACGAGGGCTGGATGGCCCGCCCGCTCGATCCCATCGACTTCGACGCTCGCCCGGAGATTCCCCACTCGGGCTGGCCGTTCGGCTACTCGCACCTGGAGCCCTACTACGCGCGGGCACACGCCATCTCGAGCCTGGGGCCGGCTACGTTCGAGGTCGCGGACTGGGAAAGGCCCGACATGCTGCGCCTGCCACTCGCCGAGGATCGGGTGGTGACGAGCATCCTCCAGCGCGGGATGTCCTCGTTCGCGACTCACGGGGATCGCTTCGCGACCGCGGCCAACGTGAGGGTCATCTACCACGCGACGGTGGTCGAGGTCGAATCGGCCGGCGAACCGGCAACCGTCAGTGGGCTCCTTGCGGCCAGCGCACCCGACCGCCGATTTCGGGTCGGGGCGCGGCTGTTCGTCCTTGCCGCAGGCGGCATCGAGAACCCGCGGCTGCTCCTTGTCAGCCGCCGTCAGCAGCCGGCTGGGCTCGGAAACGGCCACGACCTCGTCGGGCGGTTTTTCATGGAGCATCCGGCCGGGCGGAT
>CAYLSK010000118.1:4983-9022 GCA_964385975.1 uncultured Anaerolineaceae bacterium | reverse complement strand
ATCGTTCCATAACGTGGTGGTTACAAATGCAAGCCGATCATCTGAGCACAGTGTTCGGGGCCCTCGCGGACCCCACTCGTCGGGCCATTCTCGTGAGACTGACCGAGAGCGACCTGACGGTCGGGGAGCTCTCCGCGCCTTTTCCGATGTCGCAGCCGGCCATCTCCCGGCACCTCAAGGTGCTGGAGAGGGCAGGGCTCATCTCGCGAAGCCGACGGGCGACCGCCCGCCTCAGCCACCTGGAAGCGGAGCCGCTCCAGGACGCGACCGCCTGGCTGGCGCGCTATCAGGCCTACTGGGACGAGAGGTATGACCGGCTCGACGCCCTGCTCGCAAGGTGGACGGGCGATCAGGCGGACCAAGCGCCGCAAGGCGACAAGTAAGGAGGAGCGCACGATGGCGAATACCCAGATCACGGCGGAGCCGGGGGTTCCGTTCATCGACATCACCCGAGAGTTCGACGCGCCGCGGGACCTCCTTTTCCGCGCACACACGGACCCGGAGCTGCTTGTCCAATGGCTCGGTCCCCGTCGACTGACGATGGTCATCGACCGGTACGAGGTTCGAGACGGCGGCACATGGCGCTTCACCCATCGAGACGAAGATGGCGCCGAGTACGGGTTCCACGGCGTCTTCCACGGCACACCAACGCCCGATGGCATGGTTCAGACGTTTGAGTTCGAGGGCGCACCTGGCCACGTGTCGCTTGACTCGCTGACGCTCGAGGAACGCGACGGCCGGACACGTGTGCGCGTGCATTCGGTCCACCAATCGGTGCAAGCCCGTGATGCGATGATCGAAAGCGGCATGGAGAGCGGCATGAATGAGGGGTACGACCGCCTGGACGAGCTGATCGCTCGACTGGTCCCGGTGAGCTGACGACTTCGCAAGGGAGAAGAGTCATGGACTACAAGCTGGAAGTCGTCGTCGTACCAGTGAGCGATGTCGATCGTGCGAAGGCCTTCTACAGTGAACAGTGCGGCTTTGTCGTCGACGTGGACACGCGCGTCGGCGACGCATTCCGCGTGGTGCAGTTGACGCCGCCCGGTTCGGCCTGCTCAGTCACCATCGGCCCGGCCATCCTCGCCGAGCCGGGTTCCGGCACGATGCCGGGCCTTCAGCTATGCGTTTCCGACATCGACTCCGCACGGGCCGAGCTCATGGGACGTGGCGTGGACATCAGCCCCGTCCGGCATATCGAGAACGGCGAATGGCTGGAAGGGCACGGCGATGGCCCCTACAACTCGTTCGCCTTCTTCAAGGACCCCGACGGCAACGATTGGGCCATCCAGGAGAAGTAGGGGTCCCGGGGTCCTGCGAATGGGTAGGAGCTTCGACGTCGACGTCCGCTTGCGCCGGATTCCGACCCATGACCTGACGCTGGCGGACGTCGCTGCCATCCGCGAGTTGATGGTGGTCGCCTTCGGTTCGGACGAGGAGGAGCGGTTCAGTGACGATGACTGGGACCACGCCGTGGGCGGTATCCATTTCGTGCTCGATTTCAACGGCGAGGTCATCGCCCACGCATCGGTCGTCGAGCGCGAGCTCCAGATCGATGGGCACCCGCTCAGAACCGGATACGTGGAGGCCGTCGCCACCGCGCCGGATCGCCAGGGAGAGGGCTTTGGATCGCTCGTCATGGCCGACGTGACGGCCTACATCCGCGGCCGGTTCGAGCTCGGAGCCCTCGGCACCGGGCGTCACCGGTTCTACGAACGGCTGGGTTGGCTGACCTGGATTGGGCCGTCGTTCGTCCGAACGGCCGACGGCACTCGCGGGACGCCCGCTGATGACGGCCACATCCTCGTGCTCCCGACCCCGTCGTCGCCTCCGCTCGATCGCACCGCCCAGATCAGCTGCGACTGGCGGCCGGGGGATGTCTGGTAGGGCGCCTCTTCGCTGGCCGCGCACGGTCTTCGGCGTAGCATGGTCGGAACCATACGGCGCCACGATTCGGCGGTTCGGCTGAGGACTTTCAAGTTGGGCTTTCTACGTCGACTACTTGGTGGCGATGCGCCACCCGACACTTATGAGACGACGCCGTTCGACGCGGCCGAGGTCGACGCCGAGGAACGCCAACACGAGCTGGACGTGCTCCGGGCCGAACAGGAGCGGCTCGATGAGCTGGCGCAGCGCCAGCTCCGCTACGCGCAGTACGCCTGGCAGCCGCCGGCCCAGGGCGGCGAGCGTCGTGCCGACGATCGGGACGAACCCGTCACCTAGATGGGTACGTGGCCACCCGGAATGATGTTCGCTCGACGGGCCGCTATGCGCGGTACTCGCTGATCTCGAACAGGTGACCGTCCGGGTCGCGGAAGAAGGAGCGCGTCTCCGCTCCGCGCGTCACCGGGGGAGTCAGAAACATGGCTCCGCGGCCACGCAGCAGCTCGTAGGTCTCACCACAGTCGGCCACCCGGATCGTGAACAGGTTGTCCCGACGGTTCGGATCGCTGGGTGGCGCGAAAGTGACCGTGGGCTTGTCCTCGGTCGGGCCACCGCCGGTCACGAGGAGAAGCCACGCGCCGGCGAAGCTCAGGACAACGGACGAGCCGCCGTACTCGCGGTAAAGCGTTGCGCCAAGCACGTCGAGATACCAGGCTCGCGACCGAGCAATATCCGAGACGACCAGGATATGGGTGATCGAACTATTCGAGGTCGGGAACGCTGACGCGCTAGCCACGGACGCACCCTACCATTCGCCCATGGTCATGACCTACCGCGTCCCTGGTGCGATCCTCACCGAGCGCGAACATTCCGTCCCGCTCGATCACGCCCGCGTGGATGGACCTCAGATCACCGTCTTCACCCGTGAGGTGGCGGCACCCGACGGGGGGGACCGCCCATACCTCCTATTCCTCCAGGGCGGCCCGGGCTTCGAGGCGACCCGCCCAACGAGTCCGCCGACGGGCTGGATGAAGCGTGCCATCGCGGACTACCGGGTGCTGCTCCTCGACCAGCGAGGGACAGGGCGGTCGACGCCTGTCGGCTCGGAGGTCCCGGGCGACTCGCCGACGGCGCAAGCGTCGTATCTGACGCATTTCCGCGCCGACTCGATCGTTCGCGACGCCGAGCACATCCGTGAGGAGCTGGGTGTCGAGCGCTGGAGCGTGCTCGGCCAGAGCTTTGGCGGCTTTACTTCGATGACCTACCTGTCGATCGCACCCGAGGGACTCCGCGAAGCGTTCATCACGGGCGGCCTGTCGCCGATTGGCAGACCGATCGACGACATCTACGGCGCGACCTATCGGCGCCTCATCGACAAGAACCGGCGCTACTTCGAGCGCTACCCCGACGATCGGGCGCGGGTCCAGGAGATCCTCCGCCGGCTCGACGATGAGAACGTGCTGTTGCCGTCGGGCGACCGCCTGACCGCGCGACGGTTCCGCCAGCTTGGGCTGTGGCTCGGCGACAGCGCCGGCTTTGAGCTCCTCCACCACGTCATTGAGCTGCCGTTCGGGTCACGCGCCTTCCGGCACGATGCCGAGACGGGCGTCCGGTTCAGCCGCAATCCGATTTACGCCACGCTCCACGAGTCGTCGTATGCGGACGGCGTGGCGACGCGCTGGTCGGCGAATCGGCTGCTGCCGGACGAAGTGGGAGAGGAGGGGTTCTTCACGGCCGAGCACGTCTTCCCGTGGATGTGGCAGGACTACGCGGGGCTCCAGCCCCAACAGGCGGCGGCCGAGATCCTCGCCGAGCACCTTTGGCCGGCGCTCTACGATGCCGACCAGCTGCGGCACAACGAGGTCCCGGTCGCCGCCACGATCTACGTCAATGACCTGTACGTGGAGCGCGACTTCGCCGAGGAGACGGCGGCGACGATCCGAAGGCTGCGGACCTGGGAGACGGACGAATTCGAGCACAACGGTCTCCGCGCCGACGGCGAGCGGGTGCTCGGCAGGTTGATCGACCTGGTCCGAGGACGGGCCTGATATAGCGAGCGATCCTGACCGGCTGGTTCGGTCGACGCCCGCGGGGACTCGCCGGCGCAGGTTTGAGCAGCTGTGCGACCCGCTGATGCGACAGGTCCAGGAGTCGA
>CAYLSK010000118.1:0-4973 GCA_964385975.1 uncultured Anaerolineaceae bacterium | reverse complement strand
GATATCGCGCAGGTAGGCTCTGCGCTGCCAATGTCCGGGCCGCGGCTCGCGAACGCTTGGACGCTACCTCCTGATGGACGATTGCGGCTGCTCTGGCCTCCTCGCGTGCTCATTGGCCGCATGTTCGCCACGGGCGCTTCACCGTCGCTTATCGGCGTCACGTACTGGAGCAATCCTGACTGCCTTCGCGTGCCGGGAGATGATGCCGAGATCGCGTGGGCGTAGATTTCGACTGCTCGGTCGTCGTCGACGGCCGGCCCGCGAGGAGGGGATCATGCGACCGCCAAGGGAACAGGTCATCTGGGGCGTCCTGGGAGCGAGCGCGGCGGCCTGGTTCGCGATCTGGATGCTGTTCTTTCCGCAGTTCGTCCCGGAGTACTTCGCGTGGAACGTCCAACCGCGATACGCCCAAGCGTTCATCGGCGCCGGGTATATCTTCCGGACGGCGTTCTTCCTCAACATCGCCCGTGAAGGAAACTGGCTACGACTGCGCTGGGTCGTGTGGGGCAACCTCGTCTTCACCGGCACGCTGCTCTTCGCCACCTACTGGCACCTCGACGAGTTCCACTGGAACCCGTTCCAGACGCCCCTTGCCCACATCTGGATCATCCTCTACATCTTCGAGCCGGTGGTGATGATCTACCTCATCCAGCGCGGCATCTTCCGGGCAGCCGCGCCCCCGACCGGAGGCCCCCTCCACCCGGTATTCAAGGGATTCCTCGTCTTCGTCGCGGGAATCCTGCTGATGAACGGCCTGCTTATCGTGGCCAATCCCGAATTCGCGGCGCACCGCTGGGCGTGGGAATTGAACCCACTCGACTCCCGGATGGTCGGGGCCTGGTTCCTTGGCTGGGCCGTGTGGTGCGGGACGATGGCCTTCGCGCTTGACTGGGACGAGATCCGCCGAGCGGCACAGCTGTTCATCCTGAACGGCGTCGCCCTGTTCGCGACCGCGGTGGTCTTCCGCGACGACTTGCTGCCGGGCCGCGGCACGGTCCAGGGCTATGTCGGTGGGCTGCTGGCCCTGACGGTCCTGATGATCGCGTTCTACGTGCTCCAGGAACGCCGGCGACCGACGCCCTACGCCTGACCCGACATCCCACCCGCTCGCCACGCTTGGAGCGCGGCGGCAACGTCCCCCGGGGCGTCCTCGTCGATGAACTGTCCGGTCCGCGGGAGGACGACGGTTTGGGCGCCCGGGAAGAGCGACTGCCAGTGCCTGAGCTCCGCGTCGCCGAAGCCGGGATCGGAGTCCGGCCAGACAATGATCGCCGGCTTGCCGGTGATCTTCGGGAGGTTCGACTCGACCTCGCGCAGATACGCCCGACTACGCACGATCTCCCTCGGAAAGACCCGCATGAGCGAGCGCTTCCCAGGCGGGAACGGACCCTCGTACGCGGCACGCTCGGCGTCGGACAGGCGGCCACGCTTGAGGTTCAGCGGCAGGTACAACCGGAGCATGAGGTTGAGCCGGTCGACCAGCAGCGGACTGAGGGGCCCGCCCATGAGGGCCGAGAAGAGTCGGACCCGGAACCGGTCGTCCGGCCAGGCCCACGTGTTCGAGATCACCAGGCCTCGAACGATCTCCGGCCGGCGACCCGCGAGACCGAGGCCGATGGGCCCTCCCCAGGCGTAGCCGAAGACCACGATCCCGTGCAGCCCGAGGTGGTCCACAAGCGCCTCGACCACCCTCGAGTGCGATCGCGGGCGGAAGTCGTACCCGTCGGCCGGACGCGACAGGCCGAACCCCGGATAGTCCGGCGCCACACAGCGGAACGTGCCACGCAGCCCGAGGATGACATCCCGCCAGCCGAACGACCAGCTGGGGTTGCCGTTCAGGAGGAGGATCGGTGGACCCTCACCCTCGTCGACGTAGTGGACTAGGTTGCCGTCGATCTCGGCCCAGCGGTCTTCGAACGGGTACAGATCGCCGGGAACCCAGGCCGGCCGCTCGGGCCTCGCCCACCGCATGTCAGGAGACCGCGTCGGCATGCCAGCGGGCGAAATGCGTGGCATGGGCATCCGTGTAGGCGCCGGGGCGATAGAAGCGGTCGTAGAACGCGGTGTCGATGTGGTGCGCCTGGAAGGCCATCAGCGTCCGGATCGGTCCGAAGTTGCCCGGGAACTGACCGTATTGCTTCACGACGTAGTCGCAGTATCCGATGACCGCCTCGATGTTCGCCTCCGTGTACGGGGGGATCGTTGCCTGGATCGCCGCCGGATCGCGCCAGGCGCTGGGCTTCGGCGCATCGCGGAAGAAACCCGTTCCGGGCGCGAACTTGTAGTCCACGAACGCCCGGACGGCCGCCTCCATCGTCGGGTAATACGGCGGCGCGTACGGCTTGATGATCGTCTTGCCGTCATGGTCAAGCCCGACGGCCTGGGGGATGGTGACGTTCTTGTTCAAGAGGCGCATGAGGAGCGTCCCGAAGAACCCCTTGTGAAGGATCTGGGCAAACGTCCGATCGCGCATCTGGAAGCCGAGGGACCGGGTCCAGGCGAATCGATGGGCCGCGTAGTGCGGGAAGCCGCCGAGCCCGAGCGCCTCGGTCGCCAGCGCGACGTTCTGGAGCATCAGCCCCTGCTCGAACCCACAGATCTCCAGCAGGTAAGTCTCGATCTCGCCGATCGTGCCGACCCGGCCGTCGTGGACGTCGTCGTACAGATGCCCGCCCTTCGACCGCCCGAACCGGGCGATGCCCGCTGACCGCGTCAACCAGTCGCGATCATCGTGGAAGAAGAACGCGAACTGTTCGCCGAGCGCGGCGAAGAGGATCGTCAGGTAGAGCGCCGTGACCTCGGTTACCGGGACGAAGTATGTCGCGCCGGGCAGGTTCGCGGACCATTTGTTGAACGGCGGCGTGAACGGCAGCTCTCGTGGGATCTCCGAGCGGTGATCGACCAACCGGATCCGCATCCGCTCGTACATCTCGCTGAAGCGCCGCTCGCGCCCCATCGCGACCAGGGCCTCGAACTCGTCCGAGGGGAGGTCCTGCGGCCGGGGCATGATGTACGTCCCGTCGTCGCGCATGATGAAGAGCGTGGCTGTCGCCACCGCATCCGCGCTCGATTGTGTCCGGCCGACCATGCTCATCATGATCTGGCCGCCACCCGTCTCCGGGCCGGCAGCGGGCTCGTACGGCAACTCTCCGTTCACATGACCGGTCACGCCCGATGCCGCGAACGCCAGGATGGCCTCTTCATCGAGACTCAACGGGACGGGCTTCGCCTGGCTCTTGAACGAGAGGCCGCCGCCCTTGAGGTCGTTGCCGATGGCGAACCGACGGCTCCGGCGGGTAAGGAAGGTGTCCATGAGCGAGTGCCTGGCCAGGTCGGCCTGGCCCGCGCCGGATGGACGCTGCGGAGATCCCGCGTCGGATGGTTGCATGTTGCCCTCCGAGAGCTCAACGGACCCTCCCCGAAACTCCGGGGTCGCCGGCAACGACCACCATACCGGGCGACCATCTTGCGACCGTTACGGCGTCAGAGGCCGCAAAAGGCCATCCGTAACCCGCACATCGGGCACATCGTTCGTGGACCAGGTCAGTCTCGAGCTGATAACGCGCGAAGCGATCGAGACAGCATTCGTCTTCGACACCGACTTTGCCAGTTCCGGGATCCAGGTCATTCCTGACAAGCGGCGGCGGCGGTCGGCGGGAATGGCCCGCCGGCGACTATGATCGCCAACCGATGGACGCCGCCGACCTCGAGCTCCGGAACGCAACCTACCGGCGGTTCGTAGAGCTCGGTCGAGCTCCTTCGGCAGGTGAGGTTGCTGCCGCGACGGGCGCCTCCGAGCGGAGAGTTCGCGACGGATGGCGACGGCTCCACGACGCCCACGCGCTCATGCTCGACGCATCCGGCGAAATCCGGATGGTCAACCCGTTCGCGGCTCAGCCCACGTCGTTCAAGGTCGAGGCGGCGGGACGATCTTGGTTCGCCAACTGCGCGTGGGACGCGTTCGGCATCGGGGCCGCCCTGCATGTCGACAGCACGATCCACACCGAGTGTGGGGACTGCCACAGCCCGCTCCAGATCAACGTCAGTGGCGGCCGGCCGGACGACGTGGACCTCGTCTTTCACGTCCTCGTCCCAGCGATCTCGTGGTGGAACGACATCGGCTTCACCTGAGGCACGATGCTGGTCTTCCGGTCGGAAGCACACGTCGCCGCATGGCTCGCCGGACGCGCCGCTGGAGCAACGATCCCCGTCCTGCAGCTCGCCAGGCTCGCGAACGCATGGTGGGGCGATCGACTCGCCCCGGACTGGCGCCCCCATACGCGCGAGCAGAACCAGGCGATCCTGGACGGACTCGGGTTAACCGACCCCTTCTGGAGCCTGGGGTAGGCACATTCGTTGGCCCGATGGTCAGGCTGGTCAACGGGACCCACGGAGATGGACGATATCGGCCCGCGGTCGTACCGACCGCCTCGTCTGCTGGAGGACCGATGATCGGACGACTTAGAGGCCCACGCGACCCGTTCGAGGGCAAGGGCGCACGCCGAACGCAGCGGCGCCTTCGCGTCGAGGGCGTCATGGCGCTCGGCATGGCTATCGGAGCATGTGGCCTGACCGCAGCCGTGTGGCTGCGGACCCTCGCACCGCTGGCCGAACGCGTCGGTTTGCGCTGACCGGCCTTTGGGGTAAAGCGTTTTCGCTGGCGACTCGGTCGCAGCCCGGCGCGAAAATCGGTCAGAGCGCCTTGTAGAACAGCGTCGTTCCCCAGAGCCCGCCGTGCGACAACAAGGCGTAGTCCGGAATCGTGCCCACCCGGACCCATCCCAGGCGGGCATACAGACGCTCGGCGTCGCTGCCGGTCACCGTGTCGAGCACCAGCAACGTCTTGCCGCAGTCCCGCGCCATCTGTTCGGCGGCCCCCAGCAGTGCGGCGCCGAGCCCCTGGCGGCGGGCACGTCGACGTCGTCGACCGATCGCAGTCGTCGGATGGCCATGCTTGGCGAGGTGCTCAGGTC
>CAYLSK010000117.1:0-9055 GCA_964385975.1 uncultured Anaerolineaceae bacterium | reverse complement strand
TCGGATCGTCCTCAAGAGCGACGGATCACCCTGGCGCCCGGTGGTGCACATCCGGGATATCAGCCAGGCGTTCCGGCTCGCGCTCGAAGCGCCCCGGGACGTGATCCACGACCGTGCCTTCAACGTCGGCGCAACAAATGAGAACTTCCGGATCCGCGAGCTGGCTCAGATCGTCGCGCAGACCGTGCCGGGCTGCCAGGTCGAGTTCGCCTCCGGCGCCGGCCCGGACGTCCGAAACTATCGAGTCGACTTCAGCCGGATCCAGAACGAGTTGGGGTTCCAGGCTGCCTGGACGGCGCGAAGCGGGGCCGTGGAACTGCGGGATGCGTTCCGCGTGGTCAAGCCCACGGTCGAGGAGTTCGAAGGTGCCCGTTACGTTCGGATCGCCCACATCCGTTGGCTCCTCTCCGAGAACATGATCGACAGGAGCCTTCGATGGGTGGATCCGGCCGAGACCGAGCCGGCTCAGGCATAGCGACGCCCCCGCTCCTGCCAGCGAGGGCGTCTGCCGGGAAGGGCCGCCGGGTCAGTGCGACTCGGCGACCAGCGGAATGCCTGCCGAGCTGAGTGCGGCGTCGCGCTCGGTGGAGGTCAGATATCGGCCACTCTCCTCGCCGGGAGTGCCGTTGAACGACGACAGGGTGCTGATCCCGCCATTCCAGTTGTAACGGATGGACGGCTCGGCCAGGCTGTTCCAGTAGGCGTTTGACGAGCCAACGTTGTACGAACTGGCGCTGTAGAGGGTGCCACTCCAGTCCTGGAGCCAGCCGAGGCCGAACTTGTCGGAGGTGTCGGACGCCTGCGGTCGCATGACGATCGTGTTGTTGTGGATGCTGATGTTCGTGGTCGGATCTCGATCGGCACGACTCTGGCTGATCACCGCGATGCCGTCAGCATTCCAGGCGACGGTGTTGCCGTAGACGTTCGCGCCGCCGGAGGACGAGATCAGGATCCCCGCGCCCCAGCCCCACGCCTCGCGCGACCAGCCGTTCTCCCACACGATGTTACCGGTGATCGTGGCGCCGGTGCTGATCTCGAAGAAGATGCCGGACTGCTCGTTGTGGTGGATGCGGTTGTTCGTGTAGGTGATGTTCGAGCAGTCGATGTCGCACCACAGGCCGGGCCCACCATTGTGGTCGACCTCGTTGGCATCGAAGGTCACTCGAGCGCTGTTCGTGACCTTGCCCGCGCCGGCTTCCCAGTAGGGGTCGTGGGCGTGGTTGGGGTTGTTGTGATGAATGTGGTTGCGTGCGTACAGACTGTCGGTCATGCCGGTTCCGTGGAACCCTTCCTGACCGCAGTAGGCGAGCTCGGAGTCGAGGACCTTGTGACCTGAGCCGCCGGCAATGCTGATGCAGGCACCGGCTGCCCGCAGAACATGGCCGTTGCGGAAGGTGAAACGCGACGCGTTGCGCACCCGCACGGCACCGTCCTGGGCGGGGTTTGTCGTGTCGACAACCGTGAGGCCGTCGATCGTCACGTCGCTGGCCCCAACAACGACGCCGTACGTCCGCACGTTGTCGCCCGTGATCGTTGCCGGCCCATTGAGCGTCAGTGCCTTGTTGATCGTGACGGTCTCGTGGTAGGCACAAGCGCCCAGGTTGATCGTGCTGCCAGACGCAGCGTTGTTAACAAGCGATTGGAGGCTCGTGGCACATGACCCGGTTGGAGTCGGGGTTGGACTGGACGTCGGGGTCGGCGTTGGTGTCGCCGCCGGGGTGGGCGTTGGCGTCGGGCTTGGAGTGGTGCCGTTGGCGACGGTAACCATCGAGTTGGTGGTCGCCGACGTTGCGGCGCCGTTGGCGGTCACCCGCAGGCTGTGGGTGCCATCGCTCAGGGTCCGCGAGTCGAGGACACCCGACGGATCGCCGTTGAATTGGTAGGGCGAGTACACCTCGGTCCAGCGAAGGGCCCCGTCAACGTAGAAGTCGACCGTGTTCGCTGGTCCGATCGTGACGGCCGCGGTCCAGGTGACGGTGCCCGACAGGCTTGCCCCACTGGCGATGCTGCTGGTCACGGCAAGGGTCGGGGTGGGCGAGGCCGTAGGCGCCGGAGTCGGCGTCGCGGCTGGGGCAGGGGTCGGAGTCGCTGTTGGCGCAGGCGTCGGACTCGCGGTTGGGGCAGGCGTCGGACTCGCGGTTGGCGCAGGCGTCGGGGTCGCGGTTGGAGCAGGTGTCGGCGTCGGGTTGGCGCTGCTCGCAGGCTGAATATCCAGGATCAGCGACGCGCTCTCTCCCGCGCTGTCCACGGCGCCGCTCTTGTGATCGGCGGACGCAGCGTCCAGCTGATGGGTACCGGCGCTTCCGAAAGGCAGCGAAAAGGCGGAGTTGAACCTGCCGTCGTTCGACGTCCTCGAGACACCGAGCGCCGTGCCGTCCAGCGTGAGCTGGATCCAGGAGCGCGCCGGAAACTGGTCGCCCGAGACGGCGAGCTGCTGGCCTTCGATCGGAGTGCCGCTGATCGACAGTGAAGCGCCGGCGGCAGACGCGGACAGGAACGGCAGCAACAGAACAGGCGCGAGAAGAAGGATCGGGAGTGTGGCCAGCCAGTTCCGGGCACGTGAGGAACGCGGTTTTGGTGCAGGACCGGCTTGACGTTCGCTCGACAGCGGCGACGGGGCCGAACGGACGGACGATGGGAGCGACTTGTAGCGCATGGTGCTCGCTACCCTCCAGGGCTGTCACGGTCACCACGCGTCCGCAACCAATGCGGGCTATCAGGTGCTCGGCGGAGCCCTGTCCCCGGCGGTTATCGGCAACCCGTCTGGCTTCGACTGGCGAAGTCACGTGGCTTTCCGTCGCCCGCATCACTGCGGGGTTGGCTTTGTCGCACCGCCTCAAACACACGCTCCGGTGTGTTGTGGCAGGTCGAGTCACAACCTAGGTGACGGCATCCTTCGCGGCTATGGACCGATGGTTGGGGCTGGTGGCGGTCTCACGTAGCCGATTGGGCTACTCCGCGTACCCAAGACGATAGGCAACCGCTCTTCACTGCCACTTACCGGCGCGCAGAGCCGGTGACGGTAGACAACAGAAGGCATCGCCTGGCGCGCCCGGACAGCCTGCCCGGATATACTCGGCCGACGCTGCAGGATCATTTTCATGGGACTTCGCGATCAACTTCGCATTCTCCGCGCCAGCGCGAGGATCCTCTTCGCCAGTCTGGGGCTCACGGTGGCCGTCGCCCTCGTGCTCAGCTTCACGCTTCCCAAGACGTGGGAGAGCGAGAACAAGCTGATCGTTGGGAACGCGATCGGCGCGAACACGCCGGACTACAACGCGCAGCTCCTGGCTCAGCAGCTATCGCAGAGCTATGCGCTCGTGGCGACAACGGGCCCCGTTCTCCAGCATGTCATCGACCAGCTCGGGCTCGATGTGACCATCAACGACCTGGAGAAGAAGGTTTCGGCCGACGCGCCGCGAAACCTGAATGTCGTCGAGATCCGGGCGTCGTGGAGCGATCCGCAGACAGCCGCCGACATCGCCAACGCGATCAGCGATGAGCTCGTCCAAGTCGTCCTGGCAGCCGGCGGCCGCAGTACTGACATCCTGACCTTCGTCGACCTCGAGCTGAAGACGACGCAGCAACAGATCAACGACATCCGCTCCCAGATCGACACGCTCAACCAGGTCAAGGGCCCCACCATCCAACAGCAGGCGCAGCTCAGCCTCCTGCAGACCCAGCTCGTTCAGGCGAACTCGACGTACGCGTCCTTGCTGACCTATGCATCGGGAACAGCAGCCAACAAGCTGACCGTCATCGAGCCCGCCCTGCCAGCTGACGATCCGGCTTCTCCGCGACCGTTGGTCAACCTCCTGGCGGCCATCGTCGTGGGCCTGCTCGCCGGCATTGGCCTCGCGTTTGTCCGCGACCAGCTGGACGACAGCCTGAAGACGCCCGAGCAGGTGTCGACTGTCCTGGGACTGCCGACGCTGGCATCGATCGCAAAGATGGAGGGCCTGTCCGAGCGCGACCCGATCTACCGGCTCACGGTTGCCGTCTTTCCTCGCTCATCGGCGGCTGAGTCGTTCCGCATGCTGCGCACCAACCTCGAGTTCGCGAGCGTCGATCATCCGCTCAAGTTGATCGCTGTGACGAGCGCCGTGCCCGGCGAGGGCAAGACGCTCGTCGCGGCCAACCTGGCCGTGGCGTTCGCCCAGGCTGGCTACGAGACGATCCTGGTGGACGCCGACCTGCGTAAGCCCGAAACGCACAAGTTGTTCGGCCTCTCAAATCTGACTGGCCTGACCAACCTGCTCCGAGCGGCCGATTCGAGCGTGGGCGGTGCGCTCCAGTCGACAGTCGAGCCGAAGCTCCGGCTGCTGGCTTCAGGACCGCTGCCGCCCAACCCTGCCGAGCTGCTCGGTTCCAAGGCGATGGCGCGAGTCGTCGAGCAGTTGCGCGCGGCAGCCGAGATCATCGTCTTCGACACGCCGCCCCTCCAGGCCGTCACCGATGCGGCGGTTCTCGGTGCGTCGCTCGATGGCACGGTGCTCGTAGCGCATGCCGGTCGGACCGGCCGTGTCGCAGCAAGATCCGCCCTGGATGCGCTCAGACGAGTCGATACCCATGTCCTTGGCGTCACGCTCAACCTCGCCGGAAAGCAATGGATCGACGCCTACGGGTACTACGGTTCCCCTGATGCGGAGGGCAAGCCTGAAACCACCGAAGCCCACGCTGGCGGGATCGAGACGGGTGGCCCGTACCGCCAGCCGATCGAGCGCAAGATTCGAACCGAAGTGACGTCCGGGGAGCCCCCGGCCAGTACCTGAGGCTTCGGACCGGTGTTCGGATTGAGCATCCCGTCACCCCAGATGCGGGCCGGCGACTACGTGCTGCCCGCGGCCCTGGTGATCGCCCTGTTGGCCGGTACCGCCGTGGCGGTCGGGCCGCTCGTGGCAGTCGGGCTGGCGGGCGGCATCTTCGTGCTCGTTGGGATGATCGCGCTCGGGCAACGATCCGCCCATGCCTTCCTCGGCTCGCTCGCCGTGGTCCTCGTGATCTATGCCTTCCTCGGCCGCGGCGGCGCCTACATCGGCGTTGCCCCGCTGTATATCGGCGAGGCCCTCCTGTTCGTCGCCACGGTCGCCTTGCTGCTCAACATCGGTCGCCTCCGGATCGGGTTCATCCATCTCGTCCTGATCGTGTTCATGGCGTGGGGCCTGGCCCGGACGGTGCCGTATGTCGCGACCTACGGCATCGACGCCCTGCGCGACGCCGTCGTCTGGGCCTATGCCCTGTTCGCGCTTGCCGTGGCGGCAGCGGTTCGGACCGCCGACTACAGCGTTCTGATTCGCTGGTATCGGCGGTGGCTGCCGGCCTTTGTCATCGCGATGCCCCTGATTGCGGTCGGGACCCGAGTCTTCGATGCCTACATTCCCAAGTGGCCGAACACGCCGCTCGGGGGCGTCGGGATCATCTTCTTCAACAACGGCCATACGGGCGTCCAGCTCGCCGGCGCCGGAGCGTTCATCCTCCTCGGGCTCTACGGAATCAACCGAAGGAATCGACTGGCCGAGCCGTTCCTCTGGGTCATCTGGCTGGTCGGCGTCGCCATCGTTGGGTCGCTCAATCGCGGATCGCTGCTGGCCGCATCGATGTGCGGGCTGGCGCTCGGCTTCGTCCGGTCACGCTCGCGCCTGATGTCGGTGGCCCTGCTGGCACCGGTGATCCTGTCGATCGTGGCCGTCGCGAACCCGGTCATCGACCTTGGGACGGTGCGCAAGGTCTCATTCGATCAGCTCGTCGACAACGTCCTGAGCGTGTTCGGTGGGAGCTCGAACGCGGATCTCGAAGGGACCGCGGAGTGGCGGCTGGCGTGGTGGCAGACGATCACCGACTACACGATCAATGGTCCGTACTTCTGGGATGGCAAGGGCTACGGGATCAACCTGGCCGACGACGACGGCTTTCAGGTCAACGCTGACGGGTCCCTGCGGGCGCCACACAACGGGCACATCGAATTCCTTGCCAGATCGGGCGTACCCGGGCTCGCCCTGTGGATCCTGCTGCAGGGCAGCTACGCCCTCGGCCTCCTGCGAGCCGCCATTGGTGCTCACCGTGCCGGGCGCCATCTGTGGGTCCAGATCCTTGGCTGGCTCTTCGTCTACTGGATTGCCGCCATGGTCAACCTGTCATTCGATCCATACCTCGAGGGACCGCACGGCGGGATCTGGTTCTGGGCGCTCTTCGGGCTCGGTCTTGGGGCCATGCGAGCGTGGAGAACGGACGAGGCGGGCGCACTGCAGCCCGTCGCGTCGCCGGAGAACGAGGGAGCCCTCCATCGGCCTGCTTTGCGTCCGGCCACGCCGACCGTCTGACCGCAACGCCGGCTCGAGCGTCGCGCTGCCTGGTCCCTCGGCTCAGACGAGGCGCGGAGGTCGACGAAGGATTGCCAGGACGAAGCGCGGAATGATTGAGACATAGCGGCGCCAGAGGCGGCGCGGCTCGCGATACAGCCGGTAGAGCCATTCGAGCCCGCGTCGCTGGACCCAGGCCGGGGCCTGTCGGAGCGTGCCAGCATGAATATCGAAGGCGGCGCCAACCCCAAGCACAGCGGGAGCCTGGATTCGTCCAACGTGGCCGGCCATCCAGCGCTCCTGCTTGGGCGTGCTCAGGCCAACCCACACAAGATCGGGCGCGGCGGCGTTGATCCGGCCAACGACCGCCTCATCCTCGTCCGCGCTGAGTGGGCGAAACGGCGGCGACTCCAGCCCGACGACCTTGAAGCCGGGGAAGCGCTCCTGGAGCCGCTCGGCCAGGCGCTCCGGTACACCCTCCTTGCCGCCGTAGAAGTAGCTCGTCCAACCCCGCTCGGCCGCGCGCTCACACACGGACAGCATCAGGTCGGGACCATAGACCCGTGACATCCAGCTCGCTCCGGCGCGGCGACCGGCCCAGACCATGGGCATGCCATCCGGGGTGGTCAGACCGGACCGGTTGTGGATCTCGCGCAGCTCCGGATCCTGTTGGCTCTCCATGACGCCGTGGACGCCGGTCACGCAGACGTAATGGGACTCCCCGGTCGAGACCCAGCGCTCGATCTCGTCGAGCGCCATGGCCATGTTGATGGCACTGATCCGGACCCCGAGGACATCGACCCGGCGGATCAGCTCGCTGCTGCGACTTGCTTCGGAACCCACACGTCGCTCGATCGTTCACGAACCTGCTGATCGATCCATCGGTACGTGGGCTCGAGACCTGTCCGGAGGTCGATGCCAGGTTCCCAGCCGAGGACCTCCCGAAGCCTGGTGTTGTCGGAGTTGCGGCCGCGAACGCCCTGTGGCCCATCGATATGACGGAGCCGGATGTCACGCTTGCCTGAGATGTCGATGATGAGCCGAGCGAGGTCGTTGATGGAGATCATCTCGTCCCGACCGAGGTTGAGCGGCTCGCGGTAGCTCGACCTCATGAGCCGATAGATTCCTTCGACGCAGTCATCCACATGGCAGAACGAGCGGGTCTGCTCGCCATCTCCCCAGATCTCGATCTCGCCACCATCGTCGGCCATCGCAATCTTGCGGCACAGGGCAGCCGGCGCCTTCTCGCGGCCGCCGTCCCACGTGCCGTTCGGCCCAAAGATGTTATGGAAGCGGACGATCCGGGTCTCGATGCCGTAGTCGCTGGCGTAGTACTGGCACAGCTTCTCCGTGATGAGCTTCTCCCAGCCGTAGGCATCCTGAGGCTGGGCCGGATAGGCATCGTCCTCCCGAAGCGGCTTGACGTCTGCCTCGGTCTGCAGGTATTCGGGGTAAATGCACGCGCTTGAGCTGTAGAGATACCTTCCAACGCCGGCCAGACGAGCTGCCTCCAACGTGTGCAGGTTGATGAGAGCGTTGTTGTGAAGGATCTCGGCATGGTGACTGGAGATGAAGCCCATGCCGCCCATGTCGGCAGCCAGGGCATACACCTCGTCGATCCCGCCCTGCATTGACGCCTGGCAGGCATCCCATCGCCGCAGATCGAGGATCTCGAACTCGTCCGCGTCGATGGGCGTGTATTCGGGCTGCTTCAGGTCGACGCCGCGGACCCAGCACCCGCGCTGCTTGAGATAGGTCACCAGGTGGTGGCCGATGAAGCCACCTGCGCCGGTGACCAGAACCCTGGGAGCCATGGAACCTCCTGCTGCGCTCACGGCGACCGTAGCACGGGGACGAGTCGATCAACATGGTGGCGCGGCTCGGTGCTTCCCCGACGGGCTTCACGGAACCACGCTTCGGTGATCCGGAGTCCCTCTTCGAGGGCGACCTGCGGTTGCCAATCATATGTCGCGCGGATGTGGGCGATGTCCGGCTGGCGCCGCTGCGGGTCGCCCGGCCGGCCTGGCTCGAACGCCAGCGCGAGATGTGGCGCGAACAGCTCGCGGATCGTTTCTGCCAGCTCCAGGACGGTGACTTCAGCCGGATTCCCGATGTTGACGATATCGCCGTTCATGGCGGGATCGAGGCCGATCCGGACCAGGGCTTCCACCAGGTCGGAGACGAACATGAACGAGCGCGTCTGGCTGCCGTCGCCGTGGATTCGCATCGGCCGTCCGTCGAGAGCGGCGCCAAGGAGCTCCGGAATGACCCGGCCGTCGTCGGCTCGCATTCCCGGCCCGTACGTGTTGAAGATGCGGACGATCTTGGTCGGGACACGATGGACGTGGCGGTACGACGTCACCAGGGCTTCCCCGAACCGCTTGGCTTCGTCGTAGCAGGAGCGCGGGCCAACTGGGTCGACGTTCCCCCAGTACGACTCCGGCTGGGGATGCACGAGCGGATCGCCGTACACCTCGGAGGTCGACGCATACAGCAGGCGGGCACCCGCGGCCCGCGCGATGTCGAGGAGACGCCACGTCCCACGTGAATTGACGGCCAGCGTCTCGAGAGGAAACTGGTCGTAGTCGACAGGGCTGGCCGGCGAGGCGAGGTGAAACACGAGATCGAGGGCGACGGCCGGAGCCTTCTCGACGTCCACCTCGAGGAAGGTGAAGTTCGTTCTGCCCTGGAGGTCCGCGACGTTCGAGCGTGATCCCGTGATCAGGTTGTCAACGCAGGTGACGTCGTGGCCATCC
>CAYLSK010000116.1:0-9206 GCA_964385975.1 uncultured Anaerolineaceae bacterium | reverse complement strand
CGCAGTCCTCGTACGAGCCGTCGGGGTGCAGGATCGCGAAGTGGACCTCGTTCGGTCCCAAGCGGACGCGGTCGGAGAGACGCGACCCGCGCATGACCCGGACGATGGCGCCGTCCGCGGATCCGTCGACCTCGATGCGCGGCGTCCAGAGCTTGGGTCGGAGTAGGTGCATGAGGGGCTCCTTTAGCTGACTCGATCGACGGTGTGGACGCCATCGGCGAGCCCGACGGACACGAGGCGGGAGGTACAACCGCAGCGCGGGCACGGCCTGCGCCGGCGCTCTCGGAGTGGCTCGTAGCAGTTCGAGCAGAGGGACGCCTGGACGGCGGGGAAGATGCGGCGGAGCAAGCCGGACATCAGGTCTGGCCGCTCATCATCTGGACGACCGCGAGGATCGAGATGGCCGCCGACAGGATCGAAGCTCCGAAGGCGAGACGCATGAACGTGAACGCGCCGCGCAGCTCCGATCGCCAAGCGAGCAGGCTGTCGATCTTGGTGTCGTGGTCGAGAAGCATCTCGCGCTCCGTGACCAAGGCCCGGCGGTCGTGCGAGGCGTCCATCCTCGGCTCACTTACCCTGCGCGGCCTTGGTGCCGAAGTAGAACGCCACCACGGCCGCCACGATGCCCAGGAACGCCGCAGCGTCGATCTGAGCGTTCAGCGCAAGGACGCAGAGGACGGCCACGAGGAGCAGCGCGAGGATGGCGCGAACCGATCCTCGCGGCAGCCAGAGGGGCTCGTTCGAGTTCATCGGGAGAGGTAGTAGGCGATCTTGCCCTGGTAGTACGCGATCCGCCACGCATTGAGGACCGGGTCATACGACAAGGCAGCAATCTTGGCCCGCAGGATGGCGAGGGACTTCGCGTAACGTTCAACGGCCGGGATGGCGATGGTCACCCCAAGGGGGACCGGCGGTGCGGCGCTATCGGTCGGGCAGAACTCGATCCCGTCGGCTCCGACGACTCCGGGCGTGACCGGAAGATTGAGCGGGTTGTAGTCGCGCGACGCGTCGGGAAGCGTGTTGCCGCGCGCGTTGAGCGCCACAGCCGCGGCGTACTCGCTGGCGGTCAGCACGAGCGAGCCCGGCAGCAGCCCGGGGCGAACCGCGGCCAGATCGAGCGGGACGAAGAAGTAGAGGTTCCACCACGTCCGGGCGAGCTTCGGCGTGAACTCGATCCCGCAGGCGTTCCCGGCAGCCGGTAGGTAGACGGCATCGGGGTTCGCCAGGGCGGCAGCCTGGGGCGAGCCCGGCGGCGATGGGTCGACCGCGCTTGCCGCGGCCGGGACGATGAGCGCGACCGCCAAGACGGCCGCGACGATGAACCTTCTCATTTGGCCTATGACTCCTTCCACTGAGTCGGCCGCCGCCCCTTGGCCCTCATGTCGGCCAGGTTCTCGGCCTGCGTTCCAAGACGTAAGTGCTCTGGGCGGATGCAGGGCGGGTTGTCGCAGAGATGCATGACGACCATCTCGGGCGGGATCGGACCGCTGAGCAGCTCCATCACCCATCGCGTCACGCGTACCTCCCCGCGCTGGGGCGAGACGAACACGATCCCGTAGCCGAAGCTGTCCCGCCCGCGACGCCATTCCCAGCAGCCGTCGCCGCTGGACGCATTGCCCCACAGATCGTCGGCGGTTCGGCGGAACGGCGGGATCTCTCCGCGACGGCGCGCCCTGCACCGCTGATCCGCTGCCCGCGCCTGCTCCGAGCGCTCAGGCATGGGCTTCTCCTGTGCTGCGCTGATAGGGCGCCAGCGGCGCCCCCGTGAACGAAAGCTGAACGGCCGCGCCGGTCGCTGGCGGCGTGAGGGCGATCGAAACGGGCACGGCCGCGCCGGTCGGCGGCGGCGTGAAGGTGGGCGGGATGGCCCGGATCACGGTGGGTGCCTCGCCACGCTCTCGGCGACCCGCATTGAGCCCGGCCACGTGGCCGAACTCGAGCGCCACAAAGGCGACCACTAGAGCGGCGCCGGCGACGATGACGGGGTCCATCAGCCCAGCCGAGCCCGAAGGACGGCGATGTAGCGCAGAAGGGCCGCCTTGTCGGGCTCGGAGCCGGTGACTCGGGCCGCCGCCGCCTCGATGGCGTCGAGGAGCTGCGAAGGAGTGGGGACCGGCGGTGCGACCGGCGGTGCGACGACCGCGAGGGCGAGGTTCGCGTGGCTGACGATGTTGAGGACGTAGCCGGACCGCGTCGCGTCGGCCATGCCGAGCCAGCGCGAGGCCATCGTGGCGATGGTCTTGGACCAGCCGCGAAGCTTGTACGTCCCCATGAGGGCGGCGTAGGCGCGCGTCCCGTCCCGCCACGTCGAGAACAGGGCGTAGGTCCGGCCGTTCGGCGCCTTCCACGGCCGCCCGCCGAAGGCTCGCGTCCAGTGCGGGATCGCGGGGCGGCTGATGACCACATTGCCGGGGCTGTGCGTCGTCTTGGCGTAGCCGGTCGTCCCGTAGCTCGACTCGGCGGCGAACTGGCCGAGGAACACGGCCGGGTCGATGCCCGCGCTGGTCAGAACGTCATGGATCGCCGACGCCTCGATCACAGCAGGCGACTTCCATCGCCAGAGCGCGGCCCGGAACGCGGGCGGCGTGACGCGGCTCTTGGCGAACACGGGGGACGTGGCGGAGTACCTCATGAACTCACTCATCGCGTAGTTAGTATCCACCTGCTAGACGGCAGACGCAAGACACGTGGTCAGCAGTAGTGCAGCTCGCTCTTGAGGACGTAGGCCAGGTCATCCATGTGGAGCACGACCTGAACCGGCGCCTTGGTCCAGGACCAGTGAGACTCCCCCTTGTTGCCGATCCACTCGTAGAGCTCGAACCGCTGGAAGTTCTCGCCGACCGTCTCGCTCTCGGAGCAGGCGGTGTCGACCTCGATCGTCGTCGTCTTGACGACGTAGCGAGCCAGGACGCCCACGTACTCGGCGGCGCTCTCCATCCACCATCGGGTGCGGTGGTCCATCCGGGCCAGCTCGGTCGGCGTAAAGACCGCCGCATTGGCGGCGGCGAGGCGCGCCAGCATGACCGGGTCCGCAGTCCCCGCGACGGGCGGAGCGTCGAAGCTGGAGTGGATCGGGGAACCGCCGAACTGGGCGATGTAGAAGGCCATCTTGAGGGCGTCGCGACGCAGGCCGTCGAGGAGCTCGGCACGGGCCCCCGGGTAGCCGAGGTTCGCCATCGCGGCCAAGACCTCGGTCGCGGTGATCTCGGTCTGCGCTTCGAGCGTCGACGACGCCCCGACGAAGTAGCCCTGGGCGTGGACGAGCTCGTGGACCAGGGTGCTCAGCCACGATCCCCACAGGCCCGGGTACAGGTAGCGCTCGTTGAGGACGATCGCCCCCGAGGTTTCCGAGTAGAAGCCGGCCACGGCGGAGCGGGTGCCCGGGCCGAAGTCCGCGAACGAGAGGTCGGTCGGGGGGATGATCTGAGTGGAGGCGCCCTCCTCCTCGATCTGGTAGATGATCTCCTTGACCAGCGCCCACGCCTCGCGCCAGTTCTCCGGCTGCGGAGCGACCTCGGTGATCTTGTCGAACTCCCGGTCAGCCGAGACGGCCAGCGTCAGGAGGCGGTCGAACCAGACCTCGCGCTCGGGCAGGAAGATCGTCCGGCTTCCGACGTAGTTCAGCCCGCCGACGGTGAGCGTCAGGACGACGGCCGCGAGAGCGACGCGCTTGGCGAAGCGCCGCACGGTGCGCTGGGCTCGACACGACAGGCAGGAGCAGGTGTCCACGTCAGCAGTGTCCGTCCGCCGGGCAGCAGACGCAAGAGGCGAGCGTCACAGCGTCACCACGAGGTTGCCGCTCTGGACCCAGTCGCCGATCGTCGCCGAGTACACGAGTTGGATCGAGCCGCGCGGCCCAATCGCCACGGCCGCGGCCATGAGGCGCAGGTTGCTGTTCGCGAGCGTGCCCTGGTCCTGGAGCGTGATCGTATCGGCGGAGTCCACGTTGAGAAGGGTGAGCATCTGCCCGTCGATGCCGTCGGCGATCGTCGGCGCCGCCGTCATCGTGACGTTGCCGGTCGAGTTGAGCTGCACGAGCTCGTAGTCGGCCACGATGGCGGTCCCTGCGACAACGGTCTGAACGGCCTTGGGGACCGCGACCCGGCGGCCGACGATCTTGAGCGTAATGGCACCGGCGGCGTTGTTGTCGACGGTCAGTTCCTTGGTGGCCGAGCGGGCGATTGCGATGTCCGGGGCGGCCGCCCCGGACCCCAACAACTGCGTGCCGCTCGCCAGGACGCGCAGACGATCATCGCTATCTCCACTGACGCGCGCCCGCAGCAAGGCGCTCGTCGACAACGGCGCTCTGAGCGCGACGAGTCGCTCCGGCTGCCACCGCCCCAACTGCGGTGCAAATGGGCCCGGATCGGGCGAGAATGCCCACTGGAGCTGCGGCTCCCCAACATCCACGACCTGAATGCTCGCTGCTCCGGTGGTCACGACCACCCAGCGAAGGCGCCAATGCCACGAGTTGAAATACTGGCCCGACGGGACGAGGTAGGCAGCCGAGAGGGTTCCTTCCTGGGATGCGAGCAGATCGATGCTCGTTGACGCGCGCACCACCGCCGCCGTGGCATCGAACAACTCGATGATCGCCGTCCTGCTCGTGACGTTGGTCAGATCGACCGCGAAGGCTTGCCGTATCTTCACGGCCGCCATGAGGAACGGCGGCGCGGCGACGTACCCCGGCACGTACGCGACCGAACGGAGCATGAGCTCGTGAGTCCCCGACCCCGACGCAAGAAGGCGAAGGACGGCCTCATTGCCGCTGAATGGGTTGTCGTCATCCATCCGCGCGAGCCCGATCGTCAGGGAGGCGGTCGCCACAGAGGCCGCCGACTTCGTGGCGAACCAAGCGGTCGCGACGCCATCGCCCGCGGCCTGGTACTCGCCAATCGCTTGTTCCGACGTTCCGACGTTGACTGCGACCTGTGGGATCCCCTGAAACGCCGGGTCGGCGATGATGTTGGCCTGTGCGATGAATGGCAGGGCGTTGCCGAGGGTGTGCGCCGGGCCGGACTGCCCGAACAGGGCGCTTGGCACCGGGCCGAGGTTGGTGTGGACAGGCCCACCGACGCCCAGCCGCGCCTCGAGATCCGTCCGGGTCAGGCTGTCGAGGCGCCCGTTGACCGTGCGAATGGCGGCCGCGAGCGCATCGAGGTAGTCGGCCTGGCTGCGGATCGTCTCGTCGACGCTCACGCCGCCACCGGACTGACAATGAGGCTCGGGGCCTCCCCGCTCTCGTCGAACGTCGCGTGCGCCCCGACGATCCGCCAGCGCTCGGCCATCGAGTCGATCCCGTTGCGGAGTTCGACGATCACCTTGTCGCAGATGTCCCAGCCATCGAAGAAGTCGATCCCGCCGACGAGCATCTTGAGCTGGAGCGTCGGCTGGAGCGCCAGCGCGCTCTTGAGCATTCGGTCGGAGGCTGCCTTCTGCTGGTCGGCGGTCGTCAGCGCGCCCGAGATGCCGAGCAGCGTCTTGATCGTGAACACGTCCTGCCGCCGCGCCTTGGCGGCTGCGGCGGTGTCGTCCTTGACCACGACCTCGGTCGCGCCGCCACCGACCGTCGTGCCGATCGTGGCGAGGTCGTTGCGGTAGCTCGTCCAGTTCGGCAGGTGGCGGTAGTCCGACACGTTCCCGTTGAGGACCAGGCCGAGGTTCAGGTTACTGCCCTTGTTCTTGAGGAAGCGGAACGTCGGCGCCGTCGAGGGAACGATGTCAAAGGTCGTGTGGTTGATCGTGTTCGCCCGCCCGATCTCGGACAGGTCGTAGAACAACTGGAGGCGCATCTGGTCGAGCAGTCCGAACTGCGCGTTGGTCTTGATGACCGTCGTGCCGTCGGTGCCGAGCGGGTCCTCGATCGTGCCGGTCGCGACGAAGCCGAGTGGGCTCGAGGTCGCGTTCTTGGCGAGCAGCCACTCGGGGCTGACGATCTCGGAGCCGATCGCCTTAGTCGGGTAGAGCGTGCGGTAGCCGGTCCGGCTGACCGAGAGCAGGGCCAGGTAGTCGAAGCACGAGAACACGACATCGTCGCCGGCCGCGTCGTAGTCGATGATCGCGCCGGTGTAGACGAGCTTCGTGAGCGACGGGGTGATCCGGTAGAACCGGACGTGGGTCGTGAGCGGGGTGATGAGCGAGAGGAGGTCGGATCGCTGGCTCAGGGTGAAGAACGCCTTGCCCGGGATCCGGTCGAACGTGCTCCAGCCGAGGTTGCGAAGGTCCCATAGCTCCCCGAGCTTCACGTTGGGGCCGAACGTCGAGCCGGAGCTCAGGATCTCGACGACGTACTGCGGCACGGCCATGTCAGGCCCGGGCGCTCCGCCACGCGAACACGCAGCTCGTGACGTTCGTCGTGTTGGCGATGGCGATGGTGTTGGCACCGGCCGGCAGGGTGAACCAGGTGTCGGCCAGGCTGGTCTTGAGCGCGAAGTTCTCGACCGCGTTCTTGGTGATCCGCCTGCCCCGGCCGTAGGGCCCGCTCGTCTCGCCGTAGACCACGATCACGTCGGTATTGACCATCCCCGAGAGGTCGAGGACGAGCGCGCCCAGGCCGTCGCCGGTGCGGTCGATCGAGAACGTCGCGGAACCGGCCCCGGTCATCGTGATCGTCGCCTTCCACGGCGTCGGCACGGTTCCGCGGTTCGTCGCGGTCTGCGACGGGCTGCCGGGCGTCAGGGTGATCGTCTGCTCGGCCTGCTCGTAGATCCGCGGGTCGGGCGAGATGAGCCCGAGCGAGAACGGGCGCACCGCGCCGTCGCGGATCGTTTCGATGAGCTGAGGCTGAGCGGCCGGCCGGGCGTAGATGCGCTGCGGGATGCGCCCCGTCGCGTAGGTCCCGGTGTCGGCCGTGATCTCGTCCCAGTCGAGCGTGTAGGCGCCGTCGGTCGCCGGTGAGTCATAGAGACACAGGTCGGGGTCGAACGCCGCTCGGAGTTGGCGCTCCCGGTCGGAGAGCCGGGCCTGCTGCGAGGCGTCAGGGACGAGGATGCGGCCGCGCAGGCGGTAAAAGCTCATGCCCTTGTGGATGGAGCCGAGCGCGCCGCCCGTCGTCAGGTGATATGGATCTCTGACATCCCGGAACGCAGGGTCGGAGATGCGCTCGTCCAAGACGATCGTGTCCTTGACCTTGGAGAGATCGATCGTGCCGTCCGTGTTGTAGTGCTCGTTTAGTAGGAGGCTGCCGTGCCCCCAGGTCGCCCTACTACGCAACATCGAGCGCCGCCCGGTGTGCCTCGCCGTGGTGCGTCTTGCACAGCCACGTCACGACCAGCCAGTTCTCGCGGCCGTAGCCGGCGTGGTGGTGGCCGTGGGTCCGAGGCTCATCGCAGGTGACGCAGGGTCCGCGGACAAGACGCCCACTCCTGACCGCGTACGCGAGAGCCAATCGGGCGCTCGAACGCTCGGGATGGCGCCGCCGCTGGTCGGCCTGCGTGAGTCGGTGTCGCTCACGCTTCTCGTCCGTCATGCCCCGATACGGGTGGACGGCAGCGTGGGCGCGCCGCTTCAAGATCGACTCTGTCCGGTGAGCAGCGTAATAGGCGTGGTTGTACTCGATCCTGGCCTCGTGGTGCGCCGCGGCCCAAGCGCGACTCCTGTCGAGATCCTCGGCCAGATGGGCGGCGCGATAGGCGCGGTTGTAGGCGCGCTTCGCCTCGATTTGCTCGGCGTTCACAAGCTCTTGGTCTGGCTGGATCGCGGCCGCAGGTTCGAGAGTGCCTTCGCCTCCTCGGCAAACTCGCGTTCGGCGGCGCTGACCATGCCGATGAGCTCGGAGATGCTCATGTTCATTTCCGGCGGGAGGGCCTGCCGCTCGCCGTAGCGAGCGAAGCCGGCCAGGGCGATGCGCCAGATGATCGCCTTCGCCTTGAGCCGCGGGATCCGGCCGTGCTCGGCGGGCAGATCGTCGGTGGCAGTGTCGTCCGCGAAGGTGCTCTTGTAGGCCGCCCAGCCGCGGACGCGCATCGTGGAGCCGGCGGCGATCGACGCCTTGAGGCGGAGTTGCCACGCGCCGGAGCCGTCGTCCTCAACAACCGCCGCGGGCGTCTCGAGGAGGCGGCCGGAGGAGTCGAGAAGCTCGAGGCGCTCGAGGCGCCGAATGCTGGTCAGCGCGTAGACCCAGGTGTCCGTGACCGCGGCGACGCTCTGGAGCGTCGGCTTCCACACCCCGACCCGCCACAGCTCCGCGTAGCCGTCGGAGATGGCCTGGTTCCGCACGGCCACCGTCCACGGGGTCGTCTCAGCGTCGGTGCCGACGCTGATCTCCCCGTTGAGGGCCGTGCGGATTTGTAGGAGCGTAGCCACGGGAGGCTACTCGGCCGGCTTCGGCTTCCTGGGCGCGTGGCTCATGCGGTGCGCGTTGAGCGCCTTCTTGGTAGCGAACGCCTTGCCCTCAACCGAGCAGACGAACTCGGCCGTCTCGGTCGCGGCGATCTCGCCGGCCGACTCGTCGAGGATCTCGATCGGGGGGGCGCCGATGCGCCAGCGCTCGAACTCGGGAAACTCCTCGAGATCGAAGGTGGCGTAGCCGTCCCTGAACACGATGAGCTTGCCCGGGTCCTGGGCGTAGCCGGTGCCGGGGCCCAGCTTGAGGCCCTTGGCCTCGTCGCAGTAGGCCGTCAAGATCGGTGGCATTTGCGTCTCCTTCCGCGGGTTAGCGCGCGTTCGAGAGGGTGATGGACCGCCGACTAACCGCCCAGCGGCCCACCCGTTGACTACAGCGCCCGCTGGGCCTTGAGGCGCGACCGGACCACGACGTGGAACGTCCCGGCCGTGTACGCCACGGCGCCAGCGGTCGCCCATTCGATCGTGAGCGTGTCGCCATCGACGAAGTCCGCCACGCCGGCCGTCGTAACGACCGGGATGTCCTTGACCGCCCCGACCGTGCTCAGGTCCGCGAGGATCACCGTCGCCGTCGCCAGAACGGTCCCGGTCGCGCTGCCCTTGCGGACGTTGAACGTCCGGCTTGCGCTGGCCCCGGTCGCGGCGACCGAGGAGTAGATGGAAACCTTCTCCACCGTCCCGACGAAGCCGAGCGGCAGGGACAGGAGGGATGTCACCTGCCCCGTCCCGGCCGGGAACGGGATGGTGAGCACCGCTAGATCGCGGCTGTGGCCGTAGGGAGCGAAACGAGGCATGAGCGTCTCCTGAGGGAGACGGGGGACCGCTGGAGGTCGGTCCCCCGCTCAGTGGTTAGCTGGTGGCGA
>CAYLSK010000115.1:0-9216 GCA_964385975.1 uncultured Anaerolineaceae bacterium | reverse complement strand
CCCGGTAAGGGTCCGCCAAGGACCCGGTGCTACACTCCCGGCCGTGCCAAAGAACCTCGTCATCGTGGAGTCGCCGGCCAAGGCTCGGACCATCGAGCGCTACCTGGGCGACGACTACCGCGTCCTCGCGTCGTACGGCCACGTCCGCGATCTGCCTGAGAATCCGGGCAAGGGCAAGTTCGGCGTCGACGTCGATCACGACTTCGCTCCCGAGTACGTGATCTCGGCCGATCGGCGCAAGCAGGTGGCGGAGATCGAGAAGGCGGCCAAGGGCGCCGATGCGATCTTCCTGGCCACCGACCTCGACCGCGAAGGCGAGGCGATCGCCTGGCACGTCGCCGAGGCCACCCATATGGCCGCGGGCAAGACCCACCGGGTTACGTTCAACGAGATCACCGAATCGGCGATCCGCCAGGCATTCGCGCACCCGCGACAGATCGACCAGCACCTGGTGGACGCCCAGCAGGCTCGCCGGATCGTGGATCGCCTGGTCGGCTACACCCTGAGCCCGCTCATCTCACGCAAGGTCCGCGGTGGCCTCTCCGCCGGACGCGTGCAGTCGGTTGCGGTCCGTCTCGTCGTCGAGCGCGAGCGCGAGATCAACGCGTTCACGGCGCGCGAGTATTGGACGATCCAGGCGCTCCTGGCGACGGCGGCTGGCGAGCGGTTCGCCGCCGAGGTCGTGCGGATCGATGGCGCAGCGCTCGACGTGGCCGACGCCGAGGTGGCCGAGCGGCATAGCGCGGCCATCCGTGACCTCCAGCCGAAGGTCACCAAGGTAGGCACACGGGCTCAGAAGCGCTCACCGGCCCCGCCGTTCACGACATCGACCCTCCAGCAGGAGGCGAGCCGTCGGCTCGGGTACAGCCCGAAGCGGACGATGTCCATTGCGCAGCGACTCTACGAGGGGGTCGCGACCTCCGAGGGCCAGGTCGGCCTGATCACCTACATGCGAACCGATTCCACCGCCATTGCCGGCATCGCCATGGGCGAGGCGCGTACCGTGATCGGCGCGCGCTACGGCGCCAGGTACACGATGCCCAAGGGTCGCGTCTACAAGACGAAGTCCAAGGGCGCCCAGGAGGCACACGAATCTATCCGGCCGACCAGCTTCCGGCGCGATCCGGATTCTCTCGAACGCTCGCTGAAGCCCGACGAGCTGCGCCTCTATCGCCTGATATGGCAGCGCGCCCTGGCGTCGCAGATGGCGCCAAAGGCGCTCGAGACCACCACGGTCGAGCTCGCCGATCGCGCCTATGAGCTGCGCGCTTCGGCGACCAAGGTCCTGTTCGATGGATTTGCCCGTGTCTACACCGAGGGTCGCGATGACGGCGTCGATGACGAGGAGACCGGTCAGTTGCCGGTCCTGGCCGCCGGCGACCGCACGACGGTCGAAGATGTCACCCCGACCCAGCACTTCACCGAGCCCCCGCCGCGTTTCACCGAGGCGACCCTGATCAAGGCCCTGGAGGAGCATGGGATCGGGCGCCCGTCCACCTATGCCGCCACGATCTCGACCATCACGGATCGGGGCTACGTCCGGGTCGAGGAGCGCCGGCTCCGGCCGGAACCGGTGGCCGAAATCGTCACGGACCTGCTGGTCGAGCATTTCGGCGACTACGTGGACGTCGCCTTCACGGCCCGGATGGAGGAGGAGCTCGACGAGGTCTCGCGGGGCGAACGGGCGTGGGTGCCGCTGCTGCGGGCGTTCTACGGGCCGCTGCGCGACCGGGTCGACGAGAAGCGCCGCGAGCTCAGGCGCAGCGACTTCACGACCGAGGCCACCGACGAGGTCTGCTCGGAGGGCCACCCGATGGTCATCCGGCTGGGTCGCAATGGCCGCTTCCTGGCCTGCTCGCTCTATCCGGAGCACAAGGAGAGCCGACCGCTGCCAGGCGACGAGCCGCCGCCGCAGGAGGGAACCGGTGAGGTCTGCCCAAAGTGTGGCGAAGGAACGTTGGTTGGCAAGCGTGGCCGGTTCGGACCCTTCGTCGGCTGCTCGCGCTACCCGGAGTGCGATTACATCAAGCGAGAGGGTCCGCCGCCGCCCGATCCATTGTCGTTCGAGGTGACCTGTCCGAAGAACCGCGACGGCCACCTCGTTCCGCGTCGCGCTCGACGGACCGGCAACGTCTTCTGGGGTTGCTCGAACTACCCGCGCTGCGACTACACCACGAACTTCGAGCCGCTCGGTGGGCTCCATGACGTCGACGATGGCCCCCTTGCTCGCAAGGGTGACGTCGCGATCTGCCTGATCTGCGGCTCCAACAGTGAGGCCGCGTCGGGCGACATCGTGCCGGGCGCCCGCTATCCCGGAGGGCCCGCGAACCCGGAGGCGCTGGCTCGACCGGCTCGAGCTCGCCGGGGTGGCGCATCCGGGGGCGGGAGCAAGCCCGCCGGCCGAGCGCGTGGCGGACCCCGCTCGGGCAGTCGTAATGGGTCTCGGCGCTCGCCCACGGTCGAGCCGGCCGCCGACGCGTGAGCGCGGAGCCGGCCGAGCCAGCGACCGATCCGGCCCTCGCGCGCTTCCTCCGCTCTCTCGCCGCGCGCGACGCCTCGCCGCATACGCAGCGCGCCTATGCCACGGCGGTCGGTGCCTATCTTTCCTGGCTCGCGGCACGCGGCTGCGACTGGCGTCATCCCGCTCGAGCTGACCTGCGCGCCTACCTCGCGGCGCTCGGGGAAGGACACGCGAGGACGACACTCGCCCAGCGACTCGCGGCCATCCGTGCCTTCCATCGCTGGGCGACGCGGAACGAGCTGGCCCCGGGCGATCCCTGGGGCGCCATCGCGACGCCTCGGCTGCCGCGGCGGCTCCCGCGCGTCCTGGAGGTGGAGCAGGTCGGCCGCTTGCTTGCCGTGGTCGAGGCCGACCTCGCAGCACCGGCGGTCGGCGATCCGGTCCAGGCAGGCTTGCGGACCGCTCTCGCGCTCCGTGATCGGGCGCTGGTGGAGACCGCCTATGCCGCCGGTCTGCGGATCAGCGAGCTGGCCGCGGCCGAGCTCGGGGCGCTCGACATTCGGCGCGGTGAGGTCCGGGTCCTGGGCAAGGGCCGCAAGGAACGGATCGGCCTCCTGGGACGACCGGCCAGGGCGGCCTTGACCGACTATCTTGACGAGGGTCGGCCCGTGCTCGTCGAACGCCGGAGCGACGGCGGCCCGCCCCCCGCCGAGATCTTTCTGAACCACCTCGGCAGATCGCTGGGCGTTCGTGGCCTCCGCTACCGCCTCGACCGGCTGTGCCGCCGGGCGGGCTTGCCCATCGGCGTCTCGCCGCACACACTGCGCCATTCCTTCGCGACCCACCTGCTCGATGGTGGCGCGGACTTGCGGGTCGTCCAGGAGCTGCTCGGCCACGAAAACCTGGCGACCACCCAGATCTACACGCACGTCTCCCCGGGCCGCCTCCAGACAGCCTACCGGGAGGCGCACCCCAGGGCGCATCGCGACCCCGCCCCGTGACCGGGGCCAGAGGGCTCGCCCGCGCCGGATTGATCGTGTCCGGCGCCTTCCTCATCTCGCGGGTCCTCGGCTGGGTCCGGCTGGTGGTGATTGCGGACACGTTCGGCGCGTCCGCCGACCTGGACGCGTTCTTCGCGGCCTTTCGGATCCCGGATCTGATCTTCCAGCTCGTCGCGGCAGGGGCGCTCTCCTCGGCGCTCATCCCGGTCGTCTCCGGCCTCCTCGCCAACGACGAAGGCGCCCGGGCGTGGCGGGTGGTCTCGACTGTGACCACGCTGATGCTGTGCGGGCTGGCCGTCCTGGCCACCATCCTGTTCGTCCTCGCGCCCCTGCTCATGCCGGCGATTACGCCAGGTTTCGGGCCGACGCAGCTCGATCGAACCGTCGGCCTGACCCGGATCATGCTGCTGAGCCCGATCTTTCTGTCCATGGGGGCGGTGGCGACGAGCGTGCTGAACGCCGGTGGCCGGTTCGCCGCATCGGCCGTGGCCCCGATCGTCTACAACCTCGCGATCATTGGCGGGGCTCTCCTGCTGGCACCGGCGTTCGGCGTCGAGGGCCTGGCCATCGGTGTCGTGGCCGGGTCGCTCGGGCATCTTGCCGTGCAGCTCCGCCCGCTGGCCCGCCTCGGCTTCCGCTACGAACCCCGGATCGACTGGGCCGACCCGCACGCCCGCCAGGCGCTCCGCCTGATGGTCCCGCGCGCCTTCGGGCTCGGCGCCGGCCAGGTCACCTTCATCGTGGTGACGGCGCTCGCCTCAACCCTGGGGACGGGTGCAGTCTCGGACTTCAGCATCGCCTTCACGTTGCTCCAGATCCCGATCGGTGTGATCGGTGTCCCGCTCGGGATCGTGCTTCTGCCGTCGTTGTCGCGCGCGGCGGCGATCGGCCGAGAAGTTGAATTCGCGGCGTTGCTGACCAGGGCGCTTCGTCTTCTGCTCTACGCGATGGTCCCCATCGCAGGATTGGTCGCAGTGCTGCGCCGGCCGCTCATCGACATCCTGTTCGGTGGCGGAAAGATCAGCGATCCCGACCTGGACCGGATCGCGACGACGCTCCTCTGGTTCCTCACCGGGCTCGCGGCCCATGCGCTCATCGCGGTCCTGGCTCGCGCCTTCTACGCGCGTCAGGACACGCTGACCCCGGTTCTCGCGGCGGTGGCCGCCGTCGCCCTGAACAGCAGCCTGGCGATCTTGCTCGTGGGTCCGCTTGGGCTGAGCGGCATCGCGCTGGCGATCGCGGTCGCCGCCTGGATGGAGGCCGTCGTGCTCCTCGTCGTCCTGCGCCGGCGCGTGCTGCACCTGCGGCTCCAGGGCCTGGGCCGGGTTGCGGTGGAGGCGATTGCCGGGACGTTGATCGCGGGCGCGATCGCCATCGGCGCGGCCGCTCTGATGGAACGGCTGATCGGGTTCGATCCCTCGAGGCTTGCGCTGATCGGTGAGAGCCTCGTCGTGACGGTTGCCTTCGGGCTGGCCTACGCGGTGGTTTCGCTCGTCTTGCGGATCCCCGAGCTGGCGTCTATCGTCGAGGTCATGGTCGACGTCGCCCGCCGCACGCCTCGGTCGTGACGTCCGCGGATCCGGGGGCGTGGGACCAGTTCGTTGAAGCCAGTGATCCGGGCTCCTATCTGCAGCTCAGCGCGTGGGCGGGAGTCAAGGCGGTGAACGGATGGTCTGCCCATCGACTGACCGTCCCGTTCGGGTCCGGTCAGATCGGGGCGCAGATCGTGGTCCGCCGGCCGCGGCCGATGCCCTGGGTGTTCGCCTACGCGCCACGAGGCCCGGTTGCCAGCGATTGGACGCCCGAGCACGTGGCGGCCTTCAGCGCGCACGTCCGCGAGACCCTGCCATCGACCGCCGGCCGCGTCTCCCATCTGCGAGTGGACCCCGAGATCGAGGCCGGTGGCCCGCACGACCCGGACGAGTCGCTGAGCCGCGCCCTGCGATCGGCGGGCTGGCGACCGGCGCCACCGATCCAGCCGGCGGCGACCCGGATCGTCGATCTGCGCGCCGACGAGGCCGCATTGTGGGGCGATTTGCGCAAGAAATGGCGGCAGTACGTCAACAAGGCCCGGAGTGCCGGAATCCAGGTCGTGGATGGAGACGGTGCCCGCCTGTCGGAGTTCTATAAGATTTACCGGGAGACCGCGGATCGTGCCGGGTTCCTGATCCGGACCGAGGCCGCCTACCGCGATGTCTGGAACGCCTTCGCCCCAGCGCGGCGAGCCCGGCTCCTGTTTGCCCAGACCCCGGACGGCGAAGCCGTCGCCACGCTCTTCCTGATCCGGAGCGGTCCACGCGTTGTCGAGCCGTACGGTGGGATGACCGCGGTCGGCGCCGAATCGCGTGCCAACTACCTGCTGAAGTGGGAGGCGATCCGGAGCTCGCGAGCCGCCGGGGCGACGAGCTACGACCTGTGGGGTCTGGCGACGGGTGGGATCGCCCATTTCAAGACCGGTTTCGGTGGCCGCGAGGTCCGCTACATCGGCGCCTGGGACCTCGTGCTGGACCCGCTCGGACGGGCTGCCTACGCGGCCGCCCAGCGAGGCCGCGTCTGGTGGTCGCGTCGTCGTCACGGTCTCGCTTCGAGCGCTAGCGCCGCCGCCTATGGTCCGGCCGATTGAACGTTCGAGACGCAGATCCGGATGAGCTCGCCGACTGGGATGCGAAGACGGTCGAGGCCGCGGGCGGGCATGTCTACCAGTCTCGGGCGTGGGCAGAACACCGGCGTGCCTCCGGCTGGTCGCCCCGTTTCCTGGTGACTGGGGACGGCGGACGCGTTCTCGCGCTCACCCGTTCCTGGAAATGGGTCGGTGGCAGCAGCGCCTACGTACCTCGCGGCCCGGTCGCCGGCGGGCCCAACGTGCCGCCTGCCACCGTCGCCGATCGTCAGATCGCCGTGAGCGATGGGCTGGCGCGGGACGGCGCGGACGTCGTCGCGGCAGATCCCGAGATCTCGGCCACCACGCGCGGGTACCGTGAGGCGATCCGGGATGCCGGCTTCCGCCCGATCGAGGAGATCCAGCCGTCTCGCCACCGGGTTACGCTGCCGCTGGTCGACGGAACCGATGAGGCCGCCGTGTTCGAGGCGATCGCCAAGTCCACCCGTCAACGGATCCGTGGCGCCGAGCGCGACGACGTGACCGTCCTTCGCCATGACCACCGGCTCGGTGAGGGCGGGGCAGGGGAGGGCTTCGTCGCCCCGGCCGAGCCGTCGTCCGAGGCGCTGAACCACTTCTACGACCTCCTGCTGGAGACCGGCGAACGGCGCCGCTTCTCGTTCGGGCCGCGCTCGGGCTTCGTGGCTTGGTGGCTGGCGGCCCTGGCGGCCGGCCATCTCATCTATCTGGAGGCACGCGCCAGCGGTGAACGCGCCGACGACCCCCTGGCCGGACTCATCCTCTACCGCCACGGTGGTCGGCTCTCAACCGTTCACTCCGGCGACCACGCCGCGACCCGGACCGAGCACCCCGGAGCCCTCCACCTCCTGCGCTGGCGTGCGATCCAGCTGGCGATCCGCGAAGGTTGCAGCGAGATGGACCTCGGAGGCGTTGACGTCGCCGGGATGCGCGGGGAACCTCGCGAGGGGGACCCGCTCTTTGGCCTCTACCAGCACAAACGGGCGTTCGGCGGCCGCTGGCTGGAGCTCACCGGCGCGCACGAGCGGGTCTTCGATCCGCGCGGCTACGCGCTCGGCCGGCTGACCGGGCGAGCCGCGAGGCTGCTGCGCCGATGACCGATCCGACACTGGCCGATCTGCTCCGTGCGGCGGAGCCCGCATCGACGAAACCCATCGGCGGCCTGATCGAGCTGCTGATCGCGGACGGAGCGTTACGCGGCGCCCGCCGCGACGGGCGGGCGATCGGCACACCTGCCCTGGCGGAGGTGGCCATCCGCGGCGTGACCCACGATTCTCGCGCAGTCCAACCGGGGTGCCTCTTCGTCGCGATCGAGGGACAGCATGTGGACGGCCACGACTTCGTGGCGATCGCAGCCGGGCAAGGCGCCGCCGCGGCCCTCGTGGAACGCCCTCTCTCGGATGTTGCCCTGCCCCAGCTCGTGGTCGCTGGCACCCCCGCCGCCCTGGCCAGCGCGGCCGCCTGGTGGTACGGCGACCCGAGTCACGAGCTGGGTGTGATCGGGATCACCGGCACCGACGGCAAGACCACGACCTCGTTTCTTGCCGTCTCGGCCCTCGAGGCGGCCGGCATCCGGGCCGGCATGATCAGCACGGCGATGACCCGGATCGGCGGCACTGCCGAGCCGAACGAGGCGCACGCCACGACCCCCGAGGCGCCGGCGCTCCAGGCGGCCCTTCGGGCGATGGCCATTGCCGGCGATCGAGCGGCGGTCATCGAGACCACCTCGCATGGTCTGGCGCTCCACCGGGTTGACGCCATCGCCTACGACGTGGCGATCCTGACCAACCTGACTCATGAACACCTTGACCTGCACGGCTCCTGGGAGGCGTATCGGGACGCCAAGCTGTCGCTCTTCGAGCGGCTGGCCAGCCACGGCCCGGCGCCCCACAAGGCCACAACATCCTGGCCGCGGACCGGCATCGTGAACCTGGACGACCCGTCCGCGGGGGCGTTCATTGGGGTGACCCAGGAGGCGGGCGCTCGTGTTCTGACCTACGGCACGGACCCGGCCTCCGACATTCGTGCCATTCGCGTCGAGGAGGACTCGCAACGCTTGCGAATCGCCTATGACGCGCCGTCTGGCGCCGCGACGCTGGAATTGCGACTGGCCGGTCGGTTCAACGTCCACAACGCCCTCGCCGTCGTCGCCCTCGGCGAGGCGACCGGTCTCGACGCAGGGGCGATCCGCCAGGGCCTCGCCTCCGTCGAGCTCGTCCCCGGCCGGATGGAGCGGATCGAGCTCGGCCAGCCGTTCGGCGTGATCGTCGACTACGCGCACAGCCCAGCCTCGCTCACGACGGTCCTGGATCTGCTCGCCCCGGTGGCCGCCTCGCGCGGCGGCAGCCTGATCGCCGTCTTCGGCTCGGCCGGGGAGCGCGACACCGCCAAGCGCCCGTCGATGGGTCGGATCGCCGGCGAACGCTGCCGACTGGTGATCGTGACCGATGAAGACCCCCGGGACGAGGACCGCAACGCCATCATCGAATCGATCGCCCGCGGCGCCGAGGCTGCGGGGCGCCGCCGCGGTCACGACCTGCTCCTCATCGCCGACCGCCGAACCGCCATCGAAGCGGCGATCGAGCGCGCCCGGCCCTCGGACATCGTGCTGCTCGCCGGCAAGGGCCATGAGCGCTCGATCATCGGTCCGGACGGCCCGCAGCCCTGGGACGAGCGCGCCGAGGCCGAGCAGGCACTGCGCCGCGCGGGCTTCGGCTGAGCCATCGGCCGGCGGCCACCAGGGCCGGCCGCGCCCGGGCTCGCTGCTATCCTCATCCGACATGGCCAACACCCAGCCACACACGAAGACACCGACGGACGAGCCCGCCTCCCGGCGCGGGCCGCGCCGACCGTCCGCCGCAACGCCCGTGGCGGCCGCCGACGTCCCGGATCTCGAAGCGCTTCGATCGGCCCTCGACGCGGCCATCCTGGCCGAGCACCCGGGCGCCAACCTCGAGCCGGTCGGGCGCGCGTTCGATCTGGCCGTGCTCGCCCACGAGGGCCAGCGCCGGGCGTCCGGTGAGCCCTACGTCACGCATCCGATCGCCTCGGCCCAAATCCTGGCGGAGCTCGGGCTCGATCCCGCGGCGATCCAGGCGGCCCTCCTCCACGACGTC
>CAYLSK010000114.1:0-9302 GCA_964385975.1 uncultured Anaerolineaceae bacterium | reverse complement strand
GATGTCGCCCTCGGAGTACGAGTTGACCGAGACCGTCCCGACCGATGATAGTCGGCAGGGCACAGCCGAGGCTGAGGAAGTGGATGACGGGCGCCGGGCCTAACCGGCCTTTCCTGCCTCATTCCGTTTCCGCTCGGCGATGAGCTCCAGGACCCGTGTCGTGTGGTGCTCCAGCATTGCGCGGCTGCGCTCCATAAAGTCAACGATCAGGGCGAGCTCCTCGTCTGTGTAGGTGGCCATCTGGCGCATGCCGTCCGCGGCGATCGGCCCGTAGACCGGCGCGGCCCGCGCCATCAGGTCAGGTGCCACCTCGACCATGACCCGGCGACGATCGGCGGTGTCCCGCACGCGTCGGACGAGCCCTGCCAGCTCGAGTCGATCGAGCACCGCGGTGACAGCACCGCTGGTCAGCCGCGCGGCCGCTGCCAGCTGGCCCGCGGTCATTCGGCCGCCCCGATCGAGGATGTCCAGGCAACGGAAGTCGGTGCGGTTGATGCCGGCGTACGTTGCGGCAGCCTCGTCAAAGATGTCCTGGTCGGTCTGCCAGCCGCGAATCGCGTCGATGGCGGCCGCCTCAAGTTCATGGCGTGAACGTCTTGACATGTGAATCTTTCATGTTATAAGATACTGCGCAACGCAGTTAGTCATGCGTCAAGACAATCATACGCCACGCAGCTGGAGGCCGTCGAGTCCATGAACCGCAATCCAAGATCGGTCGCAATAGGGGCTACCGACCTCGTCAAGGAGTATCCCGGCGGCGTTCGCGCGCTGGACGGCGTCACCTTCGAGGTGGGGGAGGGCGAAGTCTTTGCGCTGCTCGGCCCGAATGGCGCCGGCAAGACGACGACCGTCAAGATCCTCACCACCCTGTCGCAGGCAGACTCGGGCGTCGCGCGCGTCGCCGGTTTCGACGTCGCCAGAGAGCCGTCGAAGGTTCGAGAGCAGATCGGCGTCGTGTCGCAGCAATCGGGCGTCTATCCGATGGCGACCGGGCGCGAGAACCTCACCCTCCAGGGCCGCTTCTTCGGTCTGAGAGGCAAGGCGCTCGCGGAACGCATCGACCAGCTCCTCGAGATCGTCGGGCTGACGGAGGCCGCGGATCGGCTCACCAACACCTACTCGGGCGGTATGAGCCGTCGCCTCGACATCGCGATTGGCCTCGTCCATCGGCCGCAGGTTCTCTTCCTCGACGAGCCGACGACCGGCCTCGACCCCGAGGTCCGAGCGGCGATGTGGGACGAGATCCGGCGGCTCGCCTCGAGCGAAGGACTCACGATCCTGCTCACGACGCACTATCTCGAGGAGGCGGACAGGCTGGCCGGGCGGCTCGCGATCGTGGACCGCGGACGGGTCGTGACGGAGGGCACGCCCGAGGGTCTCAAGGCCGAGCTGCGTGGCGATGCGATCGCGCTCGAGCTGCGCAACGGCTCGAGCGAGGCCGACGTCAGAATGGCTCTTGGCACGACGCCCGGGGTCGACGAGCTTCGCTTCGGCGATCGAACCGTCCACCTTCGAGTCGCTGCGGGCGCAACGGCGCTGCCAGGCGTCTTGGCCGCGCTCGATGGCCACGGCATCCCGGTTGCGTCGGCGACCGTCTCCCGCCCGTCGCTTGACGATGTCTACCTCCGCCACACCGGTCGTTCGTTCGCGTCGGCCGAGCGTACCCTCGGGGAGGCCGCCAAATGACCGTCGCCGTCGCTCACAGTGGAGCCATCGCCGTCCGGCACCTTCGCAGCTTCATCCGCCAACCGTGGTGGGTCGCGATTAGCCTGATGCAGCCGGTCGTCTATCTGCTCCTATTCAGCCAGCTCTTCCAGACGATGGGCACGCTGCCCCAATTCCATGGCTCGTACCTGGACTTCCTGCTACCCGGCGTGGTCGCCATGAGCGCGCTGTCGAGCGGTGGCTGGGCCGGGACGGCGTCGATCGACGACGTCAACCGGGGCGTGATGGGCCGCATGCTCGTCACGCCGGTTCGGCGGGTCGGGATCATTGTTGGGCCGCTCACCCAGGGCGCCCTGGTCGTCGTCGTCCAGGCGGTCATCCTTGTGGGGCTGGGGCTACTGCTCGGCGCCCACTTCCAGGGTGGAACCGTCGGGGTCGGCGTGATGCTCGTCGCATCGATCCTGCTCGGGTCTGCCGTGGGCGCGCTGTCGCATGGGATCGCGCTGCTCGCGCGTACCCAGGAAACGCTGATTGCCGTCTCCCAGGGGATCATCCTGCCGATGGCCTTCCTGTCGACGACGTTCATGGTTTCCGACCTGATGCCCGATTGGATGGCCACCGTCGCGGGGTTCAATCCGCTGACATGGGCGGTGGACGCGTCGCGGGCGGCGCTGGACGGGACCGGCGACGTGGCGTTCATCGCCGTGCGGCTCAGCTGGCTGGCGATCTTCCTGGTGGTCAGCGCGATCCTTGCGCTGCGGGCCTTCGGGCGGTATCGCCGGGCGATTTGAGTGCCGGTGCGCCCCAGCGCACGAGGGCTGGTCGCTCGCGCGACCAGCCCTCGAGGCGTTCAGTCGGGCGCGCGCTTGGCCTTCGCGAGAATGCGATAACTCGCGCCGCTCGGGCGGATCTCGGTCACGTGCCCGTTGTCCCATCGGACCCGGAATTCGACGTGGCTCTCGTGGGGGATCACCTTCAGGATCTCGCCCTGGCGCGCCGCCACGCCCACCTTGTCCGAGTCTACGATGATCCGATCGCCAACATGCGCGCCCATCGCTCCACCTCCGGTCACCGCGTTGCCGCCTCACGGTCCGCGCGGGGCGGTGAGCCAATGATAGGCCCGGGTCTCTAGAGCCGCGGGGCGATCCGCCCCGCGGCCTCGGAGCAGCGTACGATGAGCGCGATGACAACCCCGCCAGCCGGGCGCCGGACGTTTCCCGAGGGGTTCATCTGGGGATCCGCCACGGCCTCCTACCAGATCGAAGGCGGCGTCGCCGAAGGTGGTCGCGGCCGGTCGATCTGGGACACCTACAGCCACACACCCGGTCGGATCCTGAACGGCGAAACGGGCGACGTCGCGGTCGATCACTTTCATCGCTGGTCACAGGATCTGGACATCATCCGCGACCTCGGCATAGGGGCGTACCGGTTCTCCATCGCCTGGCCGCGCGTTCAGCCCGGCGGATCTGGCGCCTTCAATCCGGAGGGAATCGCGTTCTATTCGGCGCTCGTGGATGGGCTGCTGGAGCGCGGCGTGGCTCCGATCGTCACCCTCTACCACTGGGACCTGCCGCAGGAGCTCGAGGACGCGGGCGGCTGGCCGAGCCGCGAGACGGCCCTCCGGTTCGCCGACTACGCCGAACGGATGGCGCGCGAGCTCGGGGACCGGGTGAAGATCTGGACGACCCTCAACGAACCGTATTGCTCGGCGTATCTCGGCTACGCCTCGGGGGTTCACGCACCCGGGCGAACGGTTCCCGCGGCGGCTCTCGCCGCGGTCCACCACCTCAACCTCGCTCACGGCCTGGGCGGTCGAGCGGTCCGGGCGGCGGCATCGGCAGACGCGCAGCTCAGCGTCTCGCTCAATCTCCATGTGATCCGGCCGGAGAACCCGGCCTCGGAGGCCGATCGCGACGCCGTCCGCAGGATCGATGCGCTGGCGAATCGGGCGTTCCTGGGGCCGATGCTCGGTGGCGCCTACCCGGCCGATCTGCTCCATGACACGCGCTCGGTGTCGGACTGGAGCTTCGTCCGCGATGGCGATCTCGCCCAGATCGCCGCGCCGCTCGACCTGCTCGGAGTGAACTACTACTCGACAGTCCTGGTTCGGCGCTGGCGCGGCGATGGTGAGCGCTTGCGCGCGGACGGGCACGGGCGAGGTGCCGTCAGCCCATGGATCGCCGCCGACGATGTCGAGTTCCTGCCGCAACCGGGTCCCTATACGAAGATGGGCTGGAACATCGAGCCGGCCGGCCTGACCGAGCTGCTGGTGAGCCTGCACGAGCGATACCCGACGCTGCCGCTCATGGTGACCGAGAACGGCGCGGCATTCGAAGATGTCGTGAGTGCCGGCGGCCGAGTCCACGACCCGCGTCGCATCGCCTACCTGCACGACCATATCGAGGCCGCCGGTGCGGCGCTGGACGCGGGCGCGGACGTTCGCGGCTACTTCGTCTGGTCGCTGATGGACAACTTCGAGTGGGCGTGGGGCTTCGATCGGCGTTTCGGCATCGTGCGGGTGGACCTCGAGACCCTCGAGCGGACCTGGAAGGACTCGGCCTTCTGGTATCGCGAGCTCATCCGCACCCACGCCTTGCCGCCGATTGACGCTCAGGCCGCGCGCGTCTGACCGGTGGGCGATGTGGGGGCTGGCCTGGATGGGTACACGCTGCGAGAGCTGGCACCAGGCGACGGCCCCGCCATCGCTGCATTGGTCGCCCCGAGTCCGGGCACCGGCCAGATCCGTTTCCGCCGCTGTCGCGAGGTCAGCCCGCTCCGGGCGGACCGACAACGCCGGTCCACCAGTAGACACCGCCGTCGGTTGAGCAGGTGCCCGAGCGGGTCGCGCTGTACGACCACGCGCCGTCGTTGCACACAGCGGTGGCACCAGCTGCAGTTGCAGCCGCGACAGCGTCAGGCGGGCTCGCCGATGGCGTCGGGCTCGGGGTTGCGCTGGCCGTCGGCGATGGCGCGGGGCTCGGCGACGGCGACGCAGCGCCACTGCTCGCACTCAGCTTCCAATACTTGACCCAATTCAGGGCGATCTCGCGCTGGGCCGAGGCGAGCGTCAGCGTGCCGGCGCAGACGCGTCGCTTGAGAGCATTTTCGAAGGCGTCCTTGGTGTAGCCACCAACATCGGTCCCGTTCGCCAGTCGGATGTGGCGTGGCTCAGGCCACAGATTGAGCGGGTCTCGCGGACTCCCGCCGAGCTCGAGCGAGATGAGGTGGTCCTCTTCGTAGTCGGCGAGATGATGGTCGGTGAAGCCGTATGTCGCGATCTGCTTTGCCTTGAGCGCGCTCGTGTAGCTGCTCGACGGGCGGATCGTGGCGGTCCAGCCGACGAGACAGATCGTCTGGCTGATGGTCGCCTGGGTGACCTCGGGGTTCGTCGCGCCCGGCGTCAAGGAGTGGCTGGGAAGTCCTGTTGCGAGCACGAGGCTCGCGGGGGTCGACGCGCTCACTGGCGACACGAGGAGCGTCAGGAGCGCCACGATGGCAAAAACGGAACCGCCGACCGCGATCGTTCGCACGGTTGGACGCGTCCGACGATGGTCTTGCATGATCCCCCTCATTCGAGTGCGTGTTGTCATCCAGGACTGTGCGCCGCGGGCACGCGAATCGGCAACTCAACCGTTGCCCGACCTTCCTTGATGGTGCCCGACCGCACCGCGGACCTGCATCCCGGCAGTCCCGTCGGCGCTCGAGGCGCGACGGGGCTTCTCGATTCTGCGGTTGACGTGCAGACTGACGCCATGGCGCTGATCGATGACTACCTCGCGCGCACGCCGCGCTCGCGCGAGCTGTTCGAGCGCGCGACGGCCTCACTGCCGGGCGGGTCGACCCGAACGACCGTCTACACCGCGCCATATCCCCCCTACATCGAGTCCGGCGCGGGGCTGCGCGTCATCGACGTCGACGGCAATGCCTACCGCGACTTCCTCGGCAACTACACCTCGCTGATCCTGGGCCACGCGCATCCGGCCGTGGTCGCGGCCGTCGAGGCTCAGGTCAGGCGCGGGTCGGCTTTCGCGGCGCCGACCGAGGCCGAGATCGAGCTGGCGGAGGAGATCCGCCGTCGAGTTCCCTCGATCGAGCGACTGCGTTTTACGAGCTCGGGCACAGAGGCGACGATGTTCGCGGTCCGGGCGGCTCGCGCGTTCACCCGGCGACCGCTCATCGCCAAGTTCGACCACTCGTACCACGGCACCCACGACGGCGTGATGACCGGCACGCCAGGCGTGCCCGAGGTGATGTCGAGCCTGATCACCGAGCTGCCGTGGGGCGATGCCGAAGGCGTCGAGCGCGTCCTGGCCGGCCGCGAGCTCGACCTCGCCGCAGTCATCATCGAGCCGATCCAGGGCGCGGGCGGCGTCCGCGCCGCCGACCCCGAATTCCTGCGCTTCCTTCGGTCCCTCACCGAGCGCCACGGAGCGCTGCTCATCTTCGACGAGATCATCTCGTTCCGAGTCGCTCCAGGCGGCGCCCAGGAGCGCTTCGGCGTCCGGCCGGACCTGACCACGCTCGGCAAGATCATCGGTGGCGGCTATCCGCTGGCGGCGTTCGGGGGCCGCGCCGACGTCATGGAGATCTTCGACGCCCGACGAGCGGGCGCCGTCAGCCACGGCGGGACATTCAACGGCAACCCGGTGGCTGCTGCCGCTGGGTTGGCGACGTTGCGCGAGCTCACGCCCGACGCGTACGCCCGGCTCGACGGGCTGGGCGAGCGGCTTCGGACCCGAGTCGAGGCGGCGATCGAGCGCGACGGTCTCGACGCGCGGATCAACGTCGCCGGATCGCTCTTCCAGATCTGGTCAGGCGATGCGGTGTCGGCGGTGGCGACCGGAGTGGCGGGTGCGCCTGCGCTCTTCCTCGGCCTGCTGCTCGAAGGTTTCTACCTGGCCCCGCGAGGCATGGGCGCGATCCCCGCGATCGCGACCGAGTCAGACATCGACGATCTGGCTGTTGCGATCGATCGCGTCCTGGCCGCGATCCAGCGAGTGCCCGAGCCCGCGCGCGCCTAACGGAGACTTCGGCTGGCACACTTGCGACGATGCCCGCCCTGCTCGCCACTCAGGCTCCACGGCCATGTCAACCCGGCAAGCGTCACTGACTGGCGAACGAGCACGTGGGGCGATCCGAACGAGCGTCCCGCCGATCGGATCAAGCGCTCGACGCTCCCGCGGGCGCGCACGCTCCGCGAGGCGATCAACGAGAACCTACCATCGCGGTCCGAGGCGTTCGACTCGCAGCGGCTACCATGCGTGGCATGTACCTCGACGCCCTCGAATTCCTCGATGAGGAACGCGACGCCTTCCGGCCGTTCGAGGCGCTCGCCGATCTGACCGACGAACAACTCAGCGTCCCGGTCGAGAGCGCCCACGGCTGGTCGGGCCGCCAGCTGATGGGACACCTGCTCTCCGGGCAGGAGGTCGCGCTTGCCGTCGCCAACGAGCTGGCGGTGAACGAGACGAGTCCCGCCAAGGAGCGCGCGGACGCGGACTGGGACACGCGCGGCGGGGAGGTCGTGAACGCCGAGATCGACGCACGCTTTGCGGCGCTCTCGATGGACGACCTGCGCGCCCGATTCGGCAGCTTGCCGGGACAGCTCCGTGGCTACCTCACGGTCGTGCCCGAGAGTCGCTGGCTCAAGCACGGCGACCACCAGCGCTTCTTCCTCACCGAGACGACCGCGCACTACGAGGACCACGTCGGCGACCTCGCGGCGATCCTGGCCGCGGCCGGCCGATGACGCTGCGCGAGCTGCTTGCGGACGCCGCCGGCCAGCTCGATGGCATTGCCACCGACCTCGAGCCGGATGGGACCGTCACCTGGTCTCGGGCGGGGCGGCTGTTCGCCTCGGTCGATCCGGGCGGCGTCGTCGCGGAATTCGCGCTCGACCCGGCGGTGGCCGCGGCTGCGGCACGGACCCCCGACGTCCGCCTGTCGGGGATATGGGACGCCATTGGCCCCGACCAGCAACGCTTCATGGAGGCCGACCTCGCCGCCGAGGCCGTGAAGCCGGGCGAGCTCGACGACTACGGCCAGCCCGTGCAGAGGTTCGGCCCGATGGCGCGCTGAGAGCGGGGTACCCTAGGACCTTAGTATCAGTTGGCACGGGATCAACAGCCAGATCGACTCGAAGCCGAGCCGCTCGGCCTGCCTTGCGACCTCGATCGTCCGGCGCCAAGCGTCGAGTGGCTCCCAGCCGTCGTACTCGCCGACCCAACCCTGCGGAACGAGCGTCCCGATCTTCATCCGTCTGCCTCCTCGTCATGGCGAGAACCAACGCAACGTGTCGAGGGAATGGTGGCAGGGACGCGCCGGGCCGGCTGGGCCCCGAGGGTCAGACGTCAGTTAGGGCTCGACCCTCCGAGCACGGGCTCCGATCCGGTGGCCCACACGGCTCGGAGGTCAGATCGCGCGGCCGCGCGGCGAATGGCGATTCGATAGATGTCTTCCGTTTCCTGGAGGGGCTCGACGTTCAGCTCGGCCGCCAGGATCGTCCGAAGCCGGCGGTATTGGCGAGACACCTGGGAGCGCGAGCCGTTGAGCCCATACAGCTCGATCAGCACCATATGGGCTTCCTCGCGGAGCGGGTCGCGGCGCAGCAGGCAATAGGCAGCGTCGCGAGCGCCGGCCAGGTCACCGTCGAGCAGGCGGCGGCGGGACGCCTCGGCCAGCGCATCCTCGAACAGATCGGCCAACCGCTCACGATCTCTGGCAACACATTCGAGGTTGATGCCTTCCGCCAGGTCGCCCCGGTAGAGGTCGATGGCTTCCTCGACGCGCGCCGGATGACCGAGCATGCAATTCTCGAAGCGAGCCACGTCGAGCTCGACCGTGCACTCCCTTTTGAGTCCGATCCGCTCCTTGTCGCTGTCGAGGACGGCCGCCGCGTCGATGCCGGCCTCGATCATCCCGCACTTCAACAACCAGAGCGCCTGGCGCAGCGCCGAGCCAGCCTCCGGTTCCGGGAGGTCCGGCCACAAGTCCGCCGCAATGGCGTCCCGAAACCTAGGTCGCCGTTCCAGGGCAAGGATCGTGATGAGTGCTCGCGCGTTTCGACCGGCGGGCCGGATGTCATGTCCGCGCCACGCCAGCCGGATGGCCCCAAACAGCCTGATTTGCAGGTCCGCTCCCGACCGCTCGTTGCCGGCAGGGCGCTCCGGCACGCGGATGACAGGCAAACGGACCTGGTGAAGCGGATCGTGCCCGAGCTCGCTCATGCCCCGCCCCTACAGAGGAGTAGGCGAGTTTACTCCAACATGACTCACTGACAACAGGATGTTATTCGCTGGTGTGTGCTGATCAACCTCGCTGCGGGCCGCCCTGGCGCCGCTCACCGAGCGCCCGGTGGATCTCGGCCACGAGCTCGGACGGATCGCGAACGACCCGCAGCAGGGCCATGTCCCGGTCGTCGACGACGAGTGTATGACGAAGGACAGGAAGGAGACCCTCCCACATTGCGCCAACGAGGATCAATGGTGGCGTGATGTGGGCGTCGGTCTGCAGGTTGGCCCACGTGACGGTGACTTCGGCCAATGTCCCCACCCCGCCATCGAGCGCGACGAGCGCGTCGCATCGGGACAGCTCGCGGAGGCGATCGAACAGATCGTCGGCGACGATGGGCTCGGTCA
>CAYLSK010000113.1:0-9373 GCA_964385975.1 uncultured Anaerolineaceae bacterium | reverse complement strand
CTAACGAGGCTCCGCCTCAGACCGACGAGACGTGCTCACGCCTTGAGCGGTGAGGCGTAGGCTCCGGCGTGCGGGAAGGCCACGGCCACGAGGGCCGGGCAGATAGGACCGTCAAGCGGTCAGTGGTCCACGAGGGACCCCCGTCAAGCCGGAGCCGACGATGAGCGTACCGCAGTCCGTGGCGACGATCCTCAATAAGCACGTGACGTTGGAGGTCGAATGCCTCGACCGGCTCTACCTCAACGTCTATGTGCCGACCCTCCAGCGGGTCCCGGGCGTGCTCGGCTTCTTCCGCGATCATCGTGGCCAGCCGATCGCCAGTTCCGCGCTCATGGCCCCGATCAGCGCGGCGTTCGTCACCGCCCTCAAGGCCTTCGCCGAGCGGGAGAGCGTGCCGCTCATCGACTTCAAGCGGGGTGAGCGCAAGGACGACATCGCGAAGGAGCACCTGGCGCGGTTCACCGGGAGCGAGGGCGTCCTGTTCGTCGGCCGGGCCCAGGAGAAGACGACCGTCTTTCGGACCGAGAAGCGCCACAACCGGACGACCGGCCGGCCGTACGCCTGGATCGTCCAATCGAGCGCGATCGTCAACCAGTTCTACGTCTACGCCGTCGATGCCGACTTCGGCCCGTTCTTCCTGAAGTTCAGCTCGTACTTCCCGTACACCGGACGGCTCTGCCTCAACGGCCACGAGTACGCCAAGCGCCAGCTGGCCAAGGCCGGGGTCGCCTACGAGCCGCTCGACAACGGCTTCCGCTCGTGCGCCGACCCGGCCCGGCTCCAGGCGATCTGCGATGGGCTCGGCCCGGCCCGGATCGAGGCCTTCCTGCGCAAGTGGCTCGCCCGCCTGCCCAACCCGTACACCGAGGCCGACCGGGCCGCCGGCTACCGCTATGAGCTGTCGGTCCTCCAGGCCGAGGTCAGCCTGACCCAGGTGTTCGACCGGCCGCAAACCGGCCGGGTCTTCTTTGAGGAGGTGATCCGCGAGAACCTCGATCTCGGGCGGCCCGACGAGGTCGCGCTCATCTTCAACCGGCGGGTCACCCGCACGACGCCGGGTCGCTTCCGGACCCGGGTCATCACCGCTGGCGTCGTGCCCCACCTGTACGTCGACTACAAGAGCTCCCGGATCAAGCAGTACCACAAGGAGGGTCGGGCGCTGCGGACCGAGACGGTCATCAACGATGCCCGCGACTTTGGGATCGGCAAGCGGCTGGTCAACCTGCCCGCCCTGCGGGAGGTCGGCGCACAGGCCAATCGACGTCTGTTGGACGTCCAACGAATCAGCCACGACCCGATCCTCGGCGAGACGACGTTCGGCCGGCTCACCCAGCCGGCCGTGGTCGACGGCCAACGGGTCTCAGCACTCCGTTTCGCGGATCAACGGACCCAGACCCTCCTCTCGGCGCTCGTCATCTTCCGGCTGCAGCCGGCCGGCTTCGCCGCTCGCGACCTGCGCGGCTACCTCGCGCCGCTCCTGGGACTCAGCCCGGACGAGCTTCGCCAGGGCCGACTCAGCTACGAGCTCCGCCGGCTCCGCCTGCACGGGCTCATCGAGCGCATCCCCAAGAGCCACCGCTATCGGGTCACCGACCTCGGCTTCCGGACCGCCCTCTTCTTCACCCGCGCCTACGCCCGCCTCATCCGCCCGGCGGTCGCCCAGCTCGTCGACCCTCGACCCACCGCCGACAGCCGCCTGCGCCGTCCCTTCCAACAACTCGAACTCGCCATCGATCGCTGGGCGATCGGAGCCAAACTCGCCTCATGAAACTTGACTCAGCCGCAGCAGCTAGACGTCCTCAAGACGTCTAGCGTCGTGGACGACAAGCTTCTGGCACTCGGCAGCGCCATCTGCTTCGGCCTCAGCCCGATCCTGGTCAAGTTCGGGTTCGCGCGGGCCGGCCGCGTCGACGGGGCCGTGATGGTGGCCCTGGCGATTGCCATTCCGGTCAACGTCGCCCTGCTGCCGTTCGTGGGCGGACTCCACTGGGACCAGGTGACCCTCCGCGCATTCGCCGGGTTCGCGATCGGCGGCCTCTTCGGAGCCGGGATCGGTCGTCGTTGGATGTACATCGCAATCGAGCGCCTGGGCGCCTCACCGGCGACCGCGATCAAGAACTCCGCCCCGCTGTTCACCACGGCGCTGGCTGTCGCCTTCTTCAACGAGCCGGTGACGATCCTGCACTGGCTGGCGACGGGGTCGATCGTGGCCGGGATCGTCCTGGTGACCTGGCGCCGCGGGAAGCCGTTTCAACTCCTCGACGCGGGGGTCCTGGCGGGCTTCGCGTCGGCCCTCTCGTACGGGGTCCGCCCGCTGGTCGTGAAGTTCGGCCTCGACGACGCCTCGATTCCCATCACCGCGGCGCTGGTGGGAGCGGTCACGGGTCTGCTCTACGCCGTGATCATGTCTCGCCCGTGGCGGCTGACCCGCGCGACGTGGCCGAGCGGCCGAGGCACCCTCCGCGGGCGCGCGATGCCGGCCTTCATCGTCTCGGGCATCCTCCAGGCGCTCGGGATCATCTTCATCACCGCGGGCCTGGCCGGCAGCGAGGTGAGCTTTGTCTACCCGATCACCGCAAGCGCCCCGCTCTTCACGGTCGCCTTCACGTGGCTCCTGCTGCGCGGGACGGAAGACGTTGGCTGGCGGACGCTGCTCGGGGCGGCGGCGGTCGTCGGCGGCGTCGTCCTGCTCTGACGCGCAGGGGCCGACGAGGGCCGGGCTCGTTGGCACCGCGCCCGGACCGGATCAGAACCCGACGGGCCGGCCCCGATTCTGCTCGTCGAGCCAGGCCTTGAGCGGGCCGAAATAGTCAAGCAGCCCCGTTGCGTCCATGCGGCGCGACCCCGTCAGCGCCTCGAGCGCGTCCGGCCACGGGCGACTCTGGCCCAACTGGAGCATCGCCTCGAGGCGATGCCCGGCGGCTTTGCTGCCGTAGATCGATCGGCGGTGGAGCGGTCCCCTCACGCCCGCGACATCGGTCAACGCCCGATGGAACTGGTATTGGAGGATGGCGGCGATGAAGTAGCGCGCGTACGGAACATGAGCTGGAACGTCGTATTTCGCCCCGGGATCGAAGTCCGCTTCGCTGCGCGCCATCGGCGGTGCAATCCCCTGGTAGCGGGCGCGCAGGTCCCACCAAGCCCGGTTGTAGTCGCCCGGCGCGATCGCGCCCGAGAAGACCCCCCAGCGCCAGCGGTCGACCACCAGGGCGAACGGCACGAACGCCACCTTCTCGAGCGCCCGGTGCAGCAGGAGGCCGATGTCAAAGCGCGCATCCGGCGCCTCGTCCAGGAGACGCAATCGGACCAGGTAATCGGGCGTGACCGACAGCGCGATCGCGTCCCCGATTGCCTCATGAAAGCCGTCGTTGGCACCGCCCCGAAACAGGTACGGCTGCTGGCGGTATGCACGGTCGTAGTAGATGTGACCCAGCTCGTGGTGGACGGTCTGGAAGTCCTCGCCGGTGATCGACATGCACATCTTGATGCGCAGGTCGAGATCGCCGTCCAGGTCCCACGCGCTGGCGTGGCAGACCACCTCGCGGTCGGCCGGTCTGGTGAGCATCGAGCGTTCCCAGAATGTGTCGGGCAGGGGCTCGAACCCCAGCGAGCTGAAGAACGCCTCGCCGGTCCGTACCATCCGGACCGGGTCGTAGCCGGCGCGCTGGAGGAGCCGGGTGAGGTCATAGGGCTGGGTCGCCCCTTCCGGCGCCAGCAGGGGGAAGATGTGCTGCCACTCCTGCGCCCACATGTTGCCAAGCAGGTGCGCCGGGATGGGTCCGTCGGTTGAGACAACGTCGGGGCCGTAGAACGCCGAGAGCCGTGTCCTGGCGTAGGCGTGGAGCGCCTCGTAAAGGGGCCGGATCTGCTCCCACAGGCTGTCCAGCCCGGCCTCGAACTCCTCCGCCGGCAGGTCATAGCCCGACCGCCAAAGGTGTCCCACGTCGTCGAATCCCAGCGTGCGGGCGCCGGCGTTGGTCAACTCCACCAGCCGGCTGAAGGGAGCCCGCAGCGGGGGTGCGATGGAGTGCCAGCCGGTCCATGCCTCGAGCAGCTCGGCCGGGTCGAGACTGTCAGCCATGCGCCGATCGAGCGCGTCGAGGTCCATCGGTTCCCGACCCTCGGGCCGGTACTTCGCCCTGCCGTAGGACCCTTCCAGCCCGGTCGCCACCTCGGCAAGCTCGTCCTGCTCGGCCGGATCGGGCGGACCAGGCAGCGAGTCCGCGAGCTTGAGGAGGAGCAGCTTTCGCGCGAGATCGTCGGGAAGCGCGAGGCCGTCGAAGCGGCGCGCGGCAAGGGACGCCTCCAGGGACGCGCGCATCAGATCGCGCGTCGCCTCGGCCGCGATCTGCTCGGTCTCGTTGGTGATGTAGGTCTGCTGGACCCACAGCGCGCGCGACGCTCGCTTGGCGAGCTCGTGCAGGCGCGCCTCGACCTGCTCCAGGAACTGGCGCGCGTCGGCGGTCACGTCGGGATCAGGCGTGGCGGCCGCGGTCACGTCCGCGGTGGTCGCGTCGCCCGCGGCTGCGTCGGGCGCGGCGGGATCAGGCGCCGACACCGGGGTTCCTCGACTCGATGAGCTCCGGCACGCTGGCTCCCCGGGCCAACAACCGGTCAAGACGGTCGAGCATCGGGCGCGATCCCGGGCCCTCCATCGAACAGGACAACGCGATCCACCTCCCTGGCCGGCCCTGTTCGGGGCCGCTCATAACTCTACCCGAACGGGCTGGCTGGATGCCGGATCGGCCGCCAAGTTGGGCCGGATGGCACGCCCGAACCTTGACGAAGCGTGCCATCCTGAGAACAAGGGCTCAGCCGCCGCCGACACCGCACGCGCGCTCGCCGAGCCACGACCGGTCACCACCGACGAAGGGGCTGGAGGAGTTATGCGTATCCAGCGTGGCTCCCTGACCGTGGAGGTTCCGGCCGGGGTTGCCGCGCGGATCCGATCGCGGATGGCCCTGGGAACCACCACGGTCGACGAGGCGCGCTTCCCGCGGAGCCCCGACGGCTACGCGTCGCCGGACTTCGCCTCGGCGGTCAACCGGGTGGAGCTGGATCTCCAGGGAGGTGTCGGGACAATCAAGGTGATTTGAGTAGATAGACTCGCGGTCGTCGGGACCCGGCCGCGGCCGATGGCTCGACGCGCGCGACTCAGCCGAGCGCGGTCAGGACGCCCGCGCTGAAGACACACGTTGCGGCAATCAGGATCCGACCCGAAAGCGCCTCCCGCCGCCGGAAGAGCAGCCAGCTCATCATCATCGTGATCACCGTCTCAGACGACGCGATCACGGCCACGTGGGAGAGCGGCGAGAACTGCAAGGCTAAGAAGAAGCTGAGCAGCCCGATCGTCGAGGCGACCCCGGCCAGCCAGAGCGTTGGCCGAACGTCCCGCAGGCTGGCGACGACGACAGTGGAGAGCCGGCCCTGGCCGGCCTGGAGAACCAGGTTCGAGACGAGGGCGGCGCAGGCGCCGACCATCGCGCCGGCCAGCGGGTCGGGGATCGCGCTGAGGCCTACGCGTCGGGCGACTCGCGCCGTCCCGAATGACAGCGCGGAGAGAGCCGACAGGCCAAGGCCCACCACGGCCGGCGTCGTGCTTCGGGCCCGCGGCGCTTCCAGCGGCGTGGATCCAGCCGGGCCCGGGCGGCGGCCGGCCCCGACCAGCGTTGGATCCGGCGTCTCGAACGCGTCCACGGCCAGCAGGCTGAGGCCCATCAGGACCAGGAACGCTGCGATGACGACGCGGCCCGACAGGACCTCGCCCAGGACGAGCACGCTGATCGTGATGGTCAGGATGGGGGTCGAGTTCACGATCGAGGCCGTCCGGACCGGTCCGATCCGGCGCAGGCCGGCCAGCATCAGCACCCGTCCACTGAATGTGCCGAGCAGCCCGGCGATCGTCAGCCAGACCACCCCGTGGACGTTCCACGGGATCGTGTGGCCGGTTAACGCCAGGATGGCCACACCGGTCGACAGCAAGACGGCGTTCACCAGCGTTGTCACGAAGGCGCCGCCATCGAGGTCGCCCTTTCGTACGCCGGCGCGGACCAGGAAATACATCGCGGAATAGGCAACGGCGCTGGCCAGGGCGAGGACGCTACCCACGAGATCCCAGTAGCTGTCCCGCGACTGCGGCAAGGAGGACGACCGCGATCGGAGGAACCCGGCGGCTTGCCAACAGGGCGAGTGCGCCAGCGGCGACGCCGACATCGATCGGCATCCCGATCGAGCCCGTCCAGATCGGGTTCCAGAATGCCGCGCTCAGGAGTCCCACGACGGTCGCGTTCGTGCCTGCCAGCGCGCGCCGGACGCCCCGGGAGCGGCGGATCCGGTCCCAGAAGGGGAGCGTGCCGAAGATCAGCAGGAACGATGGCAGGAAGATCGCGACGATGGCGAGCATGCCGCCCGCAGGCCCGCCCGGCGGGACCGTGGCGACTGTGCCCAGGAAGGCAGCGATCGTGAACAGCGGGCCGGGCACGGCCTGGGCCGCGCCGTAGCCGGCCAGGAACCGATCGTCCGTCACCCAGCCTGGTTCGACGACTGCCGAGTGAAGGAGCGGGAGGACCACGTGGCCACCGCCGAAGACGAGCGCACCCGAACGGTAGAAGCTCTCGAAAAGCGCGATCGGGCTGCTGCCGGTGCCCCGCACTGCCGGGAGCCCGACCAGCAGCCCGAAAAACAGCACCAGCGACATGGCTCCGACGCTGCGGGGGATCACCCGCGATGCCGGGCCGGCCATGGCCCCAGGCGGCGGGGCGAGCAGGAGGCGACCGACGAGCGCACCCCCGGCGATGAGCGCGACCTGCGCGACTGTCGAGGTCCACACGATGGCGATCCCGGCCGCGACGAGGGCGATCGCCCGCCGTGGCGCGTCGGGGGTGAGGCCCCGGGCCATTGCCCAGATCGCCTGGGCGACCACGGCCACAGCGGCCAGCTTGAGGCCGTGCACCCAGCCCGCTGAGGACAGGTCGGTCGATGCCAGCAGCAGCCCGAAGGCGATCATCGCGATTGCCGACGGGAGCGTGAACCCGACCCAGGCCGCCACGCCCCCAGCCACCCCCGCCCGCCGTGTCCCGATGGCGATCCCCAGCTGGCTGCTGGCCGGGCCGGGCAGGAACTGGCAGAGCGCAACCAGGTCCGCGAATTCGGCATCGTCGAGCCACCTGCGGCGCTCGACGTACTCGCGCCGGAAGTGGCCGATGTGGGCGACCGGACCGCCGAACGAGGTCAGCCCAAGAATCAGCGCGGCGCCCAGGACCTCAGCCGCGGAGCCGGGTCCGGAGCGGCGCGGATCATGCACCGTAGGCCCTCCCGTCCTGACCCCACCGTGAGATATCGGCGTTCCAACTGTCGCCGAGCAGCGTAACGGCTCGCGTGGGACTCGACAGCCTGATGGACGTGCCGCACGAGCGAGGTCCACCAGCTCGCCCGGATCATCGCGCCGGCGTTGTTGCGGTGCCACAATGGCGGCTGCGGCGATGGGTGTCCCACAGGCCCCGGCCGCGTCAGGCAGGTGTCCCGACAATGAGCGCTCCGTCCCCGAGCGGCGTCGGTCCCGAGCGCTCGACGCTCCTCGCCTTTTTTGCGGTGGTCCTGTTCGGCGGAGCCAACGCGATCGGGGTCCGCCAGACCGTCCAGGAGCTCTCTCCGTTCTGGGGCGCCACGATCCGGATAGCGGCGGCTGGCCTGATCATGCTGGCGATCGCGGTTGCCACGCGTCGGAAGCTCCCGAGAGGGCGCAGCCTGGCCGGCGCCGTCCTGTATGGCGTGGTCGGGTTCGCGGCGAGCTACGGCTTCGTCTACGCCGGCATGCGCGAGACGCCGGCCGGAACCGCCCAGGTCCTGATCGCCCTGACCCCGCTCCTGACGTTCGGCTTAGCGATCGTCCACGGACAGGAGCGGTTTCGGGCTCAAGGGCTGCTTGGCGCGGTCATCGCCCTGGCCGGCGTGGCGTTCGTGTTCGCCGACCAGGTCAGCGCTAACGTGCCGGTCGCCTCGCTCGTGCTGGTCCTCCTGGGGACCGTCTGCATTGCCGAGACCGGGGTGATCGCCAAGTGGATCCCAAGGAGCGATCCGTTCGCGACGAACGCGGTCGCGATGCTCACCGGCGCCGCGATCCTCGTCGTCCTGTCGCTGGCGGCCGGCGAACCCTGGGTACTGCCGACCCAGGCAGCGACCTGGGCGGCGATCGCCTACCTGGTCGTTCCCGGCTCAGTGGTGATGTTCGCCCTCTACCTGTACACGCTCGAACGGTGGACCGCCTCGGCCGTCTCGTACCTGACCCTCCTCCTGCCGCTCGTGACGGTCTCGCTCGCGGCCGTGCTCATCGGGGAGCGCCCCTCGCCCTCATTCGTCCTCGGCGGGCTGGTGATCCTGGCCGGGGTCTACGTGGGGGCATTTCTGAGAATCCGGCCGGGTCGGGCGTCGACCACGAGCCTGCCCGAGTGCCTGCCGATCGACGCCTGCGCCGAGCCCATTCCAGCTCCCTCGCGCGCGACGAGCGGCTGAGACCCGCCAGCCTGCGCGTCGTCTGCCAAGTACGGCTTCGGCGCGGTCATCCGGGTTCGAACCTCGCGCTGTCAATCCTGTCCGACGGTTCCGGTCGCCAGGATTCGGCCCGTCGCATGGTCCATCACGGCCCAGGTGAGGTGGCGCTCGCGGTCGGGCATCGGCCGGCTCACCGAGCGCAGATACCAGACGGGGCCGTCGGCCCCCTGCCCGGCATCGATGGCCGCGCGACCGGCCGCCGCCGCCCGGGCCGCCACGGGATCGATCTCCGCCAGCCAGCCAGGCTGGAAGACCGCCAGCGTGAGGATTTGCTCCATCCGGTCCGTTTCACGCGAGGCGATCGCCTGAGGACGCGGCCCGATCGACGGGATCACGGCCTCGGGAAGCCCCGGGTCGCGGACCAGGGTGCGATCGAACCAATTGCCGGCCGCCCAGGCGAGCCGCTCCAGGATGAACTCGTCGCGACAGCGGCCGCCCCCGCCTGGGCAGTCCGCGGGCTGCGCGCTCGCGAACCGACCGATCACGATCGCCGGCACGGCGCCGACCCCGGCGTCGGGCGAGCGCGAGTCAAACCGGAACAGCTCGGGCATCGGTGTTCCCGGGAGGATCCGGGGGTGGAGGTGGGGCATCGAGCCGCTGCCGGATGTCGCCGATGCGCCCGGGCTGCCCGCCGAGGCCACCGGACCGGATGCCGTCGCCCCGGCGGCCGTGGGAATGGCGTCGAGGCGACCGGTCCGGTCGCAGAAGATGGCGGTCAGCCCCTGATCCGACCCCCCGCAGCCGGCCGTGCCCGGGTCCTGCGCCAGTAGCCCTGCCACCGCCACCAGCCCGCCCTTCATGGTGCCCGACCATCGGTCGGCGA